>NZ_QKOF01000006.1:300000-560865 GCF_014889545.1 Methanothermobacter thermautotrophicus | reverse complement strand
CTAATAATCCGGCGCAGGTTAACGAATCCACGGATCAGACAAATAATCAAACAGATCAAGGCAATGAAAATACAAACTCGTCAGAATCTGCAAATAACTTGATAGATACCAGCTCAACCGGTGTGCAAGCAGACAACAGAACCTTGACTGATGAGGAAATGAAGAAAATCAAGGGTAAGTTCTTGCAGGTCATCTGGGAGGGTATCCAGGCATATATGGGAGTTTACGGGCTAATTGAGTGGTATGGTGATAACGTTAATCCTGGATTTAAGAGGGCATATATTAGATCTTACAGGTGGGTTCACAGGTATCGTCTCGACAGGTAAAGGGTGTTTTCAATGATATGGAGATCTCGTGTCCGTTCAATTGGATTAGGGGTTGTTTTCCTCTCAAGCCTTATCTTTTTATTTTCAGGGGAGCTCCCCCTCAGTGACCTCTTTTATAGAATCTGTGATCAAGGGCAGTTCCAACCTATAATTTATCTCTTCCTTAACGGAGTGATCTTTGGGGGTCTGCTGGAATGGTGTGAAGGTAAAAGGTTAATTTCTGCCATGTCTCTTGTTATAATCAACATGATGGGCATTCTTTCTTCAATATATATGGATGCCAATTTAATTAAAAGCACTTTAGAGATTTTATGGTCGGCTTTACCCTCCCTGATAGTGCTTAACTACGCACTCCTTTTATATAAACACGTCTCAGAGAGGGGGTCAGAGAACCGCAGGAATGAGAAATGAGTGATTTTTAATCAATCCCTTATATTTTTTGTTGGGGTTAAAGTATGGTGAGGAATAATTGGGGGATGTTCACAGTCTTTCTAGCAGCCTTCATCATCGTGGTGGTAATATCTGAAATCCGTGACTTAATCCATGGCTATAAGATATCCGTGCCCACTGTCCCCCTCCTACTCTTCCTTGTAAACATACTCCTCAAGGAGGTCCTGGAGGTGGAGTCCTGGTTACTGGATATTCCTGTAGGTGTGCTGATGACAGTATCTACGCTGCTGGTGGCCTGGATCAATAAAACATCCCTACTCTCAGATGAAGTACTGATATTCTCTGGAACGGGAGTACTATTTATCACAGCCGGAATCCTGGATATCATAAAGGGGGCCAGGAGTGGAGGCGGGGATTTGTGAAGTGATAAGGGTCATCACCCTGCTTGCAACTGTCACATCATATAGGGCCTGAAGTGGTTTAAGAAGATAAATTTAGGGGGAAGCCTTTTTAAAGTTCTGTCCCTAACTTTCCACTCTTCTCCATCAAGTAATAGGTTGCAGGTGATCCGTAATATATATGAGTTTTGTGTATAATCCTATTATCAACTGATTGGAGGTGTTTAGGTGAAGGATTTTTATGTCCTGTTGCTGGCTGTTCTTATCTTTATGGTGTCTGTTAGTTCCGCAGCCGCTGCAGACAACCCCACAGCGGATTCCACGGCCTGCAAAGGTAACTTTACAGAGAACACAACCCAAAGACAGCTAGATTACAGCACCGAAAAACCAACCCATAGGATTCCTAAAAAGCCCTTAACTGATTTCAAGACCATGCGAACAGCCGCTAATTTGAGTGATCCTGAATACCCTTATCCTCAAAATCCAAAAAAACCTTTGAAGTTCATTTATACCACCAATAGCTGGATAAATTCAAAGCCCGGGGCTTTGACGGGCCCATGTGTGGATGTGGATGAAGAGCGCCCTCAGGAAATATCAAGGCTGCTCCCATCCAGGTCAAGTTTCATGCCATCCCTCGCTGCCAGTGTCCTGATACCCGTTGCCTCCTGGACCCTGAATGCCTCCATCTCAGGGTCGTTGAGTATCATCTTCATTCCAAGGTGGGTCATCACTGCAATACCCGGCTCCACATCCTCCACGAGTCTTATGAAATCATCCGTACACATGTGACCCCTTATATGCTCATCCCCGGGTCTTATGACGCTTGCTATGAGGACATCCGCCCCCCTGTGGTATTCTGCAAGTCCATCGAAGTACTCTGTATCCGAGGTATAGGAAACTGAAAGGTCATCAGCCCTGAACCTGAACCCCACACCTGTCGGGTCCCCATGAACGGTACCGGTACCTGTGACCTCAAGATCCCCTATATCAACGGTCTCACCGGCTGATAGTGTTATGCATCGTGATTTTCTCATATGGTAATCTGAGATGCATGGTCCCCAGTCCCTGTAACCCTCCATTACACTTAAACTTCCCATGATGGTGCCCCTCTGGCGCGTCATGCCCCTGGTCATTGCCTCTATTAGGACCTCTGCATCGGTGTAATGATCGGTGTGTGAGTGGGAGACCATCACAGCATCCAGCTTCTTGGGGTCAGAGTCGAACTGATAGGACCTCACAAGCGCCCCCGGCCCAGGGTCGATGTGTATGTTCATGCCGGCGATTCCATCAATCCTCAGGCCGCCGGTCATCCTCTTCTGTGTTATGGTGGCGAAATCGTCCGCCACCACTCCCTAGAAACGTTAACCTCATTCAATCACCCATCCTATCTTTATCCGCCGCCAATAAAAATTTATTCCTCCCTGCGACAGATTATGACGTCACAGTCAATCTTTATATCCCTCCCCTCCACGCAGAGGTTCTCATCCCTTACAGCTATTTTCTCGCCGGGTGAGATGGTGCCGCCATCTGCTACCCTCATGAGTACCATGTCACCTGGACCTGCAACCTTCTTCCAGCGGGTGTCATAGGCCTCAACATCACCTGCAAGTTTAACCTCAACGTGGTTTCCCTCCTGCCTCATAACCCTGCCGACCTCGCCCTCTGTGAGGATCCTTGAGGCCAGTTTCATCTCCTCCCGTCGGTCTAGCATCTCCTGTTTGAGTTTGGCCCTCCATTTCTGGAGGAGGCGGACATCCCTCACAATGGTGTCACTCAGAAGTTTGTGGGCGCTCTTCTTATCCAGGGATGGGCTCTTTATGAACAGGTCATATTCGCTGCCAACAGAGGGTGTCTGTGAGGACACATGGTCCATGAGTTCCCTGAAGAGGTCAGCGACATCCTTAAGGCTTGTCTTTGTCCTCCACCTCTTTTTGAGGAACCTGTTTGTAATCTCCTTGGCTATCTTATTCCCGAAGACTATTATTGCAGTATCGCCCTTTTCCATGCTGGTTATCCTTGAACCTGTGAGTTCAATTATCTGGTAGGCCCCTGTTGTTGCGTATATCCTTCTTCTTCTTGTCTCAAAGGGTGTCTTCTGGCTTATTTCACCTACAACAACGTCTCCAAGGCTTCTGACCTTGCATGTGTCATCTGTGACCTTTATATTCACCCCAAGCTCTGACGCCCTCCTCTGGAGTTCATCATCACTCTTTATCTTACCGGCGTACAGTTCATCCTCAAGGATCTCTCTACTTGATTTATCACCAAAGTAGGCTATTCTCCGTTTGTCCCCGGCCATGACACATCCTTTGCTACTTATGTAGGTTATGATGAGACTCATTGCGGATCACCTGATCATTTATACAGATGAATTTGAAGGGAGAATTAATTAAAGGATTCGATCTTATGACAGGATGCTGGAATATTATGGAACAATTTTAATGAAAACCTGGAATGCAAGTATCTCATCTGGCACAGCAAGAGGATGGAACAGTTTACAATCAGCAGACCAGGATAGTAGAATCAACCCCTCAATTAATAAAGTGTCATCAACATATATACCATTGAGGGGGAGCCAATGAAAGATGAGTACACCAATTCTCTCATAAAGGAGAAGAGTCCCTATTTACTGCAGCATGCACACAACCCTGTGAACTGGTATCCATGGGGTGATGATGCCTTCAGAAGGGCCATTGCAGAGAGGAAGCCAATATTTTTATCGATAGGATACTCCACATGTCACTGGTGCCATGTGATGGCAAGGGAATCCTTTGAGAACCCTGAAATCGCAGATATACTAAACAGGGAATTTGTTGCTGTTAAGGTGGACCGGGAGGAGCGTCCGGATATTGATGCCATCTACATGAGGGTCTGCCAGATGATGACAGGTAGCGGTGGATGGCCCCTGACAATCATCATGACACCCGAGGGTGAACCCTTCTTTGCAGGGACATACTTCCCTCCAGATGACAGAGGAGGAGCCCCCGGTCTCAGGACAATCCTTGAGAGGATTGCGCTGCTCTGGAAGAACGACCCCGACGGGATAGCTGAGACCGCGAGGAAGGTCGTGGAGGCCCTGAAGGAAAAGTCTTCTTCATACCAGATTAAACTTGAAACCGTGGATATGGCCTACGAGTACCTCAGAAGGAATTTTGACAGGAAAAATGGAGGTTTCGGGTCCCAGCAGAAATTTCCCACCTCCCACAACATCCACTTCCTGCTCACCTACCACCTCAGGAGGGGTGACGGGGAGGCCCTTGAAATGGTCAGACTCACCCTTGAGAGGATGAGGTACGGTGGAATATATGACCAGCTGGGTTACGGTTTCCACAGATACGCTGTTGAGCCAACATGGACGATACCCCACTTTGAGAAGATGCTCTATGACCAGGCACTCACAATGACAGCCTACCTTGAGGCCTTCCAGGTGACGGGTGAGGAGCTCCACCGGAGGACCGCCCTTGAGATTTCAGAGTATGTCCGCAGGGACCTCCAGTCCCCTGAGGGCGCATTCTACTCGGCCGTGGATGCTGAGAGTGGTGGCGTTGAGGGCGGTTACTACCTCTGGAGGGCATCAGAGATACGGGAGGCCCTCGGTGATGATGCAGACATCGTGATGCGCTACTTCAACGTCCTTGAGGATGGTAATTTCAGGGGCGAAGTTAGGGGTGAGAACATACTCCATGTGGACTCCCCTGAGGGGGTGGCAGAGGAGTTCAACCTGACCCTGGAGGAACTCAGTGAGAGAATAGAGGAAGCAAGGAGGGTGCTGCTTACCAGGAGGCTTGAGCGCCAGGCCCCTGCAGTGGATGACAAGATACTGACAGACTGGAATGGTCTGATGATCGGCGCCCTCGCACGCTGCAGCAAGGTCCTTGATCACGATGAATCCCTCAGGGCAGCTGAAGGGTGCCTTGAATTCATTGAAGATAGGCTAATGTCCGATGGGGTGCTGCTCCACAGGTACCGCGATGGTGAGGCAGCCATAAACGGGAAACTTGATGACTACGCATTCCTGATATGGGGCCTCCTTGAAATGTATGACGCAACCCTCAGGGAGGGCTACATCAGAAAAGCCCTTGAACTCACAGAGACCCTCAGGGATAACTTCAGGGATTCTGATGGTGGCTTTTATCTGACGGATGATCCGGACGTTATTGTGAGGCCAAAGGAATCAGTTGATGGTGCGATTCCATCAGGTAACTCTGTTCACATGCAGAACCTTCTGAGGCTCGGTGGCATCCTTGAGGATGATGAACTTATAGCTGAGGCCCGGGGGATACTGGGCGCCTTCGCCAGGAGGGCTGAATCCTCTCCAGGGGCCCACACCTTCCTCCTGTCATCTGCAGAGTGGGCCATCCATGGTGGAAGGTCCCTTGTGGTTGTCTGCACTGGAGAACCAGAAATACCTGCAGTTCTCAGGAAAACCCTGATACCGGATTTCACCCTCACAGTAATGGGGAAAGACTGGTCCTTTGCTCCGCCACACCTCAATGAGAAGGTGGCGCTGGGTGATGGCTGCACCTACTACCTCTGTGATAGAAAAACGTGTCACCCACCAACGGAGGACCCTGAATGGATCATGGAGTACCTGGGGGTGAAATGATGGACAGGCACAGGAATCACGGAAAGGAGAGTTCAGATATGATGGATATGCACAGGCACCACGAGGAGGACTACAGGAGGAGGTTCATGGTATGCCTTCTACTGACGGTTCCCGTCATCCTTCTGGGTGAACTTCCAACAGGCAAGGTCCTGTTCAGTTTCAAGGGCAGCGAATACTTGGTGCTCATCCTATCATCAGTGATATTCCTTTATGGTGGATACCCCTTCCTGAGGGGGTCCCTGGGGGAGCTATCATCACGCAGCCCCGGTATGATGACACTCATTGCAGTTGCAATCACGGTGGCATACACCTACAGCCTTGGGGTGATTCTGGGCCTCGAGGGGATGGTATTCTTTGTTGAACTCGTCACACTGATAGATGTTATGCTCCTGGGTCACTGGATAGAGATGAGGTCCGTGGGGAGTGCAGCGGGGGCTATTGAAAGGCTTGCAGGGCTACTCCCAGGGAGGGCCCACCTTGTGGTTGATGGCAGGGTTGAGGATGTTGAGGTTAGCACCCTCAAACCAGGCGACCTCGTGGTTGTGAGGGCCGGTGAGAGGATACCCTCAGATGGAACCGTCATCAGGGGGGAGTCCCATGTCAATGAATCGCTCCTGACAGGCGAATCAAGGCCCGTGAAGAAGGTGCCCGGGGATGCAGTCATCGGGGGTTCCATCAACATTGGAGGATCCCTGACAGTGGAGGTTGAACGTGTGGGTGAGGAGTCCTTCATCTCCCAGATCATTGAACTTGTGGGCAGGGCCCAGGAGGGGAGAACAAGGACCCAGGTGCTTGCAGACAGGGCCGCCTTCTGGTTAACATCCATCGCCCTCCTGGGTGGGCTTCTAACGTTCATGGCCTGGTATTTACTGGGGATGGGTGTCTTCTTCTCCCTTGAAAGGGCCGTCACCCTCATGGTCACCGCATGCCCCCATGCACTGGGACTTGCAATACCCCTCGTCATAGCAGTCTCAACAGCCATCTCCGCAGGTAGGGGTATACTCATAAGGAACCGTGAAGCCTTCGAGAATGCCAGAAAACCTGATGTGGTTGTATTTGACAAGACAGGCACCCTCACCATGGGTGAACCTGGAATAACCGATGTTATATCCTTTGACCCTGAAATGGATGAGGGTGAAATATTGTCCTATGCCGCGGCCGTTGAATCAGGATCCAGCCACCCAATAGCAAGGGGGATAGTTGAAACCGTGGATGAGGTCCTCCCGGTGGAAAACTTCAACTCAATAGAGGGTAGGGGTGTGATGGGACGTGTTAACGGCTCAATGGTTAAGGTGCTCAGTTACGGCTACACAGAGGAGCTTGGTTTCAGAATCAGTGACCCCCGCGTTGATGAGCTGATGGAGCAGGCCAAGACCACCGTATTTGTGATTGTGGATGATGAACTCAGGGGCTGCATCGCCCTGGGAGACATGATAAGGCCGGAGGCCAGGGAGGCTGTAAGGATACTCAGATCAAGGGGTGTCAGGTGCCTCATGTTAACAGGTGACAGCAGTGCAGTGGCTGGGTGGGTTGCCTCAGAGGTTGGTATAGACGATTACATGGCTGAGCTCATGCCCATTGAGAAGTATGATGAAATAAGGAAGCTTCAGGAGGAGGGGCTGAGGGTTGTGATGGTGGGTGATGGTGTAAATGATGCCCCGGCCCTTGCACAGGCAGATATTGGTGTGGCAATAGGGGCCGGCACGGATGTTGCAATGGATAGCGCCGATGTCGTCCTTGTGAGGAGCAACCCCCTCGACGTTGTGGATCTCATGGACCTTGCAGCAGCCACCTACAGCAAGATGAAGGAGAACCTCATCTGGGCAACAGGATACAATGTCATAGCCCTCCCACTGGCAGCAGGAGTCCTCTACGGGCAGGGCATCATCCTAAGTCCTGCGGTGGGGGCAATTCTCATGTCACTGAGCACCGTCATAGTCGCCCTGAACGCAAGGACCTTCAGCTTCAGGGGGCACAGTGGATAGCAGCTTTGCTTCAACCAGCAGATGAAATGAAATTATTAATATCATTATGTTCATAAATATTGATGTAAAAAGTGATGGGTGAAAAAATGAAAAGAACCCTTGAAAACCTTACAAAGGCCTTTATCGGTGAGAGCCAGGCAAGAAACAGGTACACCTTCTATGCCAAAATCGCCAAGAAGGAAGGATTCGAGCAGATATCCGAGATATTCCTGACCACAGCAGATAATGAGAGGGAGCATGCCAAGTGGCTCTTCCGCCTGATAAATGACCTCAGGAAGGAGGCCGGTGAGGATCTCAGCTCAATTTTGGTGGATGCAGAGGCCCCCCTGACACTTGGAACCACAGATGAGAACCTCATAGCCGCCATTGAAGGTGAGCACTATGAGAACAGCGAGATGTACCCTGAATTTGCTGATGTGGCAGAGGAGGAGGGATACCCTGAAATTGCAAAGAGGCTCAGGGCAATAGGAGAGGCTGAGAAGCACCACGAGGAACGCTACAGAAGGCTCCTCAAGCTGGTTGAGACAGGTAAGGTTTACAGGAAGGATGAACCCGTGGCCTGGGTCTGCAGAAAATGCGGCTACGTCCATGAGGGAACAGAACCACCCGAGAAGTGTCCATCATGTGACCACCCCAGCAGGTACTTCCAGGTGAAATGTGAGGAATACTGAGGGTCTCCCATGACAGAAACAAACCAGGTATTCAGGTGCAACGTCTGCGGTAACATCGTTGAAGTCCTTAACCCTGGAGCTGGACAGCTTGTATGCTGTAATCAGCCTATGGAACTACTGGTTGCAAGAAGAACCGATGTTGGACCAGAGAAGCACGTCCCGGTGGTGGAAGAAACCGGTGCTGGCATCAGGGTCAGGGTGGGTGAGGTTCCACACCCAATGGAGGAGAACCACTACATCCAGTGGATAGAGGTCATGGCAGGAGACAGGGTCTACAGAAAGGACCTTAAACCGGGAGATAAGCCGGAGGCAGAATTCCCCCTTGAGATGGCTTCAGAACTCATGGTGAGGATATACTGCAACATACATGGCCTCTGGTACTGAGACCCTCAAATTACCTTTTTTCAGTGGTATTGAGACCGAATACACACCGCATCCTCAAATCAAAAGGCTATAAAGATCAGACACGCCACCACTTGCTTGATGACATGGATTGCCTTGAACTCAGGGTTTTATGGAGTTCAGGACAGCCAGCAATTATGATCCTGAACTTTAAGAAACAGCAATCCTGAATGACCTGAGATTAGGTGGTCAGCATGAGCCACCATACAATGGGTCGGGTGCTGGGGCATTCACAGGGGAACCTGATCGAGTCCTTAGCCAGCTGAGCACCTTCAGTCAACAAATAAATCAATGCAGTGTATCCGCCCTTAACCCCAAAACTTTTATTTTCCAGATTATAAAGAGATCCAACATGAAGCGTATCCAGTTTATCACCCTTTTAATTCTCGTTGTGGCTGTGAGTGGCTGCATAAACTCTGGAAACAGCAGCATAAATACGCTGGTGCCCGAGATAAACGATCATATAAAGAAGGGCGACTCCTATTTCAATGAATCCGCCATTGCAGCCAACAGCTTCAAACTCGATGAGGCACTATCAAAGTGTGAACTCGCAGCTTCAGAGTACAGATCCGCCAGGGACCTTGCATCCGAGGCCCTGGGCTATGCCAGGAATGGTGGAGATCCGGTAATTGTTAATTACCTTGAAATCCTCGTATCTGAACTTGAAGCCAAGATAAACGCCACCAGTGAACTTAAAAATGCCATCCAGATGTTCAGCCTCAATCAGACAGAGAACGGTAACTCCAACATTGAAATGGCAAACAGCTACATGAGAACAGCAAAAGAACTTGAAAGTGAAAGGATGGAGATTGTTAAAAAAAATCCTGAAAAATTTGTCTGATCAACAATCAGTTTTAATCCGCCCTTTCAACCTCCAGGAACCTCTCACCCGTCCATTTCACAGCCAGGGATCCGAGGGGTGCTGTGAAGAGGATAGCAAGCACAGCCATTGCAAGTATTGTTTCACCAGCAGCCACTCCGGCGGCAAGGGGTATTGCACCTATGGCCGCCTGTACCGTCGCCTTTGGTATGTATGCCGCGATGCAGAACACCTTCTCCTTCAGGTTAAGATCCGTTCCTCTAAGGGAGACCAGCACACCGAGACTCCTCACCATCAGTCCAATGGTGATCACCGCAAGCCCCAGCAGGCCAACATGGAATATGAGCCTCACATCCACCTGTGCACCGACAAGGACGAAGAGGAGTATCTTCGCGAATATCCAGACCTTGTTGAACTTCTCAGATAATTTGAGACCAGTCTCAGGCATCCTCTCGAGGATGACAAGTCCCACCACCATGACGCCCACAAGGGCGGCGACTGGAATATGGGTGCTGAGAACGTCACCAATGTTCTTGAGCAGAATGGCCGCACCCAGAATTATGAGCGTCTTCTCTGTGTTCCTTATCTCAAACCTCCTGAAGAGGTATACCAGACCAAGACCAAGAGCAAGGCCTGCGATTATCCCGGTCAGTATCGATAGTGGAACTCCAATGGCCTCAACAAGCAGGTTAACTTGCTGTCCCTGGTATATGCCCAGGAATACAGAGAACAGCGTTATTGAGACCACATCATCAACTGATGCCCCCGTCAGTATGATCGTGGGTATGCCCTTGGCTGTTCCCATCCTCCTCTCGATGAATGATAGCATCTGGGGGACTATGACTGCCGGTGAGACTGCGGCTATAACAAAGCCCAGTATACCCGCCTCAATGATGGGAAGTCCGAGTATGTAGTGTGAGGCCACCATCACTGCAAGGCCCTCAACGACGTCGGGTATGAAGCTCATCTTGACTGCAGTCATTCCCACCTTCCTGAGGCTCTCAAGGTTTATACCAAACCCTGCCCTCAACAGGATTATTATGAGGGCTATAACCCTGAGGTCAGGGGATATATCCATTATGCTCTTTGAGATCAGGTTCAATCCATGGGGCCCTATAAGGATACCCAGTATCAGCATCCCAAGGATTCCCGGGAGCCTTGCCCTTGTGAAGACCTTGTTGAATAGCAGACCAAGTAGTATGATAACAGCTACGCTGAATGCAACATACTCCAAGTTAATACCTCCATTAGGAAGACAGCTCCTCCTACATTTTTTTTATGCAGGAGTCATCAGCCAGAAAAAGCGGTTAAAGGTGGACTCCATCACCTAATGGATACACTTTATCTGTTAACATTTATCCATATATACTTTAGGATGATAATGCTGAATCTGATGGTATGTTCTTTTCGGTCGAATATAAATTGTGGAAAATCCGCAGGTCTAAGGAAATTCCATGTTGCGGGGGGCTTTTAACTAACAGACCTGAATCTTTCAAGGCTCAGAAGAATGATCAGAGCCGCGGACTGTGTGATGATTGAGAATGCCACAAGTCCATGTACAGACACTCCATAGAGGTAACCCATGATGAGGCTACCTGAAAACCAGGCCACACCGAAGATTGTATTAAATGTGCCGTAGGCAGAACCCCTCCTCTCTGGGGATGAGAAGACAGAAACAGCAGCCCTCATAACAGACTCCTGGGCCCCCATACCCACACCCCAGAGGACAGCACCCACAAATGCAGCCCATGAACCTCCAAGGAATGACAGTGGTGCATAGAACATTGAAATGAGAACTGCAAGGGCCATGACCCTGAAACCGTACCTGTCAAAGTATCTGCCAAATAAGGGGGCTGAAAGGGCGTCGGTGAGCATGGCGAGTGAATATATAAGGGGGATCTTTGAGGGCTCCAGCACACTACTGACTCCAAGATGATATCCGATCAGGGGGAAATCAGCATAGCCGAGGGCAACGAAGCATACCGAGGCAAGGTAAAGCCAGTAAGCCCCCCTGAGATGTCTGTAATCAATCTCACCTGATGCCTCAAGTTCAGATGGCCTCGGGAACAGGATGTAACCCATTGTGAGAACTGCAATGGCAACAGTGGCGGGTGCCAGGAGGACCAGAAATCCCTCCCTGTAGCTTCCACCTGATGCCAGGACCATGAATAGTATCAGGGGACCAGCAACTGCCCCTATCTGATCAAGGGCTTCATGCAGTCCAAATCCAGCACCATGACCCATATCAGATGATGCATAGGATAGCATGGCATCCCTTGGGGGTGTCCTGAGGCCCTTACCGAGCCTCTCAAGTATGATCAGCAAAACCGCGACCTGCCAGTTACCTGCAAATGCAAGGAGGGGGACTGCAAGCAGGTTTATCAGGTATCCTGCAAAGGTTATGAGCCAGTACCTCCCGGTTCTATCAGAGATGTATCCTGAGAGAAACCTTACAAGATAGCCTGATAGCTCCCCGAAGCCGGCTGCAAATCCGACCATGAAGGCACTGGCACCAAGGAAAGCCAGGAAGGGCCCCGTTATCCCCCTGCCACCCTCATAGGTCATGTCAGCGAAGAGACTCACGATTCCAAGAATTACAATGAATGCCGTTGATTTTCTCATAATAAGAGACTCACGATTCCAAGAATTACAATGAATGCCGTTGATTTTCTCATAATTATACTCCTTAGAATGATTTCTCAGTATTGGTATCTTCAGGATCAATTCGTTTTTGTAGAGCTTAAAGAGAATGATTTCATCATATGCTATTGTGGTTCATCATCCATGAATACGTGTCAGCATGTAGATTGCCCTGTATGTGTATTCCGGTTCAGAGATTCCCATGTAAACTGACCTCCTGAAGCCGCCATCAGGGTTCCTTATTTTCATTACAAAGTCTGTTACATCCTCCGCTCTCCCTCTCAAGATCTCATTGATTCGGAAGCCAGAGTGGACGGTTTCAATGTAGGGCGGATATGATATGGGTGTGAAGTTCCATGCACCATCCGAGAAACAGGAATCCGTGAACCCGAGGACCCTGTCAACCTCAATCTTCACTCCATGGGAACTGAGTATTTCAACCGCAAATCGGGTGTTGATAATATCTGAACCATAGACCCCGAATCCCCCATCCTCATTCTGAACTGAGAGCACCCATTCAGGTATTTCATCAAGGTACTCACCATGCATCCTCAGGATGGAGTCCATGTAGTAGGTTATCTCAATGTTTGATTTCCTGTAGGATCTCCTAAGCATCTCAGTGAATTTCTCAGGTATTTCAAAGTCCATGCCATAATCTCTGAGGATACTGCACCTGTAGAAGAGCCCCTGGGTAGCGAAGGTCCCTCCCCTGTGGAGGTCCTCGAGCCAGTCAAGGGTCTCCTCAAGGCCGGGGGGTTCGTAGTCAAGGACCTCAAAGGATCTGATGGCATAGAAGGTGTTCTTTGAATCAGGGAGGCCCTCGTAGAGCGTGTAACCTCCACCGGGATGTCTCCTTTTATTGAAAAAATTTATGACTGAATTTTTCAGTTCCAGTGGATCAAACATACACAACCTCCGGTGACACACAAATATATATGGATCACGGTTTAATATAATAAATCTAACATTTATCATCTAAATAAATCGTTTCTATGAGGAATACCATGATTCAGTCATGTAGTGAATGTAAGGGTAAGGGTTACCGTGTTAAGAGTTACAAGATATGCAGCGCATGCCATGGAACAGGTTTCAGATCAACAGAGGATATAAAGGATCATTTCAAGGGTGTTTCAAACAGTGCAAGGCAGAGGTTCGACCTGGAGGACTCCCATGAGGTCCCCTGTGATGTCTGCAGGGGTAAGGGTGAGGTGGAGGTGAGGGAGACCTGCCCCACCTGCAAAGGTAAGGGTGAGGTGAACATCTGCCCATCATGTGGAAGGATGATAAAGGGTAGGGATGAGTACTGCCCGGACTGTCAGAAGAAGGAGAAGGTCTACATCCTCCACCCTGCATGCACAATGGACGACCTCGAGGTTGGAAGCATATACCGTGGAAGGATAACCAGAGTGGAAAAATATGGGGTCTTTGTGAGCCTCAACAGTCACGTCTGGGGACTCATGAGGGGAGTGTTCCCAGACTACAAGGTGGGGGATGAAATATTCGTCAGGGTATCCCAGGTGAAACCCTACAAGGGCGAGGTTGACATGATCCCCGCCAGTATAAAGGGCCCCTACGAGGTTATCAAGTTAAAGAAGGACCTGCCAAGGACCAGGATATCAGATATAGATACAAAGAGCCTTGGTAAAACCGTGCGGATAGTGGGAGAGGTTATACAGATACAGCAGACATCCGGTCCCACCATATTCACAGTATCCGATGAAACAGGGACCACATGGGCCGCCGCCTTCGACGAGCCAGGTATAAGGGTCTACCCCCACATACAGATCGGCCACATAGTTGAGGTTATAGGGGAGGTTAACCAGCACACAGGAAAGATTCAGATAGAATCCGAGTCAATCGAACGCCTGATAGGTAAGGAAGCCGCTGAGGCCAGGCGACTCATAGATGAGGCCATAGACAGAAGGGCTGAACCAGAAAGGAAGGACCTGCTAATTGAAAGTGAAACCCTTGAAAAATTAAGGCCAAAGCTTGTTGAGGCGGCCAAGGCAATAAGGAGGGCTGTCTATGATGGAAGATCAATCCTTGTGAGGCACCATGCAGACGCTGATGGTATCTGTGCCGGTGTCGCCATTGAGAAGGCCGTTTTACCCCTCCTCCGTGACCTCAACCCCAGCACAGATGCTGAGTGGCACTACTTCAAGAGGGCCCCCAGCAAGGCACCGTTCTATGAACTTGAGGATGTCGTGAAGGACCTCTCATATGCCCTTGAGGACCTTGAGAGGCACGGGCAGAAACTTCCCCTCCTTGTACTCCTGGATAACGGGTCAACAGAGGAGGACATCCTCGCCCTCATGAAGGCCAAGATATATGACATTGAAATCGTGGTTGTGGACCACCACTACCCTGGCGAGGTCCAGGATGGACGTGTTGAGGTTGATGAATACGTTGACACCCACGTGAACCCATACCTGGTCGGTGGCGACTCCCAGATAACTGCAGGGGCGCTATCAGTGGAGATAGCCAAGATGATAAACCCTGAAATTGCAGAGAGGATTATGCATCTCCCAGGTATAGCTGCGGTTGGTGACCATGCAAATTCCCCTGAAGCCGAGGCCTACATTGAGCTTGCAGCCGAGCGCGGCTATGAGAGGGAGGACCTTGAGAGGATCGCCGCATGTATAGACTTTGAGGCCTTCTATCTGAGGTTCATGAATGGCAGGGGAATCATTGACACCATACTCGGGCTTGGAAGTCTTGATAAACACAAGAAACTTGTTGATGCACTCTACAGGGAATACGAGAGGAAGGTTGACACCCAGCTCCGGGCAGCCATACCCAACCTCAAATCCACAAGGCTGCCCAACGGGATACTCTTCAATGTCCTGGATGTTGAGAAGTACTCACACCGCTTCACATTCCCTGCCCCCGGCAAGACCTGTGGATTCGTCCATGATTACATGGTCCAGAAGCATGGCGAGGAGACACCTATAATCACCCTGGCCTACGGGCCTGACTTCGGTGTTATAAGGGCCACTGATGCTGTCAATGAGAAATTTGGATTCAACCTCAACGAGATAGTCTGGGAACTCGCAGAGGAGATCCCTGAGGCAGTGATAGATGGTGGTGGCCATGAATGTGCCGGTTCACTCAAGTATATCGAGGGACTTTCAAAGAAGGTGCTATCAGCCTTTGCAGAGAAGGTCGCTGCACTTAAAGAGTGATCCGATCAACCTATAGATGTTCCCGGCTTTTTAGAAGGTCTGATATGAGCTCTTTCCGATGTTACTAGAAAGGCAAAAAACGGACGTGGTTTATAGATCACTTCCTTAAACCTTCTCCTTGTCTTCTTCAATGTTAATCCTGAGGTAATAGTCGCAGTGATCTGCTATGGGGCACTCCTCATGGCGTGGGCCCAGGGGCCTGCATATGTCCTGGCCGAACTGTACCATGAGGTCATTGAGCTCTATCCAGTACTCCTCTGGAATCACCTCCATCAGTGCCCTCTCGGTCTCCTCGGGGGTCCTGGTATCCACAAGCCCTATTCTGTTGGATATCCGATGGACATGGGTATCCACCGGTATGGCTGGCCTGCCAAAGGCATAGACCAGTACACAGTTGGCTGTTTTCCTTCCCACACCCGGGAGTTTAAGAAGTTCATCGATGTCATCAGGAACCTTCCCATCATATTCCTCAAGGATTATCCTGGAAACCTCCCTTATCCTCCGGGCCTTCACATGATAGAAGCCTGCCTTCCTGATGAGGGCTTCTAGTTCCTCGAGGGGCGCATAGGCCACATCCTCAATGGAAGGGTACCTCTCAAATAGAGTGGCTGTGGCCTCATCTGTGTTCTCATCCCTCGTCCTCTGTGACAGGATGGTCCTTATAAGTACACGGTAGGGGTCCCGGTCCTCAAAGACACGCATGGAGTATACCCTCCTCAGACCCCCAATTATGGCATCAATATCCTTGATGAGATCACCAGAAAAGCTTATTATCCTAAAAAAATGAAATCAGTTGAGCTTTTCAAGTAGAACTTCAAGGCCCTCCATGAGCCCACTGCCCTCTGTTGCAACTGTAGGAAATACCTCCACGTCGAAGTCTATCTCCAGTTCAGAATCATCAAGGTCCTGTTTATTTGAGAATACAACATAGGGTATGTTTTTCTCATCAAGTTCAGCCATTATCTCCTTCTCCGCCAGGGTGACGCCCCTTGAGTTATCAACAACTATTATTGCAGCGTCAAGGCCGTTTGATATTATCTCAAGCATGAACTTGAACCTCTCATGGCCCGGTGTTGCAAAGAGGTGTATCTTCTCACCATTAACAATGCAGTTACCATAATCAAGTGCAAGTGTTGTGCCCTTGTATTCCACCTTGGTTATCTTATCACAGAGCTGTTCAAGGGTTGTTGTTTTACCGGTATCATAATCCCCAAAGATTACAACCTTTGTCTCCTTGGCTTTCTTCATATAATCAACTCACAGTCATTCAGTTAGTCTAACATTTGAATATGGGTTAACCATATTTTATATATTTTAGGATAACTTCATTCTGCAACCAATCTGCATCATTCTCTCTGGAAAATCCGGGAAGGATACCCTGAAAACCTCAGCATCCCTTATCCTTATACCCTCCCTGAGGCCTATGAGTGTGAAGGCCATTGCAAGTCTGTGGTCACCATGGGACCAGACCGTACCTCCACTAACACCGCCCTCTATGATCATGCCATCCGGGAGTTCGGTGACATCAACTCCAAGCCTTCTGAGTTCAGCTGCACATGTGCTTATCCTGTCTGTTTCCTTGTACCTCGCATGTTCAACACCAACTATCTCAGTATAGCCAGAAGCAAGGGCTCCGAGGACAGCCACCGTTGGCAGAAGGTCAGGGGCGTCGTGGAGGTTGACAGAGACCCCTGAAAGTTCACCTGTTGAGGATATCCTCACATTATCCTGGCCCATCCTCACCTCGGCCCCCATATCACTGATTATGTCCAGTATGATGCGGTCACCCTGCCTCGAATCACTGAAGAGGTTCTCTATCCTGACATCACCGCCTGCAGCAGCCACTGCCCCTGCAAGGTAGGATGCTGATGAGTAGTCACCCTCAACCGTGTAGTCTAATCCCCTGTAAACTGCTGGTTCAACCCTGAAGGTGCCTTCAGAATAATCAACGGGGACAGCGAACCTATCCATTACATCAACTGTCATGTCAACGTAGGGTCTTGATATGAAGTCGCCCTCCACCATCACTTCAACACCCTCTGTGAGGGGTGCTGCGATGAGGATGGATGATATGAACTGTGAACTGACATCCCCCCTGATGGATGTGCTGCCACCCCTTAAACCTCCCCTCACGATAACCGGTGGTAGCCCATTCATCCTTGAGGAAATTGCCTCGGCACCGAGTGGTTTCAGGGCATCAAGGAGTGGCTGCATTGGCCTTGTCCTGAGGGATTCATCCCCTGTGAGTACCGTGTAGTTTTCTGCAAGAGATGCCACTGAGGTCATGAGGCGGAGGGTTGTGCCAGAGTTCCCAAGATAGATAACGTCATCAGGGGTTTCAAGTTCCCCTCCGCTTCCATGGACGGTCCAGGTTTCACCCTCATCAATTCGGACTCCGAAGGCCCTGCAGGCGTTAAGGGATGATAGTGTGTCCTCTGCCACGAGGGGGTCCCTGATCTCTGATACCCCCTCTGCCAGTGCTGCGATTATGACTGCCCTGTGGGTGTAGCTCTTTGATGGGGGTGCCTTAACGGTTCCTTCAAGGTTCCCTGACCTTTCAACTGTGAGATACATACAAACACCTGCAGATACCCTCAAATGGATCAGCGCACTATCTCGATTATGACCTCTGGTTCGTCAAGGTTCAGAACATCAACCCTCTCCCCTGATGTTCCGATGACCTCCTTCCTGAAGCTTATGTGATCCATGGTGAGTTTCTTACCCTCAACCTCGATTTCACCGTCCATCTGGATCTCCTCGTAGACCTCCTGGGGATCAGCGCTTGTGAGCCAGGATATTATGGCGGGGGCATCGGATCTGAACTCTGGACCTATCCTCTCCATCCTTGGCTCCAGTTCCACGGCCCTCTCGGTTATCTCTGGTCTGCCAGCCACGAGGCTGATGTCACCTATGTTCATTGTACCGGCGATGTCATCCAGGAAGGGTTCTATCATCTCTGCGGATTCCTCATCGGTGTAGAGTGTGGCTGCTCTGAGTGGCGCGTTGAGGGGCATCTTGGATGATGACTTGAACCTCCTGATCTCCCCTATAATTTCGACTGCAAGGTCACCGCTCCTTTCTATTTCAGGGTCAGCGATTTCAGGTATGTGCTCTGGCCAGCCCCTCATGTGGATGGATCCATCCCCCACGTGCTGGTACACCTCCTCTGTGAAGTGGGGTGCCACGGGGGCCAGGAGCCTGAGGCATGTGTCGAGTACCCTCCTGAGGGTGTTCTGGGCTGCCATCTTTGACTCAGGATCCTCATCTGAGTATAGCCTGTATTTAACTGCCTCAATGTATTCATCGCAGAATTCATGCCAGACGAAGGTCTGGACGCGGTTAACTGCAGCTGCGAAGTTGTACTCCTCGAGGCTCTCTGTCACCTCTGCCACGAGGGTCATGAGCTTGGAGAGTATCCAGCGGTCCAGGGGTCTGGCTTCAACCTCCGGGTTCTCTTTGAGGTGTATGCTTATGAATCTGAAGGCGTTCCAGAATTTTCTCAGGAACTTGTAGCCGTACTTCACGTCCTTCCATGCGAAGGGAACATCTGATCCCGGCACACTGCCTGCAGCCCATAACCTGAGGGCGTCTGCACCGTAATCCTCCAGGACCTCCTCGGGTGCTATCACGTTTCCACGGGACTTGCTCATCTTGTGGCCGTCCTCTCCGAATACCATACCATTTATAACTATCTCGCTGAATGGTTTATCACCTGTGAGGGCCATGCATCGAAGTATTGTGTAGAAGGCCCAGGTACGGATTATGTCATGTCCCTGGGGTCTCAGATCGGCAGGGAAGAGTTCCCTGTAGGACTCATCTGGCCATCCTGCAACTGAGAGGGGTGATATTGAGCTGTCCATCCATGTGTCAAGGACGTCCTCCTCTCCTATGAATTCTGTGCTTCCGCATTCACATGTTATTCCTGGTTCATCCCTTGTGGGGTCTACTGGCAGCATCTCCTCATCTGCCACGTGGACCCTGCCACATTCACTGCAGTACCAGACAGGTATGGGTGTTGCGAATATCCTCTGACGTGATATGCACCAGTCCCAGTCCATTGAACCCGTCCAGTTGAGTAGCCTTGTCTTCATATGTTCAGGTACCCATTTCATCTCCTCTGCAGCTTCCCTCACCTGGGGTATTAGTTTCTTGACAGCAACAAACCACTGCTTCTTGACAAGGATCTCGATGGGTGTCTTGCACCTCCAGCAGGTTCCAACGTTCTGCTTGACAGGTTCCTTCTTTAACAGGAACCCTTCACGCTCAAGATCCTCCACTATCTTCTCCTTGCACTCTGCTATGGTAAGTCCCCTGTATTTACCTGCGGACTCTGTCATGTACCCCCTTTCATCTATCGCCTCTATCACGTCGAGGCCGTGCCGGTTGACCCAGCTCACGTCGGTTTTATCACCGAATGTGCACACCATAACTGCCCCTGTACCGAATTCAGGGTCCACTTCAGGGTCCTTTATGAGTTTAACCTTCTGTCCGAAGAGGGGCACCTCTATGAGTTTGTCCTCAAATTTCCTGAACCTGTCATCATCAGGGTGTACAACAACGGCCACACATGCAGCCATGAGCTCTGGCCTTGTTGTTGCTATTGTGATGTGTTCATCTGCACCCTCAACCGGGAACCGGACGTAGTTAAGGTTTGTCTCATTCTCAACGTATTCGACCTCTGCGAAGGCTATTGCAGTCTCACACCTCGGGCACCAGTTCACAGGGTGCACTCCCTGGTATATGAGTCCATCCTGGTACATGCGGAGGAATGATAGCTGGGTCCTCCTCATGTACTCCGGGGTCATGGTTACGAATTCATGGTTCCAGTCCTGGCTGAAGCCGAGGCGCTGCATCTGCTCCTTCATCATCCTTATGTTTTCCTGTGTGAGTTCAACGCAGAGGCGCCTGAATTCTTCACGTGAAACATCACTCTTCTTGATGTTATGTGTCTCCTCGACCTTGACCTCAGTTGGGAGGCCGTGGCAATCCCATCCCTGTGGGAAGAGAACATCAAAGCCCCTCATCCTCTTGAAACGGGCTATTATGTCCATGTAGACCCAGTTGAGCACGTGGCCCATGTGTATTGAGCCTGTGGGGTAGGGTGGTGGTGTGTCTATAATGTACCTTGGCTTTGTCCCTGACCCTATGAAGCGGTATATGTCCTCTTCCTGCCATTTTTTCTGCCATTTAACCTCGTTTTTATGGTTGTAATCCTTTGGGATCTGATTATCGGTCATCTTATTCTCTCCCTGATAGAAGCTGTGATTAGTGCTCGGTAGTTATAGATAATATTCACTACCCAATCTTTATAAAGATGTTTGAATACTCTAACCTTGTAGGAGAATTAAGGGAAGCAAGTTCTCATATGGTGAATATCGATGGAGTTAATCTGGTTCTACATAGCACTCTTCCTTGCAATAAGTGATGAGATACATACAAAGATACTCTGGAATGTGTTCTTTGACTTCTACATACTCCTGGCGGGGATCCTCAAGGAGACCTTCTCATCGAATATACAGCTCTGGCTGGTCCATGAGTGCCTGGAGGCCCTCTTCCACTTCCTGATCCTATCGGCTGTGTTTTTATCCCTCGAGGTAGGGTTCCTTGCCGCCACAATACACCTGGTTGTTGACCTGTACCACCAGGTTAGCGGGGTTGATCATGGCTGGCTGTACCACAGGGCGCTGCACTTCACAGTTGAATCCCTCTTCTTTATAATGATATTCTCAGCAGCATAGCTAAGTTATTTAAAGCATGATAATAAATTAAAAAGGATAATATGGGGTTTATGATGTTCATTTAATCATTTGGCCATTCTTGCAAGGGTTACAGCCCCAAGGAAACTTGTCCTGGGTATCCGTGGAATTGATGATGCCCTGACATAATTTCCAAGGAACAGAAGGTTATCCGGCCTTCCCCTGTATCTCCCTATGAGTCTTCCCCCATCAAAGGTTACATGGACCTTCACGGATGTTGAGTTTCCTCCTGATGTCTCATAGACCAGTATGTTGCGTCTGTTAAAACCCCACCTGTCTGTTCCGGCCGCATAAACCGCTGCCTTCACAGGGTCCCTGCTCCAGCAGGAATAGTAGCCCCTTCTGTAGTATGAAGGACTGTTCGGGACATTAATGTATTCGCCGCTCTTCAACCTGAACACCGAAAGCCTTGAATATCCTCTCCGGTAAATTGAGACTCCCGTCTGTCCTCCAGGACCCCTTATAACGAAGTGGCCAAGTCCCAGTCTCCTCACAAGGCTGTGGGCCCTCTTCATGTCACTGTAGGTCACATTACCATGGCGTATAATGTCGCCGCCAATGGACTCAAGGGCCCGGTTTATCCATACAACGTCGGGACCCCCTGAGCCCATCATCCAGCCCCCCTCAGAGATTACTGTGTGGAAGAAGTAACCGTTGGTGGTCTTGTATTCCTTGAGGGTATCCCTGCCATTCCATGCCGTCCTCTGGATGTTGAGGCGGGCTGCGTAGGTCGAATCCCTCCGGTAGGCGAAGACCGCGCATGTATCATTTACGTTCACGATGACTGAACAGCAACCATATGATGTCTTGACATGTGAATGGTTAGCTGTGGATCCCCATCTGCTCCATGTCTGATTTTCAGGTGCCGCTGAAACCATTCCAGGGGAGAGTGCAAGAAAAATCAGAACAGCAACCCCCCAGTATTTATTTATTAATACACCCCACATTTAAAAAATCATCTCCAAAATTAATATGATTTTAGAGGTATATGTAACTATGGTTACACACCATACCAGAACCACACCTCCTCAATGACCAGGAAAAAAACCAGTGATAGGCAACCATCAGAACCTAATGATCAGAAAAAAGCCTTCCTCCAGAACCCCCCATGGAGACCATCGAGAGGGTGGAAGTCCTCCGCAATCATCAGAAAAGGTTTTCCTCCCTGAACCTCCGAAGAATACTGATGGTGGCGGTTAATTATTTATTTGATACCCATGATAACATTGAAACATCACATTTACTGGAGGATCACCATGCCTGTTATAACGTTCGATTATGATGACCTGAAGGAACTGGGCATTGATATTGACAGGGAGAAGCTCCTTGATGTTCTGCCGATGATGGGAAGCGATATAGAGGACTTTGATGATGAGAGCATTAAGGTTGAGTTCTTCCCCAACCGTCCTGACCTGCTCTCGGTTGAGGGTGTTGCAAGGAGCCTCCGGGGATTCCTTGGGATTGAAAAGGGTATGCCCTCCTATGATGTCCATGACTCCGGGGTGGAGGTCACAGTCGATGAGTCTGTACTGGATGTGAGGCCCTACCTTGGAATGGCAGTCATAGAGGATGTCAGTTTCACAGATAAAAAACTTAAGCAGGTGATGGAGTTCCAGGAGGACCTCCACTGGGTCATAGGCAGGGACCGGAGGAAGGTGGCCATAGGCATCCATGACCTTGACCAGGTGGAGCCACCCTTCCTTTACAGTGGCGTTGAACCGGAGGGGGTCACATTCACACCCCTTGACAGCCTTTGTGAGATGACACCCCACGAGATACTTGAGGAGCACCCCAAGGGTGTCAGTTACGCCCACCTCCTCAGGGACCATGACCGCTACCCCCTGATAACAGATAAGAAGGGGGACGTCCTATCCATGCCACCCATAATAAATGGGGAACTCACCAAGTTAACCGTTAAAACCAGAAGGATACTCGTGGATGTCACAGGAACCGATGAGAGGGCCGTCAACCAGGCCCTGAATATCATCTGCACATCCTTTGCAGAGGCGGGTGGAAGGATAGGCTCAGTAAGGGTTAAGCGCCCCGACGGGGAGCTGCACCTACCCGACCTCAGACCGGGTGAGATGAGGGTATCTGTCTCAGAGGCCTCAAGGATAACAGGAATTGAACTTGATGCAGATGAGGTCATGGATCTCCTCATGAAGGCCCGGATGGACGCCCGGCTGATCTCAGATGATGAGGTGGTTGCTGTTATACCCCCATACCGGGTGGATATACTCCATGAGGTTGACCTTATTGAGAACATAGCTGTGCAGCACTGCATCGGGAGGATTGAACCCGAACTTCCTGATATAGCGACCATTGCAGAGGAGGACAGCTGGAGCCGTGCAGACGCATTTATAAGGGAGGTCATGGTGGGCCTTGGATTCCAGGAGGTTATGAGCCTCATGTTAACCAGTGAGGAGAGTCACTACCATAGGATGAGACTTGAGGAGGATGAGAGGGTTGAGGTTGCCCAGCCCATCTCCCAGGACAGGACCATGATCCGCAAGAGCCTCCTTAATGGTCTCCTTGAATTCTTTGAGGACAACAAGCATGAGGACCTGCCCCAGAAGATATTCGAGGTCGGGGATGTGGTGTACATTGACCCTGAATCTGAGACCCGAACCAGGGTCGTGAAGAAGCTTGCATGCGCCGTCACACATTCCAGTGCAGGTTTCACCGAGATGAAGTCCATTGCAGCGGCTGTGGTTGAGAATCTAGGGTACAAGTTCAGGATAGAACCCCTTGAACACCCGTCCTTCATTGATGGAAGGTGTGCGGCCATAGAATCTGAGGGCAAATCCTCAGCTATAAGAGGATTCTTCGGTGAGGTCCACCCAGAGGTTGTAACAAACTTCAACCTGGAATACCCTGTCATTGCCCTTGAAATCGAATTTAAAGAGAAATAAATGGAAAGGGAACTTTCAGGGTTTCCCAGCCACTGAAACCCTTATCCTCCTGTTTCTGGGTCCGTCGAATTCTGCGAAGAATATGCTCTGCCAGGTCCCAAGGTCCATTGATCCATTGATGACCGGAACTGTCTGACTTCCCCCGAGGAGGACGGCCCTCAGATGGGAGTCTGCATTGTTGTCGATGATGTTGTGTCCATAGGATGCATCCACCGGCACTGCACCCTCAAGCATGGATTCAATGTCGCTGAGGAGTCTGCTTTCATTTTCATTTATGAATATCGCTGATGTTGAATGCCTTGAGAAGACGTTCAGTATCCCGTTCCTTATCCCTGAGGACTCAAGAACACCTGTAACCATGGAGGTTATGTCAATGAGTTCAACCCTTCTTGAGGTCCTCATGGGGAGTTCCTGTGTATAGACTTCCATGAAAACACCATATTCCATTTATGTACCTCATTTAAATAAAAACTTCGCCCAGAAAAGCAGGGTTTTGAGGATATACTGCCAGGATGCTGGAGGCTTTGAGCTGGATGGTTGAGGAAGACATGCCTAACTTCAGCCATTCCACAGTAACCTGGAAAGGCCACTGGAAGAAAGACAGACCAGCCTATTTCAGGACCCCTGAAGGAAGAACTTAAACTGCCTGATGCAAAGACAAGAAAGACAAACCAGCCTATTTCAGGACCCTTGAAAAGAGGCTCGTGAACCTGTACATGAGGCTCCTGTCCTGATAGAATGCTGCGTGGGGACATACCTCCATGCAGCAGAGACAGTTGATGCAGCGGGAATAATCGAATTCCGGTATAACTGCCCCTGCCTTCAGGGCCTCAACCGGGCAGCTCTCAACACAGACGCCGCAGTTCCTGCACCTCTCAGAATCTATGGCTGGCCTGGACCACCAGAGCTTCATGATGGCACGTGCAAGGGCAGATGGTAGGAGGTCAAGGGTGTAATAGATGTTTGATGGCCACCTGAAGTCATCCACCCTTTCAGGTTCATAACCTGCAATTTCAAGTTCACCTGGATCCGGGGCGAGTCCCTCCATCCTGGCGGCCTCATTGACCGGGACCCTGAAGGGGTCCATCCCCAGTAGCCACGGGATGTATACGTCAAGTGCGATTGCATCCTCTGATGCCAGAAGGATCCCAAGGTCCCTGGGGTCTCCCCCCGATGGACCGTTCCCCTCCATCCCGACCACACCATCAACCAGGGTGAGGGATGGTTCTGTGAGAAGGTAGATTTCAAGGAGCCTCCTGGCAAACTCGGATGGTCTGGGGTGCTCCCTGTGGTAATCTGCCTTCCTGAATCCAGGAACTGCACCGTACATGTTCTTAACGGCACAGGTGAATATGGTCATGCTGTGGGTCTTCAGCTTGGGGAGGTTAACGACAAGGTCACTGTCCACAACCGGCCTTGAAATAGGATACCCTGAACCCATGATGTAGGACCCCGAGGCCTCAAAATTCACGGCTTCAATATCCAGTCGCCTGCACACGTCAAGTATTCCAGTGACCCTCCAGAATCTCTCTATGTTCCTGAATGAACCGCCAGGACTGTCCCCTATGGATACCTCAGCCCCAATGTCCAGAAACACCTCTGCCACGGCCTCGATGACTGCGGGGTGGGTTGTGACGTGCCTCTCTGGTGGTGCCGCCATGAGCATGTTGGGTTTGAGTAGAACCCTGTCCCCCCGGGAGGCGAACCTCCGGGCTCCACCCAGAAGTTCAATACACTCATCGACCGATTCCCTTACCTCCTCAGGGTCATAGGAACGGCACCCTGCTACCGCTATCCTTGTCATTTTTCAGGTGCTCCAGAAAAAATAGAAGTGTTCAGGGATGTTTAAAGTCCGAAGGATTTCATGAGTAGCTCTTCATTGACAAATCCTGCCCTGAAGACTTCACCTGTCCTCAGGTCATTTATAACGACCTCTGCAGGTGCAAACATTCCCTTGTCTATCTTGTAGAAGTCGTAGTCGGCCTCCCTGAAGATGTCATAGAAGGGTTTACCATAGCCCTCAGAGGCCGAGGATGGTAGGTTCTCTGCCAGGGATTTTATGTCATCTCCTTCCTCAGATTCTATGTAGTAGTAGGTTCTTCCACCGAAGAGGACCGCGTCATTGGTTTTACCCATGGCCTTGAGGCTGTCAGGGTCAACCGGGGCTATCGGAGCTATACCCGCAGCATATCTGACCTTGTTAACATCGAAGTGGAGTGCCTCCAGCATCTTGTAGGTACCATTCTCGACTACACGACCTGAAATCTGTATTGAACCAACCAGGGAGGATGTTGGGGCAACCAGGACGTAGACGTTCTCTGCTGCCACATCACACTCCTCTGCAATCATGTCTGTGACATCCTCACCGGGAAGCTTGTCTGCCTCAAGGGTGAGTATTGCAATATCTGCATCATCCCTGTATCCTATCTCCTCATAGGTCTCTGCGGGTTTCAGTGAGAGGGCCCTTGCAGGTCCAGAGCCCAGTGCAAAGAAGTCACCCACACTGACAGACCATCCAGCCTTCTGGGCTCCAAGTGTTGATACTGCCGGGAAGTCTGTTTTTATCTTAACGGATGGAAGTGCGAACCTCTCTGAAAGGTCGCCGGGTATGGAGATCCCCACATCTGCAAGTCCTCCGAGGCAGACCCCTGTGTAGAGTTCACCCGCCTTGATGCTTCCGTCAACGTTAACTCCGCAGTCGATGACTGTTGAACCATTTTCAAGTTTATCAACATTTATTTTAAGGTCGTCTGCCCTTTCAATCATTCTGTCGACTATCTTCTTTGCCTCAAGGTTTACACTTACCATTTGATCACCTCTTCTGCTTCTTTAAAGTTAACCTCATATATATGAGCGCTAATGGAGTGGATGGTTATGTGACCCACTTCAACACCCACCTCTGATGCGACGTGATCTGCAAGGTATGCCAGGCCCACCGCATTGGGGAACCATGCACCGTAGATGTCATGACTTCGCCACAGTGCCGTTGTGAAGAGCCTCCCATCCCTTATCTTGAAGTCAACCAGGATCATGCAGGGGACCTCATCACTCTCGGTGTCCTCAGGAGGATCCCAGGTTACCATGGTGGCCCTCCTTGATTCCGTGCAGTTTTTAAGTCTCCCTATGGCCTCATTCACCTGGTCCACACCGAAGTGGGCCCTCAGCCGGTTACCATAGGTGTAGACAAAGCCCTTTCGGTCTCTGGAGAGGAACTGTTCAGAGTACTTCTCAAGTTTTTCGCCGCTCCAGAAGTAGCCCTCAGGTACCTTTATGTTGAGCAGTGAGCCCCTCCTGATATGGTAGAAGTCATCTGATTTACCGAGGGGCTCCTTTATGGTTACAACGGTGTTCATGACCTCCCTTGTAAGGGATCCCCTTTCGTCCCTTATCTCCCTACCATCACGCATTATCTTCTCAACCAGTTTCTTCCATCCATCTGCAATTTCACTGACTTCTATACTGTAGGCCATCATGAACACCCTCAATTACCTGCTGCCATAACCATGTTGCGGAGTTTACTGAAGGCTGCCTCCCTTGGGAGTTTTCTCATTCCACAGTCAGGGTCGATGTAGAGGTTCTCCTCTCCAACTATATCAGCACCCCTTTTAATAAGGTTTCTTATCTCCTCGATGGACTCAACCCTGTCTGTTGTGGTATCAACACATCCGAATCCTATCCCCTTATCACCCCGCCATTTCTCCTCGAGGACCTCCAGGTTGGAGGGTCTCCCCGCGAATTCAAGGTCCAGCACATCAACCCTAAACCTGAGGAGATCAGAGAGGACGTCCCTTATGTCCCCGCAGACATGCAGGGATACCTCAACTTCGAGATCGGCTGCAATGTAATCTATGGCCCTCTCAGCTGTTTTAATATCCACAATTCCGGTTGAGAGGAATGGTTCATCTATCTGTATCATTGCAGCACCTGCATCCTGAAGGTGCTGAGCCTCTATTTTAAGAGCCCCTGCCATGTCCATGACGGCCCGGTCCCTCCTCATGGGGTCGTAGAATCCCTCTATCCTGGATGCGTGGACCATGGTTGATGGTCCCGTTATTATTCCCTTAACACCCCTTGATTCGTCATCTGTGAGGTTCCTTAAAATCCTCTGCGCATATCTGAGGTCATCTGCACCTATGGAACCTGCAGGTGGTGTTATCCTCGAGTATATGATTGATGTGCCGTCCTCGACCCTCATGCCCCCGATTGCCGCTGCGAAGTGTCCCACCATGTCGCCCCGGACCTGTCCATCAGATATTATATCAACTCCCGCCCGGACCTGGTCCCTCACAGCAGCCTCTATGGCCGGTCTGTAGCTATCGTAGGACCCTAAAAAACTCATTAAACGTTCACCCAGTGTCTCAGGACCCCTGGGGTCTGCAGGGTAGCTTCCAACGACTGTTGTGATCACAACATCACCCTCAGGGCTCTGCAAGTTCAAGGATTCTCTTTATCTCCTCTGGATCAACCGGTAGCTCAACCACTGCTGTCCCGTAGCATGGCTTGGTGTATGGTATCATGACGGTTGATCTTTCCTCATCGATACCTATGGGTACGGGTGGTATGCCGATTATCCTTGCGCCAAGGATCTTCTCACCGGGCTTTATGTGGACGACCCTCCGTGCCTTCTTTTCTATCATTGCTGCACATTCCCTGAAACCAGCCCTCTTCATGTGGACCTCATAGTCCCCTGACTGCTGCAGATAGGTCTCAAGGCAGAATGTCATGGTCTCTCCTCCATGAACCTGTCTATCCTCACCCGCAGGGGTGCCGGGTTGTGGTGTGCCCTTGCAGCTATGATCTCTGCGTCAAGGTTCTCCATTATCTCATTAACGAGTTCCTCAAGAACATCCACATCCCTGTCAAATACTACTGCCAGGGTTTCCGTATTCAGTATCCCTGCAAAGGTAACAAGGTATGCTGCAGCAGCATCGTTGGGTACAAAGCCCGTGAGAAATTCGTAGTCGCCCTCAGATAACTCGTTGAGGCAGGATTCAAGGTCCACCATTTCATCGGTGTATATGCCCTCAGGGTCCGCGACCTGGACAAGCCGTAGTGCGGCTGGATTGGCTGTCACCGTAACCCTGAAGCCCTTCCTTTTGAGTTTATGTGATGTGTATATTGCCAGAGGGATCTGCACCGGCGATTCCGGGCATCCCAGCACCATTAAAGCCTTCCCTGTTGATTCAGTTTTCATGAATTATCTCCCCCACATCATTGGGTTCTTGATTATCAGAAGAGGGCCATCCTACTCCTTCACCCCGACGGAGTTTGCAAATATGAGTGCGCTGAGGAAGATGAAGGTAAGGAGGGCTGTCCCGTTTATTGTCCTGTTTATCACGAAGAGTCCTATTATGGCCTGTGACATGAAGGCTGCGAGGGCCCCGGTCAGCAGCACCTCCCTTCCAAGGTAGCTTCTTGAGCCATTTTCACGCATTTCGCGGTATATGCGTAGCACCTTTAAACCCATTATAATGATACCCGCACACCAGATCAGGAGGAAGAACAGTGTAATGTATCCAAAGTCATAGGCCCACCCAAATACTCCTGGCACCATGTAATCTATCACGTCCTTCTTGTTAACCAGTATCCCATAGAAGACCGGGAAGGGCAGGCCAAAGAAGAGTATGAGCTGAAGTGGAAGTGAAATGTATCCATCGCCAAATCCGGTTGATAGTTCACCCCAGTAGGACGACATTGGATTGTGGCCAAGGAGGGTGGTGTTCTTGAGGACAAGTTTGATGCTCGGCAGCGAAAAGGTTTCAAGTCTCTCTATACGGAGAAGAGGGCTTAGAACAGGCATCTGGAGTATCCTTGATAGTAACTCGAGGCCCCCGAATCCTGCCAGTGCAAGTAATGTGAAGCCTGCGACCCGCTTAACTGTGATGATGGACCTCTGTCTCATGGACTTTGATATTATGAAAAGTCCTATAACAAGGCCCAGAAGCCATAGAAGAAGGAATGACCTGTGCATAAGACCCCCAAAGATTGTTATACCCGCCATGAGCAGGTAAACAAAGCCTCTGAGACCCCTCACATCAACCCCGGATTCCTCCATGATTGCAAGGGCTGCAAGAGAGGACACTGACACGAGTAGTGCTATGGGGCCAAAGGGGTGGGTGAATTCGCTCTGACCGAATGATATGAAGAGCGCAACCACGTCCAGGCCGAAGATTATGTTGAATCCGATTCCGAGGACTATGCAGATGAACAGAATCATACTAAGGGATAGGGGTGCAAGGTTGAGCAGAAAAACCATTGCTGCGTAGAGTATTATACCAACCTCAATTATTAACTGAAGGTGGTTCTGTGCTATAAGGGCCAATTTAATCCTCCCGGGTGTTTATGACTGGGACTGCAGACATGTTCAGGGCGAAAATCCGGGCCCTGAAGCCACAGGTATATGGGGTTGCAACTAGATCATATATTGCGGGTTATCTTAAAAAGTTTTTCTGGCCATGGATGGATTTTCGGAAGACAACCATGTCCTCTCCGGGACCATTATAGTCTGCTAAAGCCACTACAGGGCCAGCATCAACTGTTTTACCCTCTTCAACTGGTCTGAAACCGTTTTTAAGGTAGAACCTTATTGCGCGGTGGTTTGATGGTTTTGTGATTAGGTATATCTCCCTCGCACCCATCCCCCTCACGGTTACTGTGAAACTCTCAAGAAGCCGCCTGGCAGTCCCCCTTCCTCGTAGGGATGGTGAAACACAGAGGAGGTGGATGTATGCCTCGGAGGGGTTATCCTGTGATATGAAGCCCAGGAGGAAACCCATGATTTCATCCCCATCTTCAGCCACAAAGGATGTCGTGCTGAAGAACCGGGTGAATATATGGTAGATGGAGTTTCTCTCTGTGACCATGGGCGGACATTCATATGCCAGTTCAGCTATTGCCAGGAAGTCCTCCTCCCGGACGTTCCTCACCATCACATGAATCACCATATTAAGTATCCATGGAATATTTAATAAGGTTAAGTTTAAATATTAAAAGGCTTAATGTATACTTTGTTAGGGCTGGTAGCTCAGGTTGGTAGAGCGTCGCCTTGGCATGGCGGAGGCCCCGGGTTCAAATCCCGGCCAGTCCACTCAAAATTGTTTTTAGACTGTTTTTATGGTTCTAGATTTATTTTACTCATCATATGAAGGTTTCATGTTCATTAAATGAAAATCATCAGGAAAATAATGACTTCCGATTCTGGTTTATGAATCCAGAGCCCCTACCTTGCATCTATGGACTGCCACCAGCACCTTTTTAAGGGCGACCCCCTAACTGGACTCTGCGGCCTCATAGACCATGTCAACTATGATCCTGAAGAGGTCATCCGTCCTTAACTTCTTCCTTTTCCTCTTTGAGACAAGGAGTCTCAGGGCTGTGTTCACGATTTCGTCCACGTCGGTGGATCTGTACATGAGGCCATTATCTATATAGAACCTGTCCACTGAAAGGGGCTTGCCAGGGTAACATGATATGACAGGTGTGCCGAGGAGAGCCGCCTCCCTGTTCATGGTCCCGCCGGCGCCTATAACAAGGTCACATCTCTTCATGAGGCTGAAGGTGTCAACGGGTGGCTTTATTATGGTAACATTATCATATCCCTCGAAGATCTCTGCCTGTTCCCTGAACCTGGGTATTATGAGGATGTTGGCATAATCCTTCAGGACCTCCACTATGGGTGTGAGGACAGATTCATGGCAGTCAGCGTCAAGATAGGATGCCAGTGAAGGCTCCGGCCTCATGAGTATCGTCTTCTCCCTGTCAAGTTTCAGGTTCAGGTCCTCGAATATGTTCTCATTGTATTCAAAGTTCTGGAAGTGGATTATCTCGGAGGTGCCCCTGTACCTTTTTATCCTGTTTGGGTCAGCACCGGTCCTCATTATGTCCCAGAGGTCAATGACCTCAGGCATTATTATATTGTCACAGAGTGGGAGGGTTAACTTGTTTGCTGCCAGGGCATGCTCGTTGTCAAGCACATAGACACTTGGGATTCCCAGACCAAAGGTTACCCTGGGGAGTTCTATGGAGTGTTTTGAAAGGCCAACATCTGGTTTCTGTTCCGCTATAAACTTTGAGAGTTTATATGCTCTCTTTGTGCTCTCAATGAGTTTCTCGGAGAGGGTTACTCCATGTTTGCCTATTGATGTGAATTCAAAGCCGAAGAGCTTCATGAGCCTGTGTATATCACCGAACTTCCTGGCGGTGATTATGACATCCTCGCCCTCCTCCTGGAAGTAGGTTATAACGTCCCTGAAAAACCTGACGTGGGGGGCGTTGGTGATATCAATCCATATCTTCAAGGGAAACCACCATAAAAAATTTAGTCCGCCATTTCCCCTTCAATGGCGTCTATGATCTCCTGAACACCCTCACCGGTCTTGAGGCTGGTCCTGAGTACCTTCACGGTAGGGTTGATTTTTTTAACATCACTGACCATCTTGTCAAGGTCCGCGCCAACGGCCTCTGCAAGGTCGGCCTTGTTAATAACAACCAGGTCCGCCTCCCTGAATATGAGGGGGTGCTTCTCGACGGTGTCGTCGCCCTCTGTGGAACTTACAACAACAACCCTCATGTGTGATCCGAGGTCAAAGTCCACCGGACAGATGAGGTTGCCGACGTTCTCAATGAACAGGAGGTCCACGTCGTCAAGGGGGAGGTCCTCAAGTCCGTGCTCAACCAGGTGGGCGTCAAGGTGACACTCCTTACCTGTGTTGAGTCCAACGACAGGTACTCCATACTTTTCGAACCTTCCAGCGTCGAATTTGCTTATAACGTCCCCTGCGATAACCGCAACCTTCCTGTCCATGTTCTCAATGAGTCTCTCTATGAGAGTTGTTTTTCCGGACCCTATTGCGCCAAGAAAGTCAACTGCAAAGACATTTGCCCTGTCAAGGCGCCTCTGATTCTTCCTGGCGAGTTTCCTGTTTGCAAGTAGTATGTCATTCTGAATTTCAACCTCTGCTACCTTATGCATTGAATTCCTCCTCTATTCCCTCTTTTCAATCTTTATGTTTTTAACGTTGCATTCCCTGCCAGCCCTCACATGGAACCCATGGCCGCCACAGCCAGGACATGCTATAACCGGGGTGAAGTGGTCAAGTTCATCTGCCTCAACCACGCCCTCATATCCGCATTCACACTCTATCTCCACCGGGACAACCTCAAGGTTGAATCTGGCACCTTCAAGTATTGTGTCCTCGCTGAGGACCTCCAGCATGAATTTTATCTGTTCAGGGTTCAGCAGGGTAAGCTGGCCGATCTCAACTGTGACCTCAAGGACCTCAACGGCGTCATTCTTCTCTGCAGCATCGATAACCGTCCTTACAATTGCATCGGCCATGGATAGTTCATGCACCCATTTCACCTCTTTAGTCTGACAAAATTTTATAATTAGAATTAATAGAGTTATCTATATAAAAATTGTTAATTACCTGAAGGTGATTTTTCATGATAATAGGTTGTTCAGCGTCACAGAAACTTGCTGCATCAGTTGCAGATTTATTAGATGAGCCTCTATGTCCGGTTGAAACCCGTAAATTCCCTGATGGGGAACGTTACATCCGGGTTAAGGGTGAAGTGGATGGAGAGGTTACCGTTGTGCAGTCAACAGGTTACCCCCAGGATGAGAATCTTATGGAGCTCCTTTTCATGATAGAGAACCTCAAGGACCTGGGAGCTGATTATGTGCGTGCAGCCATACCTTACTTTGGTTACGGGAGGCAGGAGAGGCGTTTCAAGAGCGGTGAAGCCGTTTCGGCGCGGATAGTCGCCCACCTCCTTGAGTCTGCCGGTGCAGATGAGATTGTAACCGTGAACCTCCATGAGAACTGCCTCACAGGGTTCTTCAGTATACCTGTAAGGGAACTCTCTGCAATGCCCCTCATCGCGGAACACATCTCCTTCCTTGATGATCCTGTGATCATCGCCCCTGATAAGGGTGCCCTCGGCCATGCCCGGGATGTTAGCAGCATAGTTGGATGTGAATGTGACTACATGGAGAAGGTCCGAATATCCCCTGAGGTTGTTGAGACCCGTGTTAGGGACCTTGATGTTGAGGGTAAGGACGCTGTGATTGTTGATGACATCATAAGCACCGGTGGGACCATAGTAAACGCCGCCGGGATTTTAGGGGAATGTGGAGCCTCAAGCATAACTGTTTGCTGTGTCCATCCTGTACTGGTGGAGGACGCCCTCCTGAAGATATTCTCAGCCGGTGTTGAGAGGGTCATTGCAACAGACACCCTGAAATCTGATGTCAGTGAGATCTCGGTTGCACCGCTTATTGCAGATGCCATAAAGGATTAATCTAAGTAACCTTTATTCATTATGGTTCCTGAATTGGGATCAAACTATTATTACTTTTTTAACCATCATACCTTAATCAGAAAAGAGGGCATGCAAAGCAGCATATAAAAACACATTTCGCCCTTACAAAAAAATCAGATCTAAGATATTCCAAAAAAGAGTTAAATGGAGGATCAATGCATAGCAGGTTTCTTCATGATTGAAGGCACAATATCACTTATCTTCTGCATCCTCTCAATGAGGCTCTCCTTACCCTTACCGATGAGTGCATGTTCAAGGACATCCCCGAGGGTCTCAACCGGTATTATCTCAACCATGTCCTCATACTTCTTCTCAATCATCACATCGCCCATGTTGGATGCAGGTATCAGTACCTTCCTTATGCCTGCCTCTGCAGCAGCCTCGATCTTCCCTGTGACCCCCCCAACCGGGAGCACGTCTCCACGTATGCTCAGTGAGCCGGTGAGGGCAACTGACTGGTCAACGGGTATCTCCTCAAGGGCTGATATGACGGCTGTTGCAACTGAGACACTTGCACTGTCACCCTCAACACCATCATAGGCCTGGAGGAACTGTATGTGGATGTCATAGTTGGATATGTCTGTACCTGTGTACTTCTTTATGAGGGCGCTAACATTCTGCACAGCCTCCCTTGCGATTTCACCGAGTTTACCTGTTGCTATTATCCTCCCCTCCTCCTTGCTCTGGGCAGGGGCAGCCTCTGCGGCTATTGGGAGTATGATTCCACTCCTATCACCGATTATTGCAAGGCCATTGACGCGTCCGACCTCTCCACCCTCTGATTTGAAGACACTGTACTTCTTCTTCTGAACGATGTATCTATCTGCAATCTGCTGCTCAAGGGTCCTTGAAAGCTTTTTAGCCTCTATAACGTCCTCTGTCTCCACAAGTTCTGCTCCGCGGCTCTTGGCGATGTCACCTGCAGCCCTTACAAGACCCCCCAGTTCACGGAGTTTGAGGGTAAGGGAGTCCTTCTTACCGGCCCTCCTCTGGGCCTCCCTTATTATCTCCTCAACTGCCTCCCTGCTGAAGTGAGGGATCCTGCCATCCTTTTCAACTTCCTGCGCAACGAACTGAACGAGTTTGTCCCTGTTTTCTGGTGTGTCCGGCATCGTGTCCTTCATGAAGACCTCGTATCCGTATCCCCTTATTCTTGAACGGAGGGCAGGGTGCATGCCCTCAAGTACCTGGAGGTTACCTGATGCCACCAGTACGAAGTCACAGGGAACCGCCTGTGAGCGTACCATGGCGCCGCTGCTTGTTTCGCTCTGGCCTGTGATTGAGTACTTCTTCTCCTGCATTGCTGTGAGGAGTTCCTGCTGGGTCTTCATCTTCATTGTGCCTATCTCATCTATGTAGAGCACTCCCTTGTTGGCCCTGTGGATCATCCCTGCTTCCACCCTCTCATGTGCAGGTGTGCCCAGACCACCTGACTGGTAGGGGTCATGCCTCACATCACCGAGGAGGGCCCCTGCATGGGCTCCGGTTGCATCGACGAATGGTGCGACCTGCCTTCCCTCATTGTTCACCAGGAGTTTCGGGACCATGACCGTTGTCCGTGGCCTGAACTGCTGCAGTGCCAGGAATATTATACCTGCAGCTATTATCGCTGCCAGGAACTGGTTCATCATGAACCCAAGGACAAGGATGAAGGATATTATGAGCATCATGAAGAGGTTCTTCTTCTCATCCTGGGCCCTTGCCTTGTTCTTGTGGTTCATCACGATCTTACGGCCCTCTCCTGCTGGCACGGCCCCTATGAGGGGATTGTTGGGGTCCTCTATGTTGGGGTAGACCAGTATGTCCTGCAGCTGTTCGCGTGGCAGCAGCTCTGCCATCGCCTTTGCCAGCATGGATTTACCCACACCTGGTTCCCCTATTAATAAAACGTTACGCCTCTGTTCAGCCGCCTTCTTTATTGTCTCAACGGCCTCTTCCTGCCCTATGATCTGATCTATGAGTCTTTCTGGGACTTCTATATCCTTTGAGGTTTCATATGAAAGGGCCTTCCCTGTTCCCTTTTTAGTCTCGTTACCCTCATATGAAACAGATTCCTGAGTTCTGGAGTTTTTAATGGTGGTTTTCATTTCTATTCAGATGCCTCCATTAAGTGAAGTGGTTAAAATTAAAATCACAGTTCCCAATTGTTTCTTCTACTTAAAATATTTTACTTACAAATTTTTATTTTAATATATGTGGGTCCCATTTATAAAGGTATCCCCCATGGCAGGTCACCTGTTTATTTCAGATATAAGGGCCAGGGCGTTCTGTATGAATTTCTCAACTATTTTACGGTACTTCTCCTCGCTCGCCTCCAGTGCCTGCTGGGTCCTCTTCATCTCGGTGATGTCCCTTGCAATGGTTGAAATCCCTATGATCTCACCATTGAAATCCCGTAGTGGTGACAGGGATATTGAAACCCAGATCTCCTCACCATCCTTCCTTATACGCCTTGCCTCAAAGTTTGAAACTGAATCCCCTGATTTAACCTCCGATATCAGGCCCCGAAGCCTCTCAAGTTCCTCCTCGTCCATTAGGATGGAGATGTTCTTCCCCTTAACCTCATCTGCACTGTAGCCATAGATCACCTCAGCTCCCCTGTTCCAGTCCATTATGTTACCCTCAAGGTCATAGCTGATGATGCCATCACCTGAGGATTCAACTATGGCTGCCAGTCTCTCAAGTTCCCTCTGGAATTTAATTTTCTCTGTAACGTCCCTGAAGATCGCCCTGCTGTATTCGACCTTCCCGTTCCTCATCCTGACATTGACGTTCCCCTCAACGAATACCTTCTCCCTGTCACGGGTTATGAAGGCCGTCTCGACGGTGGGTATGTTCTCACCTGACATCACTCTCCTGAAAAGTTCACGACACTCCTGGAGTTTATCCGGGTGTATCACATCGAAGAGTGTGAGTTCCTCAAGGTCCCTGTCGGTGTAGCCAAGGGTCTCCTTCCATGCCCTGTTAACATAGACGAATTTACCCTCAGGGTTAACGGCCTGTATCATGTCAGTGGCGTTCTCAAGGAGGTCCCTGAACTGTTCCTCACTGCTCCTAACTTCCTCCTCCATTTTCCTCCTCTGGGAGATATCCCTTATTATTGAAGTTATATACCGCCCGGTAGGCGTTTCAGCAGGGTTGATGGTCATCTCAACAGGAAACTCTGTCCCATCGGATCTGAGGGAAACCGTCTCAAAAACCCTTCCGCTGAGCTCATGTCTACCAGCAACACGGTACTCCTCCATTTTAATGTGGAGATCATCCCTCATGTGTTCAGGGACCAGGATATCCAGATTTTTACCCCTAAGTGTCGGGTATCCGTACATCCTGTCTGCTGCAGGGTTTGAGAAGACTATGACACCATCCATGTTAGCCGTTATTATGGCATCAGGACTTTTACTGATAACAGTCTCAAAAATTGTCTTAAGATCCTCTTCAGACATTTCAGGAACTTCAGGGGGAACAGAGGCCATTTAATCATCTCCCACAATGAACATCTTGAGTAATATTTTCGCCAGCAATGTATTTAAGATTTTAGTGTCCAATATTGTTAGGAACAGGCTCCAGTTAACCAAGGTCATATTAAATAGAAAACAGTTAATGGGGCAATTTCCACTGATCAATGGTGAGGCCATGAGTGCAAAGTGTATAATGGTTCAGGGCACGTCATCGAGTGCAGGTAAGAGCGTCCTGGTTGCAGCCCTCTGCCGTATATTCTCAAGGAGGGGCTACAGGGTTGCGCCCTTCAAATCCCAGAACATGTCACTGAACTCCTTCACAACAGCTGAGAACAGGGAGATAGCTGTGGCCCAGGTCCTCCAGGCAGAGGCCGCAGGGATAGAACCATCACACCACATGAACCCCGTCCTCCTCAAACCCAAGGAGGACTTCACATCCCAGGTAATAGTCCATGGAAGACCCGCAGGGAACATGAACTTCCAGGAGTACCAGACAGAATTCAGGGATACCGCCCTTGAGGCGATAAGGGAATCCCTCGAGTACCTTAAGAGCAGATATGAGCTTATAGTGATAGAGGGGGCAGGATCCCCCGCCGAGATAAACATGAGGGACAGGGACCTCGCCAACATGGAGATCGCCCACCTTGCAGATGCCGACGTTATACTGGTTGCTGACATAGACCGTGGGGGTGTCTTCGCATCAATTGCAGGCACCATGATGCTCCTTGATGAACCTGACAGGTCCCGGATAAAGGGTGTTGTCATAAACAAGTTCCGTGGCAACATTGACATACTGATGCCCGGCATTGAGAGGATCGAGGAGATCACAGGAGTCCCAGTGCTGGGTGTTCTGCCCTATGATGAAGGCCTGAAGCTCCCTGAGGAGGACTCAGCATCCCTATCCCAGAGGAAGTACCGGGGGAGTGGGGATATAAGGGTTGGAGTTATGAGGCTGCCCCGGATATCAAACTTCACAGATATAGACCCCCTTGAGTACGAGGAGGACGTTGCTGTGAGGCTCATAGAGACGGGTGACAGCCTTGATGACCTTGACGCCATCATAATCCCCGGCACCAGGAACACAGTAAGCGACCTCATCCACCTTGAGGAGAACGGCTTTGCTGACGAGATCCGGGACTTAAGCCGTGAGATACCCATCTTTGGCATATGCGGTGGCTTTCAGATGCTGGGGAAGAGGATCATTGATGATGCCCGGCAGGAGTCCCTTGCAGGGAGTGTTGAGGGTCTTGGTCTTCTTGACTGTGAAACCCGGTTTACAGGGGAGGGTAAGATAATATCTCAGAGCAGGGGAAGGGTCCTTGGTAACGGGATCTTCAGTGGTATCAGGGGAGAGACCGTGGAGGGCTATGAACTACATGAGGGGACCACAGTCCTCGGTGATGTGAAGCCCTTGCTGCGGGTTGAGAGTGGTTTCGGGAACACAAGGGGAGGAGGATTTGATGGGGCGGTCGATGGAAACGTGGCCGGAACCTACTTCCATGGAATATTCCATAACTTCCGCTTCAGGAGGTACTTCACGAATATCCTCAGGGAGAGGAAGGGCCTTGAAACCCTTGATTATGTGGACGATAACTTCAGTGCCTCAAGAAGGTTCTCAATTGACAGGCTGGCAGAGATCGTTGAGGAAAACATGGACCTCTCCATCATCGAGGAGATCCTTGAAGGATAGATTTTAAGGACCCAGTCTTCATTTTCAATCTTAATTCTTTTAGAGGATTAAGGACGCCATATTTTAAAAGAGACTGTTCCATGCATTAACCAGAACAGACATCCTGTCAGGATTAAATTCTGGACTCCCAATCTCTAACAGAATTCCTTTGAAGTTCAGCATTTAGAGAGGACCATCATCAGTTAAAAAATAGGGGGGATGCATCTGCAGACCCGGGTCATGATATGAAGGGCACTGCCAGGGTTGTGATCACAAGGACCGTCAGGATGATACCCACAGCTATGATGGGAATCCCGGCCCTCGGTATATCCCTCAGCTTAACGTAGCCGGAACCGTAGGCCATTGCAACCGTGGGGTCTGCCATCGGGAGCATGAATGACAGTGAACATGCAATTGCCACTGGTACCGCGTATACCCCGATGGGCTGGTGCTGGGCAGATGCAAGGGTCACCGAGAGGGGGACGAGGATGGCTGACAGGGCTATGTTGGACATCACCTGGGTGATGATCACCGCCACAGCCATAAGCAGGAGCATGACAACCACAGTAGATGGATCTGAACCCAGCATGCCCACAAGTTTATCAATTATCCATGCAGCCGCCCCGGTCTTGAGGAGTGCGCTTCCAAGGGATAGTGCCCCTCCAAAGAATACCACGAGGCCCCAGTCAATGTTCTTCTGTGCGTCCTTCCATGTTATCACACCCGCGAATATGAACATCACAGCGGCTATAAGTGACACTGAGTAGCTGTTGATGCCTGTAAAACCTGCTGTAACCCATAGCAGTATTGCGAATAGGAGTATCCCTGTGCTGAGCTTCTCATCCCTGCTCAGTGGACCCATCATCCTTATCTTCTCACCTATCAGGGCCTCCCCGTTTTCGAGTGCCCTTACCTCGCTGGGAAAGATCCTCATAAGGAGGAACCATGTGACAAGGAGCATTGCAATCGAAAGTGGGAGACCGAATATCATCCAGTTAAGGAAGGGTATGCTGGTGTAGGCAGCTGCCATGAGGTTGGGGGCTGTTCCTATCTCTGTACCGAATCCGCCGGCAAGGGACCCGAATGATGCCCCGAGTATCATGGCCTTTGCATAGTTACTCTTTCCCCGCTCAGGTTCGGAGCAGCCCATTATATCCACTATCTCCTTTATGATGGGTAGGAGCATTGCAAAGGCGACAACATTCTCAATCCATGCAGATAGAAGACCCGTTGAGAATATGCTTACAAACAGCCCCCTCTCCGGTGAGGTTCCAAGCCTCCCCAGGAGGTAGTAGGTGAATCTCTGGGCGAGACCACTCTTCCTTATGGCCTCCGCCATTATAAATCCCCCGATCATGAGGAAGAGTATGGGATTTGCAAAACCTATAACCGCGTTTTCAAAACTTTCAACACCAATGAGTGGCTGTGCAAAGAGTATTATGAGTGATGTTACAGCCAGTGGGACGGCCTCTGTTGCCCACATTGTAACTGCAAATACAAGTAAAGCAATTGCGGCGTGTCCTGAAGCCCTCAGACCCGGTAATGGTACCAGGTATACCCCAAGGGCCAGCAGAAAACTTAGAATGAATCCTTTTCTGGCATCCGTAATATTACCTCCATCAGCTAATAAGATATAATCCGGATTTAAAGCCAAATTTGCTTTAGTTAATAAATCCGGATGTAAACTCGAGACTTGATTTTACATTTTATTGTTAATAAGTTTTTTGATAATTAGTGTGTGGACCATTTACTGAGGTTATTTACGTCATGAAGCTTCATTCCAGCATTCTGGAGTCATTTAAGAGTTTAAATCCATTAATAGCCAGATTATCCCCACTATCACAGGCTGATGGATCAGGTAGACCTTCAGTGAGTTTCTTCCAATCAGCTGAAGTAGAGAGGGACTCCATGCCCTTAATCCAAATCTTCTACGGTATCCCGGGTAGAGGGTGTCCCCTGTGAAGATTCCAAGGAGCACAACACCCAGCCACGGGAAAAGCGGGAAGTAGTCAAGGGTGTAAAGATTATAAGGTCTGATTCCAAGCCACATCAGGAGTGGAGTTTCAACACGCACCCCTGACATGATGAACCCCACCGTGATTGCAATAGCCGATAATGTAAGTGCAGCGGCTCTCCTTCCGGCAAGGGGGTATGTAAGTATAACTGCAAGGCCTATGAAGTGGAGCACCCCAAAGACTATGAAACCCTTGTGGGGGTAGATCCATGTTGCGGCGGTGATGACCATCCCCCAGAGGAATATCTTCAAACCTCTCAGGATGTAATGTCTGGCATTAACTTCCCTCCTTGAATGGCTCAGGCTGAGGGACACCCCGACGAGGAATATGAAAAGGAACGCCGTCAGCCTTCCGGTGAACCAGATAACCGGGGAACCCATGTCAATATCCAGGACCCCCAGGAAGTCAAGGTCAAAGAGGGCATGATATCCAATCATCATCAGGACAGCAGCCCCCCTGAGCGCATCAACCTCCCCGAACCTTGCATGAGCTGTAACCATGGAGACCTCCATTTATATGTGGAACCCCTGAGAATAAAAACCGCGTGCTAAAATTCATTGCCTGAACAGACGAAAAATAGAAAACTTTATATACTATGATCTCAAATCTTTTCTATGCCTACGAATTGCGGCGTTAGTCCAGCCTGGTTAAGACACTGGCCTGCCACGCCAGCGACCCGGGTTCAAATCCCGGACGCCGCATAGCGGTTGTAGTCTAGTCTGGTTAGGACTCGGGCCTTCCAAGCCCGCGACCCGGGTTCAAATCCCGGCAACCGCATATATCTATTCTGAATTAATGCCCCCTGGATTTTAATAGGATCTTTTTCTAGATACCCTTATCAAGGACATCTTCTTCTATTCCCACCATACCCCTCTGAATGGAGATTCCTTAAAGGATTTAACCTTTCATTTTTCAGATTTACATGGTTTTACAGAGTGTCCACATCAGGCAACCATATATCAGTTATATATACTAGAAGCCATGATAGTAGAGCAAGGGATAAGTACTTTAATTCTAGAATAATAACAGGATCCAGAATGATATTAATGGTGTGATATTCATGGCTGGAATAGTTGGATATGGAGTTTACATTCCATCATACAGGATAAAGGTTGAAGAAATCGCGAGGGTCTGGGGAGACGACCCCCAGGCCATATCACGGGGTCTGGTTGTGGAGGAAAAATCAGTCCCTGGTCCTGATGAGGACACAGCAACAATCTCAGTTGAGGCAGCACGTAATGCCCTCAGAAGGAGTCAGATAGATCCTTCAGAGATAGGAGCTGTCTATGTGGGGTCAGAATCACACCCTTACGCTGTTAAGCCAACAGCAACAATAGTTGCAGAGGCTGTTGAGGCGACACCTGAGATGACAGCAGCCGACCTTGAGTTCGCATGCAAGGCAGGTACCGCAGGTATACAGGCCTGCATGGGGCTTGTTGACTCAGGCATAATCAGGTACGGCCTTGCAGTTGGCGCTGACACAGCCCAGGGAGCCCCCGGCGATGCCCTAGAGTACACTGCATCAGCAGGCGGGGCAGCCTATGTTATAGGTGGAAAAAACTGCCTTGCAGATATAAAGGAAACCTACAGCTTCACAACAGACACCCCCGACTTCTACAGGAGGGAAGGCATGCCCTACCCCCGGCACGGGGGAAGATTCACAGGTGAACCCGCCTACTTCAAGCACGTCCTTGGAGCCGCCAGGGGTATGATGGAGAAGACCGGCCTCAGTGCAGATGACTTCGATTACGCTGTTTTCCACCAGCCAAACGGGAAATTCTACCTGAAGACCGCCCGTAAACTGGGATTTGACAGTGAACAGGTGAAACCAGGACTCCTGACACCCGTGATAGGGAACACCTACTCAGGTGCGACACCAATAGGCCTTGCAGCAACCCTTGACGTTGCAGAGCCCGGCGCAAGGATACTCGCAGTGTCCTATGGTTCAGGTGCTGGAAGCGACGCCTTCATAATAGAGGTTAATGACCTCATAGAGGAGAGGCGTGACCTTGCACCATCTGTGGCCGAGATCATCAGGAATAAGAGGTACGTGGACTATGCCATATACGCCAAATTCAAGGGCAAACTCAGGATGGCTTAAGAGGTGATATAATGAGGGATGTAGCAGTTATTGGAGTTTCACAGACAAAATTTGGAGAACTCTGGGATGTCTCCTTCAGGGACATGATAACCGAGGCCGGACTTGGAGCCATAGAGGACGCAGGAGTCGAGGGCGCCGACCTTGATGCCATGTACGTTGGTAACATGTCAGCCGGTCTATTCATAAAACAGGAACATATATCCTCACTAATCGCGGACCACGCTGGCCTGACACCCATACCCTCCACAAGGGTTGAGGCAGCCTGTGCATCAGGTGGACTCGCCCTAAGGAGTGGCATAATGGCGGTTGCATCAGGATACCATGACATCGTGATAGCTGCAGGTGTTGAGAAGATGACCGACGTTGTTGACCCGACACCTGCCATTGCAACAGCATCCGACCAGGAGTGGGAGGCCCAGCAGGGTGTCACCTTTCCATCACTGTATGCAATGATGGCCAGAAGGCACATGTATGAGTACGGTACCACAAGGGAGCAGCTCGCCATGGTCTCAGTTATAAACCATGAGAACGCATCAAAAAACCCCAGGGCCCAGTTCCCGATGAAGGTCACGGTTGAACAGGTCATGAACTCAACAATGGTTGCGGATCCCCTCAGGCTCCTCGACTGTTCACCGATATCCGATGGGGCTGCAGCGGTTATACTGTGCCCTGCAGACATGGCGAGGGAGTACACAGACACCCCTGTATATGTGAAGGCATCTGCACAGGCCTCGGGTACCATTGCACTCCATGACAGGAGGGACATAACAAGGATTGATGCTACAGTTAATGCGGCCAGAAAGGCCTTCAAGATGGCTAAGATGACTCCAGGGGACATAGACCTCGTTGAGGTCCATGACTGTTTCAGCATAAACGGTATACTGGCTGTTGAGGACCTTGGATTCGTTGATAAGGGTGAAGGTGGAAGGGCCTTTGAGGAGGGTATAACAAGGATTGATGGTGACATGCCCGTTAACCCCTCAGGTGGGCTCAAGGCACGTGGTCATCCACTTGGAGCTACCGGGATAGCACAGGCAGCTGAGGTTGTATGGCAGCTGCGTGGTGAAGCCGATAAGAGACAGGTGGAAGGTGCTGAGATCGGTATGACCCACAACATCGGTGGAACCGGTGGAACAGCAGCAGTCCACATATTTTCAAGGTAACCACCATCCACCATTATTTTTTTGAAGCTGAGCCCAGAATTCTTGAATAATGACATTTTCTCATTCCAGAACCAAAGTTTTTTCCTGAAATAAAGAATCGTAGTAAACCCAAGGAGAAAAAGTTACTAATAAATAAGAAACGTGCCCACGAACCCTCAAAAACCAGAGATTACAGTGCCAAAAAAACCTCATTTTATCCGTGAGTTACTGCATTAAAATTTTTTATGGAAAAAAGATCTCCACCCCATCAGTTTATGGGTTCAGTCCTTCGCAAAAAAGAGCTATAAGAATGGATTAAATAGAAAGATTGGGGGATGCCTTACATTGGAGGCATTCCGCCCATGCCGCCCATTTCATCCATTCCTTCATCCTCGGAACCGGATGATGATGCGGCTATGACGTCGTCTATGCGCAGTATCATCTCAGCTGCTTCAGCTGCAGACTGGATGGCCTGTTTCTTGACCCTGTGTGGTTCGATTACTCCTGCTTCCTTCATGTCGACGATATTACCATCGAATACGTCGATTCCCATGTATGGTGACTCCTCGTGGGCTGCCCTGAGGTCAACGAGGACGTCGATGCTGTCAAGACCTGCGTTCTCTGCAAGGGTCTTTGGCACGATTTCGAGGGCGTCTGCAAAGGCTGAGACTGCCAGCTGCTCCCTGCCGCTTATTGAGTCAGCGTAGTCCTTGAGCCTCTTTGCGATTTCTATTTCAGGAGCTCCTCCGCCTGCAACGACCTTACCGTCCTCAACTGTTGCGGCGACGACACCTATTGCGTCTTCGATTGCCCTTTCAACTTCGCTTACAACGTGCTCGGTTGATCCCCTGACCAGTATTGTCACTGCCTTTGGTTCCTTGCACTCTTCAACGAAGATCATCTCTTCGCCTGAAATCTTCTTCTCTGATACGACTCCTGCTTCACCCAGGTCTTCTTCACCCAGGTCCTCGATGTTTGTGACTATGTTTGCTCCTGTGGCCTTGGAGAGTTTCTCCATGTCGGACTTCTTGACCCTCCTCACTGCAAGGACTCCTGCCTTGGCCAGGTAGTGCTGTGCCAGGTCATCGATGCCCTTCTGACAGAATAGGACGTTTGCGCCTGTGTCAACAATTGAGTTGACCATGTCGCGGATCATCTGTTCTTCCTGTTCTATGAAGGCCTGCATCTGTGATGGATCTGTTATCCTGATCTCTGCGTCCACCTCTGTCTCCTTGACTTCGATTGGGCAGTTGAGGAGTGCTATTTTGGCGTTTTCAACCTTCTTTGGCATTCCTGGGTGGACCCTTTCCTTGTCGATTATGACACCCTGGACGAGTGTTGAGTCGTCCACTGCTGCGCCTTCCTTCTTCTCTATCTTTATGTGGTCCTTCTCGACTTCGCCGTCCTCTTCAACCTGCTTGACAGCATCCACTATGAGCTGTGCCAGTGGTTCCCTTGCCTTTTCTGTTCCTTTTCCTGTCATTGCGGTCATAGCAACCTTCATGAGGGTGTCCCTGTCGCTGGCGTCGATTGCGATGTCGTCGAGTATTTCCTGGGCCTTTTCAGAGGCCTGCCTGTAACCCATTGCTATTATTGTTGGGTGAATCTCCATTTCAAGGAGGTTTTCAGCCTTTTTGAGCAGTTCACCAGCTATTATGACTGCTGTGGTTGTACCGTCCCCTACCTCGTCTTCCTGAGTCTTTGCGACCTCGACGAGCATCTTTGCTGCTGGGTGCTCTATGTCCATTTCCTTGAGTATTGTGACACCGTCGTTGGTTACGACAATGTCCCCAAGGGAGTCAACCAGCATCTTGTCCATACCCTTAGGTCCAAGGGTTGTCCTCACGGTCTCTGCGAGTATTTTACCTGCAAGGATGTTCATCCTCTGTGCGTCTCTTCCAAGATACCTGCTTGTACCTTCGGGCAGTACAAGAATTGGCTGCTGTCCCTGTGCCATTCAATCACCTCAGTTTTATTATAAATCAATATGCAGTTATCAATGGGTTAGAGGTTCTATAAATAATTTTCGGTTGTTTCCAGAAGAGTATTTAACGAAGATAGGACCTAATATAAATATGTGGTTGATATGAGGCAGCTAAGCAAAGCCTCAGTATACCTTACCATGGCCCTGATTTTAATTGTGGCTATGGAAGGTTCATATGCCCTTGAGAATGACTCAGAATCCCTTAACAGCTCTGAAGTCCTTCAGGCAAGTGTCAGGGTGGCTAATTTCATGGAGAAGTATCAGAGGCTGCCTGAAAATATAAGTACTGGAAACAGAAGTCTTGACTGTGCATCCTACACCTAGCCCTGAGCAGGTACTGAGAGGCTCAAAGACCGTTGAATGCAGAGCTTTGAAGCCACCAGGCCTCGATATTCGCCGTATGTCAGTGAAGCTAAGCGCATGGCAGTACAGTGAGATAACAGAAAGATTTCGTGACATGACAGATAGATACAGTAGATGCCCTTCAGCAGTACCATACAGTGGGGGTAAAATCGATTTCTACAATACCGTATACCTCCTCTCAAAGATCGGCCGTTACAGATACCAGACGGGAATGATGCCGGCAGGCGTATATATAAGGACTCCAGTACCCCTCAATGCATACCGGCTAAACTCCCGTGACGTTGATTTACATATAAGGAACATAAACTCAGAGATCAGGAAGACATCCGCCCTCATCAAGAGGACCCTGGCCAGGATAAGCACCGCAAGGAACAGAAAAACCATCATAATACTTCAGAACAAGCTCAGGTCCCTCGAGAACAGATACAGGTATCTTAAGGGGCGGTTAAGAAGGGTCTTAAGAGCAGCCCATGGTACGTGCCACCATCCCTCCGAATGTATCTGAGTTCAACGGCCCACTGCAGCGTCACGGATCCCAACATGGTTTACCTGGCCCGTGAACTCTCAGGGAATACCAGCTACTCCACTGAACCTGTTCACCTGGGTACGTGACAGTGTCGACTACTCATTTTATTACAGGACACTTTATGGTGCCCCAGGTACACTGAGGTTAAGGAGGGGAAACTGTGTCGACCAGGCCCACCTCATGGTAGCCCTTGCAAGGACCAGCGGTATACCTGCACGCTACGTCCGTGGTTACTGCAGATTCATAAGCGGGAACTGGTACTCCCATGTATGGGCCCAGGTATGGATAAGGGGTCATGGCTGGGTTACTGCAGACACAACCCACTCCCTGAACAGACTGGGACATTTAAGTAACTGGAACACGACTGTCTCGAAGGTTGATGGTGTCCTCCTCCAATACAGACTCAAATAGGGACCAATAATCAGGAGAGCATGGGGGTCCCAGTAGGGGATCCATGTTTATAGTTTTTTTGAAGTGGAGGGGCTTATAGGGTGATTCAGCCCCAGGTTCCATGTTTATACAGTGGCAGAGAATGATTAATATATTCAGAGGTTGCTCACTTTAGGGTATTTGGTTACAAATACCGTGGCAGAGAATGATTAATATATTCAGAGGGGAAGAGTCACACCATGAAAATAATCGACCTGACCCATAAGGTTGAGGACTCCATGCCGGTCTTCCCGGGTGATCCCCCTGTTAAACTGAGAACTGAGAGTTCAGATGAGGACTACATTACATCCTCAGTGTCCATGGGCCTGCACGCAGGGACCCATATAGACGCCCCCCTACATGCGCGCTGCAGTGACCTGACGGTTGACGGGATCGGACTCAGGGAACTCACAGGTGAGGGTTTCCTCATATCCAGGGAAGAGATTTTAGGGGCTGGTGACATTGCTGTAATCAAAACTGGCTGGAGCTCAAGGTGGGGCTCGGAGGAGTACTTCACAAACTATCCAGGTATAAAGAGACGGCTTGCAGAGGAACTTGTGGAACATGAAGTTCTGGGGGTCTGCATCGAGGGCCCCAGTGTTGACAGGCCCGGAGAAACAGAGATCCACAGGCTCCTACTCAAGAATGGGATATGGGTTGTGGAGAACATAACAAACACGGACCTCCTACCACCTGAATTCAGATTATTCGTTGTCCCCCTCCCTGTGAGGGCAGAGGCATCCCCTGCAAGGGTATTTGCAGTTACAGGTTCTGAGCAGGGTAACCTCCGATAGGAACTCAACCAGTACAGTTCACTTCAACAGGAACACAGGAACCCAGTACATCACCTCTTAACCTTCTCCCAGAGGGTCAGACTGTCCTTCCTCACCGACCGGAAGTATCCCTTCCTCTCAAGGTTCCTGAGTATCTGGACCATGTTCTCAAGTTTCAGGTCCTTAAATCCTATCCCATTTATGAAGTCAAGCATTTCCTCTGTGGTGGCTCTCTCATCAGGCAGAAGGCGGTAGATCTGCGACTGGAATGATGTTAAATCCTTTTCAGGCTTCTGTGTAAGGGCCTGGAAGTATTCCCTGTACCTTTTGAGGTCAGATATCCGGGATTCCTTATCTGCTATGATGCCGTTGAGTTCCTGTATCAGCCTGTCCTTTTCAGCCACAAGTCCCTCAAGTTCATCTATACGTCTGTCCCTGAGTTTAAGTGCATCCTCAAGTTCCTTAACCCTCTCACAGTTATCCGACTTCTCACGGCATTTGCGAAGATCCATCTTGAGCTTGCTTATCTCAAGCATGCACGCCTTTACAAGAAGCTTGAGCTGTTCCTTTTCTGAATCCCTCATGAACCTCATGGTACCCCTTTCCATTTAATAGATAACACGTGAAAGCTTAAAAACCTTCCCAAATGGAGTCCAGGGATCAACTGGAATGCAGTGCACCTTATAGCCACCACAGAACCCATGTATGAACCCCTATCGATAATCATCTGATTCTCTAATTAGGGGTCCCCTTAGGGTGATGAAAAAAATCCATAATCCGCAGTGTGGGCCTGGAAATAAGTTGGTGGACCCGGGATGATTCACTCCACCCCGGAGGTACTCCACTAACGTTGCTGCAACCTTTCAAAGCGGCAGAGACCAAAGCATTTAACCCTATCCTCTATCTTCAGGGCCATGAATGCACAGATGACTCCGATAAAAGCACCGGCAAGGACGTCGGTGGGGTAATGGAGGCCAAGGTAGATCCTCGAAATCCCCACAAGTGATGCGAGGATCAGAAAAAGCCAGGGTCTCCCGAACTTGAAGTAAAGTGAAGTGAAACCGGCGAATGCTGCCACAGTATGGCCCGATGGCATAGAATAGCCGCCAGCAACCGTGGTGTGCCTCACCCACCAGATCACCTCATAGGGTCGTGGCCTTGCGATAACCATCTTCAGGAATTCGCTCATGAAGAAGCCCATTACCAGGGCGGTGAGGGCTATGAATGCGGCCTCCCTCTCATCCTCCCCGCCAAGAAGATAGAGAAGAAGGCAGAGTATCACCCAGAAGGCCTGGGTCCCGCCGAAGGTTAAAACTGGCATTAAAAAATCAAGAAATGGTGAGCTCAGAACTGAATTAAAAAAGTAGAGGATGGTTAGATCAGCTCCCAGAGGGTTGGGGTGCATGGTATCCTACAGTATCTCATTTATGAGTTCAGCGTTCAGGATAGATGCCCCTGCAGCACCTCTAACTGTGTTATGACCCACAAGGACGTACCTTAAACTGTTTTCGAATGCAGCGTCCTCCCTGAGTCTTCCAACAGTGACAGCCATTCCACCATCCCTGTCCCTGTCCATCCTTGGCTGGGGCCTGTTCTCCTCATCCCTGACAACCACCGGTTTCTCTGGGGCTGAGTGGAGGCCCAGCTTCTGAGGGAGCCCCCTGAATTTATCCATGGCCTCCCTTACATCATCAATTTCAAAGTCGTCATCCAGTTCAATGAAGACCGCCTCGGTGTGGCCGTCAACTACGGGTACACGGTGACAGGATGCGCTCACACCAAAGCTGGCTGGTTTCACCACGCCATCGTCGAGTTCTCCCAGGAGGTGGAGGGTCTCTGTTTCAATCTTCTCCTCCTCACCCCCAATGAAGGGTACAAGGTTGTCAAGTATGGCCATTGAGGGGACTCCATTGTAGCCGGCCCCTGAAACTGCCTGCATGGTTGAGACGTAGACCCTCTTTATGTTGTAGGCGTCGTAGATCGGCTTTAATGTGAGGGTAAGGGCTATTGTTGAGCAGTTGGGGTTGGTAACGATGAACCCATCCCATCCCCTCCTCCTCTGCTGCACCTCTATTAGGTCAAGGAACTCGGGGTTGACCTCGGGTATCACGAGGGGGACATCAGGCTCCATCCTCATTGCACTTGCATTTGATGCCACTATGTATTTCTCTGCAAATTCTGGTTCGACCTTCCTGGCCACATCTGCAGGGAGGGCTGAGAAGAGTATATCAACGTCCCCAACAGCTGAGGGATCCGTTTCAACGACCTCCATGTCCCTCACAGATTCTGGCATCTCAGAGTCAAGGTACCAGTTAGCCACCTCCCCGTAGGGTTTTCCTGCGGATCGTGAAGAAGCCGCCAGTGTTGTAAGTTCAAATTCAGGATGTTTATCAAGCATCTGAATGAAACGCTGTCCAACCATCCCTGTTGCTCCCAGAACACCCACATTAACCATAATATCACCTTATCATTTTATTCCCAGCACATCCCCCATATCCATTATCCTTCCGGGTTCTGCTTCCTCAATGAACCTTATGGCCCTTATAACTCCACCTATGAAGGCATCCCTGCTGTGAGCCCTGTGAACTATCTCAAGGCGCTCACCGTCACCTGCAAAGAGGACTATGTGGTCCCCGACGATGTCACCACCCCTAACTGCATGGACACCTATCTCCTCTTTACTCCTCTCACCTGTGAGTCCAGATCGGCCATGGACGGCCACCTCATCGGCCCTTCTGCCTGTGGCCTCTGCAATGACCTCCAGTGAACGTACAGCTGTCCCTGATGGAGCGTCCTTCTTGTGCCTGTGGTGTGCCTCGATGATCTCAACGTCATAGTCAGAGAGGATCAGTGCAAGGTCCCTGAGGACCTTGAAGAACACGTTGACCCCGACTGCCATGTTAGGTGCGATCACAGCCCTCACACCTGAACTGCCTATGCAGTCCCTTACTGTCTGCATCTGCTCCTCTGAAAATCCTGTTGTGCCAACCACGAGGTTAACACCGGCCCTGGCTGAAGTCTTTATTGTTTCGACTGCCGCGGATGCGACTGTGAAGTCAACAAGGACGTCGGGTTCTGCATCTGCGAGGGTTTCTGCAAGATCGGATGCATCTGTGACTGCAACTCCAACCCTGCCTCTGCCTGTGAACTCTCCTATGTCCCTGCCCCTGAGGGGTGTGCCGGGAGCCTCAATGGCTGCCACAAGTTCCATGTCATCCTCCTCGAGGACCCTGCTTATTATCCCTGAGCCCATGCGCCCGCATGCACCTGTAACTGCGACCCTTATCAAACATGACACCCCCTAGATCAGCGCCAGTTCCTCAAGGACCATCCTGAGCCTCTCACGGTTTGCATCCTGCAGGGGTGCGAGGGGCATCCTCACATGACCAGCGGGCCTGCCCATCATGTTAAGGGCCTCCTTGACGGGTACCGGGTTGCTCTCAATGAAAAGGACCTTCATGAGGCTGTAGAGTTCGTAGTGCGTTTTCATTGCAGCTTCAAAGTCTCCTGATAGGGCCTCGTTAACAAGCCGGCTCATACGGGCAGGGTCGACATTTGCAACAACCGATATCACTCCCTCAGCACCCATGGATATCAGTGGGAGTGTAAGGTTATCGTTACCTGAAAGGATGGTGAAGTCATCAAGACCGAGGTCCATGAGCCTTGACCTGAGCATTGACACCTTGTCCAGGTCGGGACTGGCCTCCTTTATTCCTATTATACCGTCGAGTTTTGCGAGTTCAGCGACCGTGTCAACATCTATGTCGGTTCCTGTCCTTGAGGGGACATTGTATATTATGAGGGGTATGTCGGCGGCTTTCTCCAGCATGGTGTAGTGTTCAATGAGTCCATGGGGCTGGGGCTTGTTGTAGTATGGGGTTATGACAAGGGCTGCGTCTGCACCGGCGTCCTCTGCATACTCCACGAGGCCCATTGCCTCCCTGGATGAGTTGCTGCCTGCACCGGCAACTGTCCTGACGCGGCCGTTGACCTCATCCACAAGTATATCGATCATTCTCCTCTGCTCTTCATGGGTTATTGTAGCTGATTCACCGGTTGTCCCGGCAACCAGCAGACCGTCAACCCCGTTCTCTATAAGGTAGTTTATGTTCTCCCGCAGCCCGGCCTCATCCACCACATCGTCCTCTGTGAATGGAGTCACCATGGCCACTACTGTGCCTTCAATCTTCATTCAAGAACACCCCTTACAAGTTCATACGCCTTTTTACCATCATTCCAGTCAACAAAGATAACCACAGATGTCTGTGAGGATGAAATTTCAACTATGTTAAGGTCATTATCCCTGAGGGGCTCGGTGATTTCAGATATTATGCCTGGTGTGTCTATGAAATCCGGGCTTGATATGGTTATCATCGCGATGTCCCTTCCCAGTGAAAGTGAGCTGAGGTCATCGTCTGCAATGACCACATCATGGAGGAGCCTGTGGGCCTCATCGGCGTCCTTCTTATCAACAAATATCGTGACCGAGTTCTGTCCTGTTGAAATTCCTATGATGTTTATGGAGTTCTCTGCGAGCCTTGATGTTAACCTGGCCAGTATACCTGGCTTGTTCAGTATCTTTTCACCCACAACAGCAACCACGGATATTGGATCCGGGTTGAGGGTTGTTGTCCTGACCATCTTGTTCTTTGATGGCCCTATTATCTCGGTTCCAGGGGCTGATAGGTCCCCGTGTTCAAATCCTATTATCTTTGCCTTTATATCCGGGTCCTTGTATTTTAGGGCGTGGGGGTGGAGTACCTGGGCCCCGTGGGTTGCAAGGTCCCTCATCTCCTCAACTGATATCTTATCAAGTTTCTTTGCGCCCTGAAGCTTGTTGGGGTCAGTGGACATGACCCCTCCAACATCTGTTACTATTATAACCTCATCTGCCTTAAGGCAGTGCCCAAGGAGGAATGCTGTTATGTCACTTCCACCCCTCCCCAGGGTGGTTATGTATCCATTGGGGTCCCTTCCAAGGAAGCCGCAGACCACGGGTATTATTCCCTGATCAAGGAGTTTAAGCAGCTCCTTTGACTTCTCCTCGGTTGCCTCAAAATCCACCTTAGCATTTAAAAGGTTGCTATCGGTTATTATTGGCCATTCATCCATGAAGGGGTCTATATATTCTGATTTAACTCCTAGCGCCTCTATGGCGGATGAGAATATCCTGACGCTGGTCATCTCACCCATGGATACTATTTCAGCCAGCTGCTTCTCTGTGACAGCGTCTTCCATTGCCTCGTCCACTATCTGGAGGAGTTCATCGGTTGTCTTGTTTATGGCAGATACAACGACAACGACCTTCTTTCCCTTCATGTACTCCTTCACAACTGAACGGGCCGCCTTCTTAATTCGCCTACCATTTCCTATTGATGTACCGCCAAATTTAGCAACTATTAACTCCATTAACCTTCACAACCTTTTAAATGTTGGAAAAAAATGAATAAATTATGGTTTTATTTCTGCTGGCTGATGATCCTTGTGATGTAACCTGCTATCTTGTTTCTGAGGTGTTTGGTGCTTACTGTTGAGAACTCCTCCACAAGTTTCTTGTTCTTGTCAAAGTCGTCTGTAAATTTTCCTGGATGAGTTTCTATCAGTTCTTTAGCTATTCTTTTTACAAAGGATGTCCTTATGTTTCCCATTTCATTGCCTCCTTAACATTTCTTTCTGTTCAGTTTTACTGAGATCCATCAGAATCTTCATCAGCTCTATAAGTTTACTCTCATCGATACCATTTTCCCTGGCGATTTTCCGGGTCCTCTCTATAATCTGGAGTTCCCTTTCAGGGTCCAGGATCTCCATTCCAAGGACCCCCTTGGCCTCTGCTATCTCACGTGCAAGGGATATCCTTGAGGATATCAGGTCAAGTATGTCCCTGTCTATCCCATCTATCTTCTGCCTGGATCTTCTGAGGATCTCCCGTGCTCTGGATTCATCCATAATCATTCCCCTTTTCTCTGTTCAGGGTTGCTGGAGTTATTCGAGGACACGTGTACCCTCGTTGTCCACTGAGGTTACAATAACCTCGCCCTCAAGGTTCTCCCAGGCATCAATGATGTCAGCTGCAGAGTCATCACTGGCCAGGGCAACGAAAGATGGCCCGGTTCCTGAGAGACCCGCTGCCAGGGCACCCGCCTCAAGGGCGTCAAGGGCTATTCCCGGATCGAATCCCAGGGATGCACAGTAGAGTATCCCGTTGAGTGTCAGGGCACTGTGTACCCTTCCATCAAGGACCTCCCTGAAGGCCATATCAACCCAGGGAGCCAGCAGTTTCATCCTCGGGACATCTGATTGTGCAGTCAGTGATCTTCTGTCCGGCATATATATTAATACCTTTTGATTTTCCATGCGCTCCCTTAGGATTATGCGCCTCTCCATGTTATCTGTCACGGTTAGGCCGCCGTAGAATGATGCGCTTGCATCATCATAGGCCCCGGTAACACTAACACCCGCCTTCAGGGATGCGTCAACTGCCATGTTGAGCATCACAGAGTCCTCCATGGGTTCAAGACAGAATTCCTCTGATAAGAGGGAGGAGACTGCCATCACAGTGGCATTGGAGGCCGCGCTGCTGCTTGAAAGTCCGCTGGCAACTGGGAGGTTCGAGGATGTTACGACCCTGACACCTGCATCCACCCCGTAATATTCAATCACCATCCCTGTGCAGAGCTCCATTAGGGCCGTGTCAGCTCCCTCCCGGGAGATGCACTCTACCCCCGAGTCAATCAGCTCTGCCTCTGCCACCACCCTGAGTCCTATGCCAAATGCTGAGCCCCTCCCAGTTGCAATCGCATTAATCACGGTTGCGGATCCAGGGGACCTTACAGTCTTCTTCACAACAATCACTCCCGGATTCTATGATCTTTCACTGAATAGATTAGGAAAGCACTCCAGAGAGCACCTCAAGTTCTCAAACACTGCAAAGTGTATTCATCAATAAATAATAGTATCTAAGTGCAATATTTATATAGCGGTGGACATTCTATTAATAAAAATGGTGAAAAATTTAGGATGGTAGATGAATGTCTGATATAATAAAAACTCCTGAAAACATGACTGGAGGTAAAAAGGTCTGATACCATGGATAGAAACAGCAAGATAGTCGTCGGTCTCGTCGCGGTTCTCTCGATCGCGGGATTGGTGCTTTCATTAGCCGGTCTGCTGGAGGGCGGCGAGGGTACGATAGCAATAATACCTGTCCACGGAGCCATAGCCTATGACACGGCTGGTTTCTCTGATGCTGCGAACCCCGATGAAATAAAGGAGCTCATCGATGAAGCCAACAGCGACCCCTCAGTCAAGGCCATAGTCCTCGATATAAACAGCCCGGGAGGGACACCTGTTGCAAGTGAGGAACTCATGGAAGCCATAAATAAATCAGGAAAACCTGTGGTGAGCTGGATAAGTGATTCAGGAACCTCAGGAGCGTACCTTGCAGCATCAGCATCTGACAGGATAGTTGCAAGTCCATCAGCATGGGTTGGAAGCATAGGCGTCATACTCGACCTCACGGATCTCTCCCAGATGTACAGGCAGATGGGGATAAACAAGTACGCCATAAAGGCGGGTGAGTACAAGGACATGGGGGCCGATTACCGCATGATAACAGATGAGGAGAGACAGATGCTGCAGTCGATGGTCAACGAGGAGTATGACTACTTCATAAGAACCGTGGCTGCCAACAGGAACCTCAGCGTCTCCTACGTTAAGAACCTGGCAGAGGGGAGGATATTCACAGGCAGACAGGCACTCCGTAACCGTCTGGTGGATTACACTGGCGGGAAGGACTATGCAGTTGAGGTGGCTGCAAAGCTTGCAGGTGTGAAGAACTATGACACCATAACCCTTGAGCCATCTGGTGGCCTTTTGAAGGTCCTATCCAGCATGTTCTCAAGGCTGGGTTTTGCATCAGGGAATGCGACGGAAGAACTGCAGCTCCATTGATTGAAGTGGAAAAGGATAAGTATTTATCTAAAAAGGGGGAGAAGATAATCATATTACTCTCACGGAGGTTAAGACATGGTTGTTAATATAGAGGTTTTCACATCCCCAACCTGCCCCTACTGTCCAATGGCAATCGAGGTCGTTGATGAGGCCAAGAAGGAATTCGGAGACCGTATCCAGGTTGAAAAGATCGACATAATGGTTGACCGGGAAAAGGCCATAGAGTATGGCCTGATGGCTGTACCGGCCATAGCCATCAACGGTGTTGTCAGATTCGTTGGGGCCCCAAGCAGGGAGGAGCTCTTTGAAGCAATAAAGGATGAACTGGAATAGCTTCAGCAAGAGAAACTCTCTAAAGCCAGAGAAGGAGATTTAATAACTTATTTTTCACATTAATTTTTAAGGATTTTTCTGATGAAGGATGAGAGGGTATTCGGGATTACAACTGGAACAGCTGCCACCGCAGCAGCCCTCGCCTCACTCCTGTGTCTGAAGGGCTGTGAAGCAAGGAAGGTCAGGGTCAGGACCCCCTCAGGGATCCTGGAGGTTGACGTTGAATACGTTGAGCGTATCTCAGATGACACCGCCAGGGCCTGTGTCATCAAGAGGCCCTACCCCGACCCCGATGTCACCGTGAACCTTGAGATCATTTCCACTGTCCAGATCACAGGGACCCCTGAAATCATGATAAGGGGTGGTGAGGGTGTTGGAATCGTCACGAAGCCTGGCCTCCAGGTCCCCCCCGGAGAACCGGCAATAAACCCTGTGCCCAGGAGGATGATGGAGGAGAACCTCAGGGAACACCTCAGGGATGATGAGGGTGCTGTGGTCACGGTATCCGTACCAGAGGGGGAGAGGATAGCATCCAGGACCATGAACCCCCGTCTAGGGATCACTGGGGGTATCTCCATCCTTGGGACAAAGGGTATAGCCAGACCCATGTCCAGTGAGGCGTACCGTGAATCCCTTGCCTGCCAGATAGGCATAGCCACCGCCCTGGGTTTCAGGGAACTGGTATTTGTACCGGGTAACATAGGTGAGAGATTCGCCGTGGAGTACTTTGAATCCATCGAGGAGGAGAGGATAATCCAGATGGCCAACTTCCCGGGCTACATGCTGGAGGAGGCCGACAAGAGGGGGGTTGAGAGGATAATACTCATGGGACACGCGGGTAAACTGATCAAGCTGTCCGCAGGAATATTCCAGACCAAAAGTTCAGTTGCAGATGCCCGCCGCGAGATAATGGCTGCCCACGCAGCCCTTAAGGGTGCTTCCAGAGATACGGTGACAAGGATATTCAACCATGGAACAGTTGAGGAGATGATATCTGAACTCGATGGTGAGGGGTTGACTGTGAGGGTCTTCGATGGCATAGCAGATGCCATAAGGGACAGGTGCACTGAGAGGTACTCCTTTGATACCGATGTCCTGATTTTCAGTCTGGATGGCCGGGTACTAAACTCAAACTTCAAAACTGGAAGTAACCACCGATTCGACTGATGAAAGCCAAGTTAGAAGGAATTTCATGAGTGATGATAATGAAGGAATTCACACATACACATGAAAAGGGGGTCCGCATGGTCGATGTGGGCTCAAAACCAGTTCTCAGGAGAACAGCGACGGCCGAAGGCCATATATTACTCAGTGAGGATACAATAAACCTGATACGTGAAAAGAGGGTTGAGAAGGGGAACGTCCTTGCAACGGCCCAGATAGCAGCCATAGGGGCCGTTAAGAGGACCTGGGAAATAATACCCCTATGCCACCCCCTCCCCCTCACAGGTGTTGATGTTGAATTTGACCTTGGGGAGGATAGGATCACTGCCAGGGTGACGGTGCGGTGCGACGGAAAAACCGGTGTTGAGATGGAGGCAATAACCGGTGTCTCGGTTGCACTGCTCACAATCTGGGACATGGTTAAAAGTGTTGAGAAGGATGATGATGGACAGTACCCTGAGACTGCGATCAGCAACATAAGGGTCCTTAAAAAGGAAAAGCTGGAGCCCTGAGGGTGTTCATATGAAGTCCCTCCCACCTGAAATGAGGCAGATCCTCAGGGACTGCTACCCCCATATAAGGGAGCTTAACCCTGCCCAGAGGAGTGCCCTTGAAGCAGGTTACCTAGAATCCAGGGAAAACTACATAATAGCCATACCCACCGCCAGCGGGAAGACCCTCCTGGGGATCCTTGCAGCCCTGAGGACGGTCATGGAGGGTGGGCGCGTGATCTACACCGTGCCCCTCCTTTCAATCCAGAACGAAAAGATAAAGGAATTCAGTAAACTTGAAGAGCACGGTATAAGGGTCGGTAAGGATCCCAGGACCTCTGACATTGCAGTCATGGTCTTTGAATCCTTCGACAGCCTAACCAGGTTTTCATGGAATATCCTCAGGGAGGTGGACCTCCTCATCGTTGATGAATTCCACATGATAGGTGAGTACACCAGGGGGCCGGTGATTGAATCTGCAATTACAAGGACACGGATCCTGAACCCCTCCACACGTATAGTTGCACTCTCAGCAACCCTCTCAAATATGGATGAAATAGCCGGATGGCTAGGAGCCCGGGTGGTGGAGCACGACTACCGGCCCGTTCCACTGCACCGGGAGGTCCTTGACACGGAGATGTTCGGGGTCAGGGAGAAGAACGACGTTGTCCTAAAGGTTCTTGAGAGGTCCCTGGAGGATGGTAGCCAGACCCTGGCCTTCGTATCCACCAGGAGGTTCACAGAGTCCCTTGCATCCTACCTTGCAGGTAAGATATCAGGGAGGATACCCCCTGATATGCGGGAGAGGTTCAGTGAGGTGGCAGCAAGAATCCTTGAGGTTCCAAAGTCCAGGGGCTCCCCTCCAACCTCAACCTGTCTGAAACTTGCAGAGTGCCTGGAGGCGGGGATCGCATTCCACCATGCAGGCCTCTTCAACAGACAGCGGGAGATAATAGAGGACGAGTTCAGGGAGGGGAATATACTGATGATAACAGCCACCCCCAGCCTCATGTACGGGGTGAACCTCCCATCAAGGACCGTTGTGATAAGGGACTACACAAGGTGGACGAGGCAGGGCCCCAGGAGGATCCCTGTATTCGATTATGAGCAGATGTCAGGGAGGGCCGGGCGCCCACAGTACGATGATGCAGGATACTCCTACCTCATAGCCAGGAGCCATGAGGAGGCATTGGAACTGGAGGAGTACTATGTGATGGGGGAGGTTGAGAGGACCAGCTCCCGTATAATGGAGAACAGGGACGCCCTTTACAGGCAGATAATTGCACAGGTGGCCTCCGGCCTCTCAAGGACCGTGGAGGAACTTGTGGACTTCTTCAGGAACACGTTCTATGGCTACCAGATGATTGAAGGTCCCTACAGCGATTCATTCGGGATGGACAGTATCCAGTATGAGATAGAGAACGCCGTGGAGTTCCTTGTGAGGAACAGGATCATTTACAGGGGCCCCGGAGGATTCTCTGCCACAGAGTTCGGTCTCCTCATAGCAAAATCAAGTTACAGTGTGGAGACTGCCATAAAGCTCCACCAGTTTGCATCAGAGATGGATGATATGGACATCTATCGCCTTATCTATGAGATAACCAGGACACCTGACATACCCATCATATCATTCAAGGGGCGTAAGAGCAGGGACCCTGTACGTGATAAGCTCATGGAACATGGAATATTCGTCATGGACGTCGGGAACGAGGAGGCCACTGCAGCCGCCCTCATGGAGTGGATATCTGAAAGGACCGAGTATGAGATTGAGAACGCCTTCAATGTCTACGCCGCCTCAACAAGGAGGGCTGCCTATGAGGCCTCAAGGCTCGTTAAATTCTTTGGAAGTATATGCGATATCCTTGGAGTCTACGGTTATGCAGATAAACTTGATACTCTATCCGCAAGGCTCTACTATGGTGTCCGTGCGGACCTTATACCCCTGGTTGTCGGTGTGAGGGGCCTTGGACGCAGGAGGGCCCGCAGGGTCGTTGAAACCTTCGGGGAGGATCTCAGGCATGTCCGGAAGGATGAACTCAAACGGATCGATGGAATCGGAGAAAAAATGGCAGAGGCTATTAGACGGTACTGTGAAAGACTCTGATGCCCTGATGATGGTCCTGAGGAAAATGGCGGCCACTGTAAATGTTTACGATCTCATGGAGGTGCGTGTATTCCTAGAAAGGAGCTGCAGATTTGTTCAGGAGAGATACAGGACCGTATATATAGATTCATATATGTCTATGGTCGTTGACTCGGTGCTTGATCTCAGGGCCCGATTCCCGGGGGTGTCTGAAACAGCTTCTGAATGGTATAGACTCCATGATGCCTCAAAAAGGCTGGATGAAATGAATGCTCCAATTATTGTTGGTTTAACAGTTTTATACAGAACATTTCTTAAGGGTGAACCACTCCACCCCCCTGGAACACCATTCCCTGGAGGCTTTGAGGTTGAAAGGAAGGACGGGGTCTACTACTGTCCAGTTAAGGATAAGCAGAAAGATAACCCTAAGGCCCTCTGTGATATATGCATCGCCAGACAGACCCCCATTTGATGTTTCTGGAGGAATCAGCCAGATTCCGCCGGTTGAAATGCCTGGATGTTTCCCCATGAGGAATGATAACCATGAACTTTACTGGGATGACCTGGGTCTCGGGGAGGATGTTATTATAAGAAGCAGTAATATTCCAGAGAAGATGTCAAAGATGCAGCTCCTTGAAATGCTTAAAAAGGAAGCCTCAACCATCCATATAAAGGATATAATGAGTGCATCAGTCTATCTGAGGGAGGACGCCCGTTACATGCCTCCACGGGAGCAGAGGGAGTTCATTGAAAGGTTCACCAGGGCCTTCTTTAACAGGATAAGGGATATAAAGAATGATAAGAACCACTACCCCGGCAAAGTCGACACTGAAAAGTTAAGGGAGTTCATGGAATTCCTTGACCAGCAGCTGAGCCACGCGGAAACAGAAAATGAAAGGTGTTTTCAGAGGATCGCCCGTATAATAACAATCTACGTCACATTCGTAAGGGAGGAACCCGTCCATCCAGTGGGGACCCGTTTTCCTGGAGGCCTCACGGTTAGAAGGGAGGGGGATGTATTCTACTGTCCTGTGAAGGACAAGCAGATAAACACTCCCGGCGCCCTCTGCCGTTTCTGTGTCAGCATCCAGGACCCCTCTGTCCACTAATACATCAGCAGCCCGATTCCATCGATTATCAGTGAAAGGCCGATGAGCCAGGCCAGGAATACAGGGTTTGTTACAAGTATCCCCAGGATTATATAGATGATCCCCAGAACCACAACGGATATACCCGCAGCCCTTCCAGCCCGGTGCTCCCTTGAGAAAAGAGCTGTTATACCTGCAATTATAAGGATTATACCTGTTATGTATATCCAGAATGCTGTGAGGAAACTGAAGAGGACCACATTACCTGCAAGGGCCGCTGCAACGATTACACCGAGCACCCCGAGGAGAATGTAGAGGGCACCTGCACCCCTGCTGACCTTCCATGTCCCGGCACCAAGGAGGAAGAGCCAGACCGCAACAAATAGCACTGCCACTCCCGTGAGGACACTCAGGGTAAATACTGAAAACACTGGAAAGAGAATCACCAGAATCCCCAGGATAAGAGATATGATACCTGGAATCTTTGTGTCAAACACATTTTCACCCCCATAAGTTTATAACATTAAAAGAGACAATGGTCAGGGAAAATCCCGGCATAAAAAAGGAGGGGAGGATAAATCAACCCCCACCATCACAAACCTCTGAGCCCATATCCACATCAGCAAAGTCTTCCTTCATCTTCCTGATACGGTCAATGGTGTCACCGGGGCCCTCCTTCCTGACTGCCCTCCTGAGTTCGGATTTATCAACAACCTCAAGGTAATCTGTATTGTACCAGAGATCTGAGTCCTCAAGGCGGGCCCATCCCTCGCCATCCTCAACCTTGATGGCTGAGATCTCACCTGTGGTCCCTGTACCAGTGTAACGTACAGCCATCCCAACCGTCAGAACATTTCCATTAATGTCCTTTACCTCCATGCTATCCACCCATCATTCAGGGGAGATCTCCATGGACTCCTCCTCTTCGGGGGCCTCCTCCGCCTCCTCTGCAGCTATTGCAAGGACGACGTAATCGCCGACCCGGCTCACGCTCTCCATATCCACGATGAAGGTCCTCTGCTTGAGGGACAGTTCACCCTTGGATATTATGAGGGACTTTATGAGGCCCTCCTCCGGGTCCACTTCCAGGTCAGAGACCTTACCTATCTCCATTGCATTTTTATCCAGCACCTTACGACCGAGGAACTCCGTCACCTTCATTTGAACACCATAGAATCTTATGTCAGTCATGCTATAAAAAATGATTTATTCATAGCACCCCATATAATATAACATGACTTCAGTTAAAATATTCAGTGTCTACGGGATACCCATTGAACTCGATTTCTCATTTCTACTTCTGATGCTTTTCATATACCTCCTCGCCTACCTCGGCTTCCTCTCACTGAACCTGGCGGTTCTAATAACCCTTGTATTTGTAACGGTGGTGATACATGAACTGGCCCACTCCTATGTCGCCCTGAGGTTCGGTGTGAATATAAAGAGCATACTTCTACTCCCCATCGGCGGTGTTTCAAGGATGGAGGAGATACCCAGAATACCACGCCAGGAGTTCCTGATCTCAATCGCCGGGCCCCTCACAAATATAGTCATAGCCCTAATCACAGGGGTCCCCCTCCTGCTTGGTCTGGGGGGAGCCGCTGCAGGATTCGCAGGCGACTTCCTTGCTGTGAACCTGCTTCTTGCAATCTTCAACCTCATACCCGCCTTCCCCATGGATGGTGGCCGGATACTGAGGGCCATACTGGCTGAGAGGCTGAGTTACATCAGGGCTACAAGGATAGCTTCGAACCTTGGAAAAATCATAGCGGTCATCATGGCTGTAACAGGCCTTTTCTACAACTTCTTCCTGATACTTATCGGCTTCTTCATCTACATCGGCGCAGAGCAGGAGTACCAGGCAACCCTCATCTCGTCACTGCTGGATGGCATCATGGTGGCGGATATTATGACCGAGGACCCTGTGACCCTCCGCCCTGACATGACAGTTAAGGATGCCCTCGATGTGATGTTCCGTGAAAAGCACATGGGTTACCCTGTGACTGAGGACGATGAACTGAGGGGTATTGTAACCTTCCATGACATATCCGATGCCAGACGGGACCTCAGGGTGGGGGATGTCATGATAGGGGACGTTGTAACGGTGAGGGACGATGATGAGGTCACAGCGGCCCTCGAGAAAATGAACCGGCTGCAGCTTGGGAGGCTCCCTGTGATGAGGGACGGTGAACTCATAGGCATAATTTCAAGGACAGACATAGTCAGAACATTAAACCTGATGAACAGAACCGAGTAAATCAATATATGACGATAATGGATTGCTGGATGAAAGGGAAAGAGGGATTAGGATCATGAAGGACGCGTCACGTCTCATAATCGATGAAATAATTTCAGGAAAAATAAGGACAAGGAAGGACCTTGAGAGGTTCAAGCACAGGGTCTGCCGTGAAATGGGACTTGAGAGGTTCATGAGCAACTCTGAAATCCTTGAACATGCAACCCCTGATGAGAAAAGGGTTATAGAGGGGCTTCTGAGGAAAAAACCCACACGGACCATCTCAGGGGTCGCCGTCGTTGCTGTGATGTGCCAGCCCAGGGAATGCCCCCATGGCAGGTGCCTCTACTGTCCAGAGAGCGAGAAGGCACCTCCAAGTTACACTGGAGAGGAGCCTGCTGCCCTCAGGGCCAGGATGTATGACTTCCACCCCTACAGGCAGGTGTACAATCGCCTGGAGCAGCTCCACAGCATAGGCCACCCCGTCGATAAGGTTGAACTCATAGTTATGGGGGGGACCTTCCCATCCCACAGCCTCTGCTACCAGGAGTGGTTCATCTCCAGGTGCCTGGAGGCCATGGTGGACTTCGGGGCTGAACTCAGGGGCATCAGTGTGGATGTGCCCGGCCACCATGGATACGTGAAGGTTGAGGACGCCCAGAGGCTCAACGAGTCCTCCCCTGTTAGATGCGTTGGCATGACCTTTGAGACAAGGCCAGACTACTGCAGGGAGGAGGACGTGGACAGGATGCTGGGCCTGGGGGTCACCCGGGTCGAGCTGGGTGTTCAGACCATATACAACTACATCTACCAGCGAATCAGGAGGGGTCACAGCATAGAGGATGTTGTGGAGTCCAACAGGATCCTCAGGGACTCAGGGGTGAAGGTCGCCATGCACCTCATGCCGGGCCTCTTCTCAGACTTTGACAGGGACCTCCGCATATTTCGGAGGATATTCCAGGACCCCTCCTTCAGGCCTGATATGGTCAAGATATACCCCTGTCTTGTTATCCAGGGCAGTGAACTCCACAGCCTCTGGGAGAGGGGCCTCTACAAGCCCTACTCAACCGAGGAGGCGGTTGAGCTCATCGTGGAGATAAAGAAGATGATGCCAAAGTGGGTGAGGACCATGAGGATACAGAGGGATATACCCTCCCAGCTCATAGTGGACGGTGTGAGGAAGTCAAATCTGGGTGAACTCGTCTACAGGCGCCTTGAGGATGAGGGGGTGAGGTGCAGGTGCATAAGGTGCCGTGAGGTTGGGCACATGTCAAGGAGGGGTGTGATGGTTGACGAGGATGCTGTTACCCTCATGGTGGAGGACTATGAAGCCACAGGTGGGCGGGAGTTCTTCATCTCACAGGAGGACCCTGAAAATGATGTCCTTGTGGGTTTCCTGAGGCTGAGGTTCCCTTCTGAGGAGGCCCACCGTCCTGAGGTCCATGATAAAACAGCCCTTGTGAGGGAACTGCATGTATACGGTTCAATGCTCCCCATAGGAGAAAGGGGGGATGCTGTTGGTCAGCACAGGGGCTACGGTGAGGAGCTGCTTGCAAGGGCAGAGTCCATTGCAGCTGATAAGGGGATGGAGAAGATACTCGTAACAAGTGGAATAGGTGCCCGTGAATACTACGGTAAATTTGGATACCGGAGGGAGGGCCCCTACATGGCAAAGAAACTTTAGGTGGTTAAAATGATTGTTGAAACAAGGGATGAGCTTGCATCACTTATAGACCACACCAATGTGAGGGCTGATGCAACAGTGGATGATATTGAGAGGCTCTGCAGGGAGGCTGTCAGCTACGGCTTCAGGTGCGCCGTGGTCACACCCACCAATGTCAGGCTGGCAGCTGAACTCCTTGAGGGGACCGATGTGATGGTCTGCTCGGTTGTTGGTTTCCCGGCAGGCGTCAGCACCTCCCGAGTTAAGGCCCTCGAGGCCTCTGAGGCTGTTGAGAACGGGGCAGAGGAGGTGGATATGGTCATGAATATCGGCGCCATGAAGTCTGGTGATGGGGATCTGGTCTACAGGGACATAAAGGGTGTTGTTGATGCCGCGGGGGTCCCCGTTAAGGTCATACTTGAGACAGCCTACCTCACAGACAAGGAGAAGGTCGAGGCGTGCCTCATAAGTAAGGAGGCGGGGGCGGCATTCGTCAAAACATCAACAGCCTATGGTGGATTAGCTGGAGCCACAGTTGAGGATGTGATGCTCATGCGAAAAACTGTGGGTGATGACATGGGTGTCAAGGCGGCTGGCGGAATAAGGGACATTGAAACAGCCCTTGCAATGATAGATGCAGGGGCTGACAGGATCGGGACATCAACAGGTGTGCAGATAATCGAGGGATGGAGGTAGTGCTTTGAGGAGGATAAGGATAACCGTTGAGGGTAAGGGCCAGGCCACAGCCGAACTTGATGATAGAAACCCTGAGTCTGCAAGGAGAATCTATGAAAGCCTACCACTTGAGGGTAGGGCCCTCCTCTGGATGGAGGAGGTCTACTTTGACATACCCGTGGATCTTGACTATGAGAACCCCTCCGATGATGCCTCAGCCGGTGACATCTCCTACTGGCCACCCGGCTATGCCCTCTGCATTTTCTTTGGCTCAACACAGCCCTATTCACCTGTGAACCACATAGGCAGGGTAACCGGGAACCTCGACCTCTTCTTCAGTGTGGATGAGGGTGACAGGATAATAATTGAAAGGGAGGATTAGATCCAGAAATTACACGCAGAATAAAATTAAGGCCACCAGATTGCCTGATACACTATACATCCTCTATATCACGGTAGAGGGTGTCCCTCCTTGCTGGGATCCTTCCTATGTCCCTCACAACCCTTATAATCTCCTCAGGCTCTGTCCTCACACCATGTGATGCCCCTGCAGACCTTGAAATGTTCTCCTCGCCAAGTGTGCCCCCAAGGTCATTGGCGCCTGAAAGGAGGGCGACCTGGGCAAACTTGAATCCCAGTTTAACCCATGAGGCCTGTATGTTCTCAATGAGGCCCCTGAACATGAGCCTTGATACTGCGTAGACCTTGAGGTCATCTGCACCCGTTGCCCCGGGCATTGCAATGCCCTCACGGTATATGGGTGCACGGGGGTGCATGAAGGGTAGGGGTACAAACTCTGTGAATCCCCCTGTCCTCTCCTGGATCCTCCTGAGTATATCCATGTGCTTAACCCTGTGTTCAGGGCCGTCTATGTGACCGTACATCATTGTGCATGTGGTGGGTATCCCCACACGGTGCGCTGTCTCTATGACCTCAACCCATTCAGCTGTACTCAGCTTGGTGGGGCATATAACTGCCCTGATATCGTCATCCAGTATCTCCGCAGCTGTGCCAGGCATTGAACCAAGGCCAGCCCTCTTAAGTATCCTCAGGGCCTCTTCAACCGTTAATTCAGCATTCTGAGCCCCATAGTAGACCTCCATGGGTGAAAAGGAGTGGAGGTGGACATCGGGAAACTCCGATTTTATGGCCCTGATGATGTCCTCATAGAAGTATGTGTCGAGTCCCGGGTAGAGGCCTCCCTGTATGCACAGTTCCCTGGCACCATTCTCAACAGCCATGCCTGCGATTTCAAGGATCCTCTCTGTTTCAAGGTAGTAGGAGTCATCATCCACAGCATCCCTCCTGAATGCACAGAACCCGCACTGACCCGAGCATATGTTGGTGAAGTTGATATTCCAGTTCTCGATGTAGGTTATCCTGTCGCCTGCTTCGGCCTCCCTCACCATATCCGCGGCTATCATAAGGGCCTGGAGATCCCTGCCCCTCACATTCATCAGGTAGAGGGCTTCATCATCTGTGATTGGCTCATCCATGGCCTTCTTTAGTATTTTTTCTGTGCGGGTCTTGATGTTCATGGTGCCAAACATGCGATTTAGTATCTGGTTCTGCAAGTTTAAAATTTTTGGTTTCAGTGAGATTCATACCCATTAAACCCCATATGGCCCATGTGGTCCAGTAATCAGGCCGAACCAATAAATTTAAATATTAGAGCGTACCAGCTTAGTTTGGAGGTGAAATTATGGCTGAATTACCAATTGCACCAGTAGGTAGAATAATAAAAAATGCCGGTGCCCAGAGAATAAGTGACGATGCAAAAGAGGCTTTAGCAAAGGCCCTTGAAGAAATGGGTGAAGAAATATCACGCAAAGCCGTTGAACTTGCAAAACACGCCGGCAGAAAAAACTGTTAAAGCTACAGACATAGAAATGGCAGCTAAACAGTTATAAATAGACCTATTATCACTATTTATTTATTTTTAGGAAAACTGCAAACCCTGATCTAATTATCAGGTTATCTGCTTCTCTGTATTCATTCCTGTTCAGTTAGTTTCTGCGATAAGAATATAAATTAAGGGTAACATATTATTACTTCAGAAGCAGTGAGGTGATTTGTTATGTCAACAATGGATAACCTGAAGGAAGCCTTTGCAGGTGAATCCCAGGCAAACAGGAAGTACCTTGCCTTTGCAAGGAAGGCCGATGAGGAGGGATACCACCAGGTTGCAAAGCTCTTCCGTGCAGCCGCAGCAGCAGAGACAGTCCACGCCATGAACCACCTTGATGCCATGGAGGCTGTCAGGAGTACCGAGGAGAACCTCAAGGAGGCAATAGAGGGGGAAACAGCTGAATTCGAGGAGATGTACCCTGGTTTCATTGAGGAGGCCGAAGCCGAAGGCCATGAACAGGCCCGATGGAGCTTCGACGTTGCAAACAAGGTTGAAAAGATCCATGCAGAGCTATACAAGAAGGCCCTGGAGAACCTTGGAAGTAACGTTGAGGTGGACTACTACGTCTGCAACTGGTGTGGTAACACCGTTGAGGGCGAGGCCCCTGAAAGGTGCCCTATCTGTGGAGCTCCCAGGGATGAGTTCAAAAGGATAGATTAACCCAAAAAACCTTTCCTTTTATACATGTAGATATCAATTCCTTTTATGGATTATTTCACCAAATAAACACACAGAAACTCCTTTTATACGTCAATGCAGGGATTATTCAGTGGCAAGTCCCTTCTCCTTGAAGGTTATCCTGAATGTTGTCCCGCCATCTGATATCATCTCGACCTCTCCATCTATCTGTTCGGTGAGGCTCCTTACAAGCTGGAGTCCAAGTGATGGGCTGCTCTCCCAGTCAATGTCCTCTGGAAACCCTTTGCCATCGTCGCTGACCTCAAGGATGACCCTGCTGTTCCTCCTCCTGAGGGAAACCGTTACGGTGCCCTCCCCATCAGGGAATGCATGCTTCACGGCGTTTGTTAAAAGTTCATTGACTATGAGGCCCAGGGGCACAGCTGTTTCCACGTCAACCCTCAATTCGTCTATCTCAAGGTTCATGCGGATACGTGAATCTGCAGAGTAACTCCTGAATATCTCCGATGCAAGTCTGCCCAGGTACTCTGCAAGGTCAACGTTCTTCAGGTCCTCTGAACGGTAAAGTCTCTCATGGATCAGCGCCATGGACCTTGCCCTGTTTTCGCTCTCCCTGAAAAGGTCCATGGTCTCCTCGTCCTTAACCTGTCGTGACTGGAGGCTGAGGAGACTTGAGATTATCATCAGGTTGTTCTTGACGCGGTGGTGGATCTCCTTGAGTAGGAGCTCCTTCTCGGCAAGGGACCTCTCAAGCATACTCTGGGTCCTCTTGAGGTCTGAGATGTCACTCAATACTACCAGGAGGCAGTCCCTCCCCTCTGCGTGTATGAGCCTGGTGTATACCCTAACGTTATATTCCCTTCCGGATGGGTCTGTCATGACCATCTCATAGGGTTCCACGAAACCGTCCCTCATTATTATCTCCAGTTTGGACCTGAATTCCTTCTTAACATCATCAGAGAGGAAGTCAAGTTCATAGATGGATCTTCCCCTGAGGTCTCCGGGGTGTATTTCAATGGTCCTGGCGAGGGTTGAGTTCACATCAAGTATCTTCCCATCACCTGGATCCAGGAGGAGTATGTATTCCGGTGCGAGGTTGAAGAGGGACCGGTACTTCTCCTCACTCTCCCGCAATCTCCTCTCATTCTCCAGTCTCTGGCTTATATCCCTTGCAACGGATACAGCCACCTTCCTGCTACCGAGTTCAATTAGCCTTGAGTTCACCTCAACGGGTATCCTCCGGCCGTCCCTGGAGATGTAGGTTCTGTTGAAGGTCCCACCCCCTTCCCTCAGGAGTTTTCTTATATTATCAGTTATCCCGTCACCCTCCATCCCTATATCGAGGGGTGTCATTTTGAGAAGTTCCTCCCTTGAATAGCCCAGTTTCTCAACCGCTGCCCTGTTAACCTCAAGGTATCTACCTGGAAGGCCGTTATCATGGATCTCTGCCATGGTTATTATATCCTCAACTCCATCAAAAACCGCCCGGAATTTCCTTTCACTCTCAATCAAGGCATTTTCTGCCATTTTTCTTTCAGTGACATCCCTTATAAATGCAGTTACAAATTTTTCATCCATATTCTGCCAGCTGAATACCGATAGCTCCACAGGGAAGTGAGTTCCATCCTTCTGAACAGCCTCAACATCTGCTATGCTGAGTGAAACATCCCTGTCACCAATCCTGCTAAAGTCATGTTTTTCCCGGTTAATCTCAGATATCAGGGTGTTTATATGTTCTCCCATCATTTCGGCTTCACTGTAGCCGAATAGCTTCTCAGCGGCCCTGTTCCAGGAAACCACCTTTCCACTCCCATTGACGGTTATTATGGCGTCCCTTGCAGCTTCAATGATTGTCCGGTATTTCTCCTCAGTCCTGCCACGGGCTTCCTCTGATTCCTTAAATGATTCAGAGAGAAGCACCGTGATGGTGTTCACGAATAACATGACAGATATTCTCATCAGATCCTCATATAAACTGCCCAGGGATGCGAGGACATTAGTCAGGACGAGTAAGGTTCCCAGGATGGCTGTTACAGCATAGGATTTCCTCCCGAACCACAGGGCGGCAAGGACTATGGGTATGTAGAAGAGGTGGGTGAATACGACCTCAACACCCAGGACCATGTGGGAATACAGGGTGACGGCTGCGCAGATTACTGTCAGTGATGTGACCAGGACCAGCCTTGCACCCCTATTCCAGTAGGATTGCATTTTCTCGGCAACTGCAAGAATCCTGTAAGTCAAAAACATCCCCCATGAAAGTTGCGATGGAATCATATACTATTAAATTCAGGCACATTGACTTATAGTAGGTTAGATTATCCACAAAGCAGTATTTAATCCCATGCTCTAGCTTATTGCATGAACGTGATGAGTATTAAATAATTTGATTTGAGAGAATTTAATGGAATAAATGAACCCTCAATGCTCCAGTTTAAAACTTTGTCTAGCAGGGGATCTCCAGGTGAAGCTAATGGGTGCACCCCACCTTTTATTGACATAAAGGAGATCTTTATCATCGTATCCACACCGTGGGAAGGGAAAAGCTTATATACAACCACTTCCATAGTTTAGAAGGAACACGGGCCGGTGGTCTAGGGGTATGATACCTCCCTGACACGGAGGTGATCACGAGTTCGAATCTCGTCCGGCCCATCATGCCGTGGTAGTTCAGTTGGGAGAACGCCAGACTGAAGATCTGGATGTCGCTGGTTCAAGTCCGGCCCACGGCACTTATAACCACCTCTCTTTTGACTGGACTTAAATTTAATTTTTTTTGAGTAACTCTAAACTGTTTCCCAATCCGAAGCCCTGAAAAGTTCTCTGTATTATAATTTCAATCTTTAATTTCAATCTTCACAGTTCTCTACTCAAGCTAAATAACAACTAAACATTATTTAGAAAAGTTTGGTAGGAGGGCTTCAGAGTCAATTGAATTCTGGACTCTAATCAGCAAGGAGGTACGTGCCCGTGGCATCCCTTATCCTGACCCTCCTGAAGGAACCCGGCTCACCGCTTCCCGTAACAACGGGGATGTATGAACCTGTCCTTCCGATGAATCCACCCTTCCTCCCCCTCTCAACCACAAGTACCTCCTGGACCGAGCCCACCAGCCTCCTGTTTTTCTCCTCAGTTATCCTCATCTTGAGTTCTTCGAGGGCCCTGGAACGCCTCCTGAGTTCCCTGAAGTCGATCTCATCAAGTGAAGATGACCTGGCACGTGGACGGTGACGGTACTTCGAGAGGTGTATGAAGCTGGGTTTAACCTCCTCCAGAAGCCTGCAGGTCTCCATGAAGTCCTCCCACTCCTCGGTGGGGTAGCCAACGATTATGTCTGTTGCAATGGATATGTCGGGTATCTCTGACCTGAACCTCTCAACGATCATCCTGAACTCATCCACTGTGTGGCCCCGCTCCATATCTCTGAGTACGCGTTCACTGCCGCTCTGCACCGGAAGATGAAGGAAGCTGTAGACCTTCTCTGATTTGAAGGCCTCAACAAGGCCGTAAAGATCCCTGAGGACGCTTGCAGGGTGCATCATGCCCACACGTACCCTGAACTTCCCTGGGATCCCTGATATCCCCCTGATGATGTCTGATAGCTTTTCACCCGTATCTACCCCATAGGCGGCTGTGTCCTGTGCTGTGAGCTGTATCTCCCTGCAGCCGCTGGCCACTGCATCCTCTGCCTCCCTGATGATGAGGTCAGCAGGATAACTCTGGATCCTTCCCCTGGCAAATCTTGTGCAGCAGTAACTGCAGCTACCATTGCACCCCTCACATATCTGTATGATGTGTATGAGTGGATTAGATCTGACCCTGGGGACATTCACCTTCAAATCCGTGGTGAATCCTGTTATTCGCTCAACAGAACCCGTGCTAGCGGCCCTTACAGCCTCCGGGGCCCTCCTGAGCTGGTGTGGTCCGAGCCATGACGCGTCCCCTGAGATGGCCTCAAGTTTACGGGGGTCTATCTCAACCATGCAGCCAGCCACAACGAGGCCCTTCTCTGGGTAGGCCTCCTGGATCTTCTTTATCCTGTTTATAACCTTGTGTTCTGTGGGATGCTTGACATAGCATGTGTTGATGATTATGACGTCAGCATCATCTATTCCTGTGAGGACAGCGCCCTCCTCCCTGAGGACGCCTGCCATGATTTCAGAGTCTGCCTGGTTAAATGTGCATCCAAATGTCTCTATATAAACCCTGATACCATCCATCGGAAATCACTCTATCAATTTTAACTAAACCAGGATCTCCATAAACAATCCCCGGGACATCCCTCAATTTTAACCAAAAAATGGATTATGGTCTCCAGTTCAATGAAATTTCCATCCATGTTTCCCTATCAGTGGGACGAAGGCGACACCACCGAGATTCCTGGACCTGTAGTCATCGGCGGAGGTCCGCTCAACCAGAACAAGTTCCTGATAGAATTTATCAGAACCCACGGGTATTAAAAGTTTTCCCCCTATCTCCAGCTGCTTCATGATGGGGTCAGGTATGTATGGTGCAGCCGCAGTCACATATATCCTGCTGTAGGGTGCCTCATCAGGGAATCCCTGGCTGCCATCACCGTGTATGACCGTGACGTTATCATATCCGAGGCTCCTGAGTTTTCTGCTGGCCCTCTCATAGAGGATCTCTATCCTTTCAACAGTGTAGAGGTGTCCCTCTGGTCCTATGATTTCAGCTATAACAGCTGCATTGTAGCCGCAGCCGGTGCCTATCTCAAGGACCTTCATGCCTGGTTCAAGGTCAAGGAGCTCCGCTATCATGGCAACCATGTGGGGTGCTGATATGGTCTGGCCCTCACCAATTGGGAGTGGCATGTCCATGTAGGCCCTGTGCCTCTCCCCCTCAGGGACGAACTCCTCCCTTGGCACCCTCTCCATGGCCCTCCTGACGGCCTCAGATTTTATGTATCCCCTCTCCATGAGGTCCTGAACCATTCTCCTCCTCTCATCCATCATGTGACCACAGCAGATCAGCCATGAAATCAGGCCGGTTTATTAGTTCATATATGTTATTCTGCTTTTATCAACCACAGCAGATCAGCCATGAAATCCGGATCACACCACCCTGTCGGTGAGGTCATAACTGAACCTCCTATTAACAGGGACACCGTAGATCCTCTTAATGTTGTGTGCAGGTGCTGAGCCCCTCCTTATCATCCTGTCCCCTGTCTTCATGCTTTTTATCCTGAAGACGTGTTCACCTATTTTGAGGACGTCACCAACCCTGAAGATGAAGTCCCTGTCCACCTCAACCTTCCTGGAGTAGACCTCACCATGGAGGTCAACAGAGACACCCACACGTGCTGGTGCCTCAAGAGAAACCGCCCATACAGTCTCGATGTCCTCTGCATTGGCCCTGTCAACCCTTTTACCGCCCCTGAGTTCAAGGGAGGTCACCTCAACGAGTTTACCTGAAACACTCAGGGCGTCACCGGCAGATAGCTCCTCGCCGGGGTAGAGTTCCACTTCATCCCTGTAGGATTTCCCGTGCTCACTTACAACTACCCTGTGGGGTGTGGGCTTTTCAATGACGATGCTATCCCTGAAGACCGTGCTGCATTCCTCACATTCGAGTACAAGGTGCTTTATCTTCCTTGACCTTGACTCGTCTGTTCTGCTTTTCAGGACCCTGAATGATCCTGATCCACAAATAGGGCACTGCATCTCTACCCCTCATCTCCTGATGCGCCACTGTCGATTGTTTTGAGGTAGTGGTCCACGAGGCCTCCGTCCTCGAGGATTGATAGCATGTAGTCGTTGAAGGGCTTCATCCAGTATTCCCTCCCCGATGTCAGGTTCCTGATCTGGCCGCTTCTAAGGTCAACTGATATTTCATCACCATCATCAGCATCCACCTTCGCCATTATAACTGGCAGTCCTATGTTTATGGCGTTTCTGTAGAATATCCTTGCAAAGGATTCAGCTACTATTGCAACAACACCCGCATGTTTCAGGGCGACGGGGGCCTGTTCCCTTGATGACCCACAGCCGAAGTTGCGCCCTGCCACGATAATGTCTCCCTTCCTGACCTCAGTGGCAAATTCTGGCCTCGCCCCCTCCATCACATGGGATGCCAGTTCATCCAGACTGAAGGTCCTCAGGTAACGGCCCGGTATGATCATGTCTGTATCTATGTTGTCACCGAATCTCCATACTCTTCCCTTTATGATTCCTTCCATTGTATCTCCCTTACCTGGTCTTCTATTTGAGCATAAATCATTCATTTCAGGGTTCATTTTATCATGAAGGCTCCCCTGTTGCGGCCTCCTGTTATCAGTATCCTCCCTGGACCCATGACCTCGGCCACTGCTCCAGCCACATTTCCAGGTTTTTCATCGGTGACCGAGTAGACTGTGGGTCCAAAGGAACTCATACCTGCGCCTGCAGCCCCCGCAGATATCATGGAATCTATTATCCTGTCTAGGAGGGGGTCCTGGAGTTCCCTTTCAATCCTCTTGAATCCTGTCCCCTGTATCTCATTCAATGACTCCCCGAAGGCCTCTATGTCCCCCTCGATGACCGCCGGCATCATCTTCATGAGGATTATATGGGAGAGCCTCTCAACGTCCCTCAGGGGAATTGGGCAGTATTCCTGGAATATGTTAACCTCCCTCCTCCCTGAAACGGATCTGTCGATCTCAGGGATGGCTATTATGATGTTCCATTCCTCTGGGAAATCATACCTTGCAATGACAGGTGGTGGTGAGGCACTTGAGGCAGAGGATGGCAGAAAGTCTGACTTCTCCCTGGTGCTGTGGCCTGCATCCACTATGAATCCTCCCTCCTCAAAGGACGCCACACCTATACCGGAGGTTCCGCCCCTCCCCACGATGTGGGCAAGTTCCCTTGCTGTGAATTCTGCTCCATGATACTCTGCTATGAGCCTGGCCGTGGCGAGGGATATCTGGGTCCCTGACCCCAGACCCGAGTGGGGCGGGAACATGCTCCTTATGGTGAAGTGAAAGTTCTCATCACTCCCGATGTGCTGGAGGGTCCTCCTGGCCGCCTCCATAATCTTTGACCTGTACTCCTCCCTGAGCTTCTCATCGGTGTCGGGAGTGAATTCAGCGCCCATCTCATCCGAGGCCTCGAGGCCCATTACAAGTTCAGGTTCCTTGAGTGTGATCCCAACTCCACCGTCAAGGCGGCCCCTCTCACCGTTGAGGTCTATGAGGGTCAGGTGTAGTCTGGATGGTGTGTTTATGATCAATTCAATTACCACTCCTTAATCATCGGATTCCTTAAGGGGCTTTGCGAACTGCCTTTCAACATCTGCCCTGTGTATCGAGTTCATTGTGCAGAAAGGTACTATTCTACCGTCGGGGAGGGCGTAGTGTATGACGCACCTCCTGACCCTGTCGATGTCAAAGTTCCAGGGGTCCATGAAGTGCATGCATGATATCAGGAGGGTGTTGTAGTGGAACTCTCCGAGGGCACTGTAGGATCTCTCCCTGAATACAGATGTGAGTATGCTCTTTATATCCACTGATTCGGGTGCCTCAGATTTATCGAGGGTTCTGGGTAGCTCTATTGTCGACTTTGCAATCACCCTGGCCTTTGCAGCTATTCCTCCCCTCTCAATTTCATCCTTACCCTTCTCAAGTACCTCGAAGAATCTGTCAACGTCTATGAACCTTGTTATTGGGATTATCCTTCCGTCATCTATGAATATGTAGGTTGCTGTCCCGCAGTGCTGGTGGCATGTGAAGGTGACCTGGGGTTCTCCCTCAATGGCGGCCACGAAGTCAGATATGGGGCGGACAGATGATGCCGGGTAGAAGTCGTCCACTGATATCTCTGAGCCTGTCTGTTCCTCCACCAGTTTCTGGAAGTCCGGTATCGTTATGCGCTGTTCCTCGACCCTGTCGGCGGGGGTTCTTCCTGCGAAGGAGACTGGCTGGAAGTTAACGCCCCTTATGATGTCAATGTTGTCAATTGCGAATCTTATGATGTCCCCAACCTGGTTGTCGTTCAGTCCCCTCACCAGTGTCGGGACAAGGACAACTCCAAGACCAACCTTTCTACAGTTCTCTATTGCCTGCAGTTTTATGGGGAGGATGTTTTTACCTCTGGATACAATGTATGGTTCCTCTGTGACACCATCGAACTGGAGGTAAACCGTGTTGAGACCTGCCTCCCTGAGTTCAGCTGCAAGTTCAGGTTTACGCGCCAGTCTGACACCGTTGGTGGCTATCTGCACATGGGTGAAGCCCTCCTCCCTTGCAAGTTTCACCAGGTCGACTATGTCCTTCCTGACGGTGGGCTCACCCCCTGCGTACTGAATCGCAGGTGTCGGAACCGGCCTGTTTCTGCGGAGATTTCGCAGCATCTCCCTTATCTCTTCATAGGTTGGTTCATAGAGGTAGTTGGACACTGCTGCATTGGCAAAACAGATGGGACATTTAAGATTGCATCGATTGGTGACATCAATAAGACCAAGAACAGTGTGGCTTTCGTGTTCAGAGCAGAGCCCACAGTCCAGTGGACATCCCTTCAGGGGGTCTGTCTGTGGATTCAGGAGCCCCTCACCTTCCTCATCATAATTTTCCGCCTTATGGTAGACCTTGGAATTGCTCCAGTAAACATTTTCAAATTTTCCATGTTCCGGGCATTCTTTCCTTATCAGAACCCTGCCCTCATCCTCAAAGACCTCCGCATCAACCGGTCTGAGGCATTCGGGGCAGAGACTCCTAGTTTTTTTTATTACCACAACAGTCACCTGTTAATCTGGATGTTAAAACGCATCAATCAATTCATCGGCAAATGTTATATATCTGATCCTTGAAATTATCCATGTATCCTCTTCTTTAAATTTAACCCACTCTCATGGGATCTTAAAATCTTTGCGAGGTGTACAAGTGAATACCGATATTATCAATATTATAGATGTCCTCTATGTAATATACTTTATGTTGCCAGCATATATGGCAAATATAAGTGGTCTAGTCTTTGGTGGGGGTAAGCCCCTTGATATGGGGATGAGCCTGGCTGATGGGCGGCGCCTCATAGGTGATGGTGTGACCTGGAGGGGCACCGCCGCTGGTACCTTCGTCGGTCTGGTGGTGGGAATAATTCAGGGCATCATCTCGGGTTCAGTGATAACCGGAGCCTTCACAGGACTTCTTCTTGGATTCGGAGCCCTTATGGGAGACGCTGCAGGTAGTTTCATCAAAAGGAGGCTCAGGATAGATAGGGGTAGACCCGCCCCAATCCTTGACCAGCTCGACTTCGTCTTTGGTGCACTGATACTTGTGTCCCCCATCACTGTGCCACCCCTTGACCAGATAATCCTCATAATGCTCATTACACTGGTTCTCCATCTGTCAGCCAACATAATAGCCTACCTCATAGGCATGAAGGACGTCTGGTACTGACGAAAAAACATGATATGATGCCTTATAAGGAAGAAAGAGGATTCTTGATCAGCTTATTTTCGGATATATACCTCACATTTATTATTCCATGAATCATCCGCACACGGTCTTTTATAAGCTTAAATTCCGCCCATTATTCTAAAAATTGTGTCCTGTTCGCGTTTTATTCAGCACCACCAAAAGCTTCAGGATAGAAGGGAACTGCTGCTCCTAAGGAGCTTGAGGGTCATGAGGAAAACTTCGAAGGGTGATGACCACTCAGGGACCTCATAGACGAGGGTGGGGTAGCCTGCAGCTGCCAGGGGCCTTGAGAAGAGTCTCCCGGATGAACTTTTATATTTAGCCCTGCCTGAGACCGGGTAATAGTTGAATCCATCCTGCTTAACCCTCTCAGCGATCTCCACCGACGCCCTGTCCATCTGGGGGGTTGCCACATAGAATCCCTCCCCGTAGCCTGGCTGATGGGCGTGTGCAATTATAACTAGGTCATAATCTGACCCCTTTATATCTGGCAGGATGTAGGTGGCTGCAAGACCCTCACCGTTGGCCCTGCCCCTTGAATAATCCTGTGGGCTGTCCTCAACGTTGATGCTGTAGATTATAACCTCCACAGGTAGGAGGGCGAATACACGTCCAGCCCACTGAACCGGGGCTATTGATACCCTCTCCCTTGGATGTATACCTGTCACAATGGCTATCTTCACACCCTGCTCGCCGTAGTGGGCGTAGATGTCCCTCGTCACGTACCCCCTTGAATCCGAGCCTATGGTTGAATGGTCAGAGAGGTTCAGTATCACGGTCGTGGTGACAAGGAACACGACAATGGCTGCAAGTACAAGCCTTAAACGCATGTTACCAGCTTCGTCTAAGATTTAATGTTCATCATCCCTGACCCTGAAGGTAATCCTCCATGAGGAGTGCTGTACCCACTGCAGGGGCCACCACACACTCCTCCTCTGTTAAGAATTCATCCATGGTCCTGCATTCCAGTTCAAGCACCTCTGCAGCCCTCTTTGCGAGTATCTTCATCCCGAGGCCGGTCGTAACAACCTCCTCAAGACCCTCACGCTCCGAAACCTCGGCTAAACCCTCGGCTATCTTGAGGATCTGCTGGTGGTAGATGTACTCTGCAACTTCAAGCACATCAGAGGGACTGATGAGTTCAAGGTCAGCGCATAGAACCCTGGCTATCCTCAGCATGCACTCCTCCACTGACTTCCCGGCCCCATCGGGTGTGCTGCAGGTGTAATCTGATTCCCTGATGTTCCCCAGTACCCTGTGGACGTCTGCAGTGACTGCGAAGAGTTCAGATGCCACCCTGAACCATTTATCCTGGAGTGGCACCCTGTCAACTATAGTGGCCACGTTGGTCCTCAGGGTTCCCGTGTATACCAGTTCACCTGTTGAGAGCCTTTCAAGGTCGTTCCTACCCCTTGAAGCCTCGAATCCGTCTTTTATGGGTATTATGTCCGTTGTGGTGCTCCCAACATCCACCATTATGCAGTCGCTGCTCATTGCAGAGGCTATCTGGGATGTTGCAACCCAGTTGGCTGCCGCTATATTCATGGGGTCAGTGAGGGCCTCTGATGCATCAACCATCCCTGAGAGGCTCACATATGCGACTGGAACATCGAAGGCCCCCTCCACCCTGTCAATTATATCGGCGACACCTGCCGCCTTGCTGGGGTATGCGTCCACCAGTTCAGCAGTCATGCACACACCCACACCCTCAAGTTCATCAAGGTCCTCACCCACCATCTCGAGGAGGGCATCTGCGAGTTCCTCCCTCCTGAGCCACATCGGGAGGTACCTGAAGTCAACCCTGACATCCTTCATGTCTCCGTCAGAGCCGAATTCTATTATGGCCATGTCAGTGTTTGCTCCTCCAATATCAAATCCTGCGATCTTCATGAACTTCATCTCCATAATAATGAATCAATCTAATGAATCAATCTGTAAGGTTGATGATGTTCGGGAACTCCCTGTTCCCGGTAGTAGCAGTAATCAAACCCAGCATATAAACCAGTTCCTGAGCATCAGGGCAATCAAATCAAGGGATATGCAGACAACCCAGATCAGTATCCACTGAAGCCTTCATTGACCTCCACAACCATGCCATCGGTTCCCTTCCTGAAGGAGGCCGTGCCATTGAATTTAACACCAGAAGGGAGTCTTCCAAGGACAGCTTCGAGTATTAGGTGCCCGAGGTTCGCCTCAGAAACCCTCCTGAGTCCTATGTACGGTGTTGTGATCCTGGAGTTTATCTCAACAAGGTAGGGTTCATCGGCAAGTATGAGGTCCACCCCAACGTAGCCCCTTAAACCTGGAATGGACTCCACAGCCCTCCTGGCAACAGTGAATGCATCCTCCCTCATCCCATGATCCAATGGTGCGCTCCCACCACAGTATCCCAGTTCACCACCTGTAACCATGATGTCCTGCCTGTTGAGGCTCATGGGGAGTGCCCTCTCACCGTCAGAGAGGAGGCTCACACTCACACTCTCACCCTCAATGAAGTCCTGTATGATGACATCATCTGAGAAATCAGGTGCTTCACCAGGTTCAAGGATCCTTATCCCCTGGCAGGCAACCCCGTCTGCGGGTTTAACTATGAGCCTTGACCCGGCAACATCAACCTCTCCAGGTTCATAGGTCCTGATGAGGGGGACCCTCCCCTCGAGGGCCCTGTAGGTTAACCTCTTATCTGAACACGTCCTGACCGCATCTGCTGATGATCCTAGGAGAAGCACCCCTGATTCCTCAACAAGGCGGGTGAGCCTGTAAAGTTCCATATCCTCCTCTGCTGCTATGAAAATGCATGCATCGAATTCCTCGAGGTTCTCCTGGAGCCAGTCATCCAGATCACCGATGAGGGATGGTCTGAGCCCTGCCCCGATGTCCATATCTGCAAACCTCTCAGAGAGGAGGAACTCCACATCAAAGTCTCTGAAATCTGCAAGGAGGGCCTCCAGCATTGACCGGCCCTCAAGGAATATTTCAGGGTCGTCTATGCCTGAGGCGGTGGCATATTCAAATACAAGGAGCTTCAAGGACGGCCCACACCCCTGAATGTTATACCCCGCACCCTGAATTCCTCTGGATCCAAGACGGGCCGGGTGCATATGAATATCCCGCCCACTATCATCTCGGGTTTTATGTCAAGATACTCTGTGTGGTCTGTCATGAGCACCACACAGTCAGAGTTGAGGGCGTCCTCAAGGGGGACAGGTTCAACACCCATCCCCCTTATGATTTCCGGGCTGACATGGGGATCATTCACAAGGACCCTGGCCCCCTCAGATAGGAGGGCTGCGACCAGGGGCCTTGTCGGTGTCTCCCTTGCATCAGCCACATCACCCTTGTAGGCAACCCCAAGGACCCCCACAGTTGAACCCTTGAGGCTCTTACCCCTGGATTTCAGGGCCTCCCTTATGATTTCAAGGACGTGCAGGGGCATGGATTCATTCACCTCCCTGGCCGTCCTTATAAGCCTTGCAGACACGCCCTTCCTCTCCGCCATCTCCACTATGAAGTAGGGGTCTATTGAGAGGCAGTGCCCACCAACACCTGGCCCGGGGGTGTGTATGTTTACCCTTGGGTGGTGGTTAGCTGCCTCGATGGCCTTTATAGCGTCTATACCGAGGGCCTCACATATAACTGCAAGCTCATTGGCCAGGGCTATGTTGGTGTCCCTGTAGGTGTTCTCCATCAGCTTAACCATCTCAGCTGTCATGAGGTCATCCACGACTATTACCTCGCCTGAAGTAATCCTCCGGTAGAGTTCAGCGGCCCTCCGGGCGCTTTCAGGGTCCGCGCCCCCTATTACCCTTGCATTGTTCTGCATCTCATGGAGTGTGTTGTTGGGCAGGGCCCTCTCCGGGGTGTAGGCGAGGCCAAAGTCCTCTGAGACCTTAAGGCCTGTCTTCTCGAGTATTGGGAGCACCACGTTCTGACAGGCCCCGGGGGGTACCGTGCTCTCCACTACCACAAGGTCCCCTGGTTTAAGGCCCCTAGAGATTGTTTCAGCTGCAGATATAACCGCAGATAGATCTGATGTGTTGTCACTGTTCACGGGTGTGGGCACAACTATTATCATGACGTCTGATTCCGATGCAGCCCCTTCACCGTCCATGGTGGCATCCAGATTGCCTGTTCCAACGACCTCGGCCACCAGTTCATCAAGGCCTGGTTCAAGGACAGGGGACCTCCCTATGTTAACCTTCTCCACTGTCTCCTGGTTTATGTCAACCCCTGTGACCCTGAAGCCTGCCCTTGCGAAGAGTGCTGCTGTTGGAAGACCTATGTGTCCAAGACCAAATACTGCTATCCTCTGATCCATATCAATTCCTCCAAATACTGCTATCCTCTGATCCATATCAATTCCTCCGGGACCCTGATTCTATGAGAACATCCATTCCCCTGATGTTGAGGTCGGGGTGAGGGAAGAGAATTTCACCGGCAGAGTAGACCATCCTTACAGATGCATCCTCCCTCTCAGCGAGTCCTGAGACTGTTATATCCTCATCAACGTGTATCAGTCTCCTTGAGGGGATGGACATTACCTCCTCGGGGGGTTCCATTCCAAGTTTACCCTCCCTGTGGAGGCGGAGGGTTTCTTCGATTATCCTCTCTGAGGCATGGCCGTCCCCGTAGGGGTTCTCTGCCTCCATCATCCCCCTCCTGAAATCCGGGTCCTCAAGGAGTCGTCTGGCCGTCTCTGTTATCATATCCCTGTCGGCGCCCACAAGGATGTTTCCCCCGGCTTCAACTGTCTCGGGGCGTTCTGTGTTGTACCTGAGGGTCAGACAGGGTACGTTGAAGGTTATGGCCTCCTCCTGGAGTCCCCCCGAATCTGTGAGTACCATGAAGGAGTTTGAAAGGAGAAGAAGGAAGTCCAGGTAGCCCATTGGCTTCATGAGTGTGACGTGAGCCGCGTCCTGGAGCACGCTGTAGAGTCCGAATCTTTCAAGGTTCTTTCTGGTCCTTGGATGGACCGGGAAGACTATCCTGAATTCCTCAAGTTCAAGTATGGAGTCTATTATGGATCTTAACCTCTCGGGGTTGTCCACGTTCTCTGCCCGGTGAAGTGTGAGGGCGACGATTCTGTCATCCTCTGAGAACTCTGCGAGGATACCTGATTTCCTTGATGCTATCTCAATGTTCCTGAGGCATGCGTCCACCACCGTGTTCCCTGTTACAAGTATAGTCTCTGGATCCACACCCTCCATGAGGAGGTTGATGGCTGATTCCTCTGTCGGGACGTAGTAGAGCTTTGAGCAGACATCTGCAACCATCCTGTTTATCTCCTCGGGCATGGTCCTGTCAAAGGATCTCAAGCCGGCCTCAACGTGTCCAACAGGTATGTGGAGCTTGACCGCCGCCAGTGCCCCTGCCAGTACGGCGTTGGTGTCCCCCTGGACCATCACAATGTCGGGTTCCTCCCTTAAGAGCACTTCCTCCAGGCCCTTGAGCATCTCAGCCGTCATGGCCCCGTGGCTCCCTGAGCCCACCCCTATGTTGTGGTGGGGTGCCGGGAGTTCAAGGTCAATGAAGAACTGGTCAGACATCTCATGGTCATAGTGCTGACCGGTATGTATCAGTGTAAATTCCATGCCACGCTTCCTTATCTCATCTATAACCGGGGCCATCTTGATTATCTCTGGCCTTGTCCCTAAAATAACCGCAATCTTCATTTTAACCACTAAAAGAGTCTCATTTGTGATTCCTTCTTCGCTGAGCCCTGTACTCGGTTATTACCTTGAGGAGCTCCTCTTCTTCTTCCTTCTTCCTTCTTTCATTTAATCTGTGTTTCCATTTTTCTATCTCTCTATTTAAATCTTGAGTTTTAACTGACCCGAAATCATCATGTACCTCCATCTGGAGTGATCTGACCGGTATAACCGGGACCTCTGCCTCCTCAAATACCTCAAGGGCCTGGTGGGACATCTTATCCTCAGTTATTATTGCCCCTGGCCCGAGATCCAGGAGTATCCTCGCGGTCTGCGAACCACCCCCCTCTGAGCTCCTGAGGAGCAGCACATCTCCGGCCTTTATCTTCCATCTGGAGCAGGCCCTCCGTATCCCATCCCTTGTGAAGGTCTCTATGATCTTGATGGGTGTGGTGTCCCCTGAGGACTCCATGTCCCTTATCTGGAGGAGGGAATCAAGGTCCCTTTCAAGTGCCTCCCTCCTGGATTTTTCCTCTGTGTATTTCCTCTGAAGCTTCTCTATAACCTTTAATTTATGGGAAAGTTCTCTGTTTAAAAGCAGATCCCTTGAGTACTCATACTGGATTCTTTCAAGTTTTTTCTCGAGCCTTGACTTCTCATCCTCCAGTTCCCTTATCTTCTTCAGCAGGGACTTCTTCTCCCTCTTCAATCTTTCAATGGTTGATCCCTGGTTTCTCAGCCTTGATCGTTGGGCCCTGATGGTCCTCCTGAGCTTTTCAACATCATATTCATCGCCAGCAGACTCCTCTTGCGAAATTTCCGGGGTTTCAGATTCTTCTTCCGCTTTCAGGGCCCTTATCGCCTCTGCAATTGGTTTTCCCATGATTACGAGGCCCTTGACCCTGAGGGTGTCGGAGGGGCCCATACCGGTTTCGCTGGTCTTTCTTTCTATCTGCTTCAGCTTCATCTCATAATGCCTGTAGGCCTTCACTGCGGCCGCAAGGGCGTCCCTTTCGTGTGAGTTTTCAGGGGTGAAATCAGTTTCCCTCAGGAACTCTGATACCAGTTCATTCTTGAAGGATATGGTCATGACCCTTTCAGGGGTGTACAGCCTTGCATTCAGCATCGAAGCTATCCTTTTGACTGCACCTGGGGCTGGGTGGACGTCTGATGCTACTATAACTGGCTTTCCGTGCTCGATTATCCTCTCAATTATATCGGACCTTGCCGCCTCCTTCATGCTTCCGAGGTGGAGGAGTCTTCCCTCAAGGTCAACTATGGCAAGGCCGACTGTGTGGCCCGGGTCGATACCGACTATTGTGAGGACCTTCATCTCCACTTCGGGGTTTCTCTTCTGCTGCAGATTATGATCCTCCAGAACTGTGTCCATCAGTGGAACCTTATATTTAATAAATTACTTAGAGTTTTTGATAAATCCGGCGGAGAACATGGCTCCTGCATGAGAGGTTGAAGCCGGATAGTGAGGATGTGGCTGCACTGGCACGGAGCCTGTTTCCTGACTCAATCCGTGGATATAGTGTCCTGCAAATTCCTTAGATGGTCACTCATAGCTCTCCTCACCAGGCTCATCTCCCTGTATGCCCTGAACTCCTCTTCAAGGAGGGATATGAATCGTTTAAATGCATATTCATCGTGCCTCAGTTTTATCTTAACCCCATATTTTAGGTCCATGAGGATGAGGTTCTCGGGGGGCATGGGCTCCAGGAACACCCTCTGATCAGTATCCAGCAGTCCTGCCATGTCATCAGGGGCAAGCTCCCCCTCAGACACCATTACAAGGGCCCTTACCATCTTACGAACCATCTGCCAGAGGAAACTCTCTCCGTAGACATCGATGATGATGGAATCACCGACCTCGGATACCCTGACATCCCTTATCCTCCTTACCGGGTCCCTGTCTCTCCTCCTTGAGAAGTTGCTGAAGTCATGGGTCCCCCTGAAGTGGGCTGCTGCCTCAGCCATTAAATCTGTATCCATGGACTCATCCCGGTACAGGATGTATCGGTAGTGCCTCTCAACTGGATACCTTACCTTGAAGGGGTACATGACCGATGCCCATGCCAGAACCCGTATATCCCTTGGGAGGAGATCGTTGATCTGGTTCACATGGATATCCTCCTCTGTGAAAAAACTCACGAAGTTTCCCAGAGCATGGACGCCTCTGTCGGTCCTGCCAGCTATCTGGAATCGTGCCCTTCCAGGATCCTCAATGATTCCTGCCCCTTCCAGGGCCTCCAGGAGTTTCCCCTCAACCGTTGGGACGTCTGGCTGTCTCTGGAATCCATGATAATTTGTACCAATGTATGCAACCTTCAGAGCTATCTTCCTCATAGGATCACCTTGTATTGTGGGGATAAGAGAAACAGGTAATTAAAACAGAGCGATTAGTGGGTTTATCGCCTGTGGAGTTATCCGGTGCACTTCAATTTCTGCCGGGTAATCATTTATTTAGGTTTATCATTTATATCTTATACCACCAGCATGGGATAATGAGGCGGTGCATATATGCGCAGACTATGGGGTTACATCAGTATTATAACTGCAACCATCTTCTTTGGTATCTCTGCAACACTCGATAAGATAATGCTCTCCAGGATGCATCCTGTGACCATCGGGGCCTACACCTATATAATTGCAGGGCTCTTCCTCTTCCTCATAAGGGATACACCCCTCAGGGAGCATGTTCTTGATGCCATTAACAGCGAGGGGGAGGGTGAGACCCGGATAAAAAGAAAAGATTACCTGATCCTTATTCTCACAGCCCTCCTTGGCACAGTGATAGCTCCACTACTGTTCCTCACAGGCCTTGGAGATACAACAGCAGTTAACGCATCCCTGATACTTAACATTGAGGTACTATTCATTATTCTCTTAGGCTATCTCATCTTCAGGGAGACCCTCCAGCTCAAGGACGTCCTCGGGATACTCCTCATCATAACTGGTGGGGTGTACCTCTTAACTGAGGGTGAGTTCACGGATATTGTAAGAAACGTTGCTGTTACCGGAAATTTCCTTGTGATGGCTGCAGCCTTCTTCTGGAGCCTTGATACAGTCCTGAGCAAATTCTTAAGCAGAAAGCGTGATCTGATATTTATATCCGGGGTTAAGAGCTCGGTTGGTGGCTTTGTGCTCCTCCTTATCATGCTTATCACCGGCATAAACACTGCACTCCCCCCTGAAATGCTCCCCTATGCACTGGGGGTTTCAGTTTTCAGTATAGGATGCTCATTCATACTCATCTACATCGCGATAAGGGAGATAGGGGCTTCAATGGTCGGGGCCCTATTCCCATTGTCATCCCTCTTCGGCGCAATATTCGCCTTCATAATACTCAGGGAACCATTTTCTGTTATGCAGGGAATTTCAGGTATCGTGATGCTAACAGGGGTCTTCATACTCTACTGGAACGGTAAGAACAATTAGTGCAAGGGAACGCAAAAAAAGTGCGGGGAAAGGAACCCTTTAAGGAACAATGAGAGGTCAGAAGGGGTCAAAGAATGAATACAATGAAAAATGAACCCTAGATCCTTGCCTTAACATCAAACTGACAGCAGGAGTAACCATTGGTCCAGCAGCGCCGCTCATATGCATCCGCATCACAGTCGAGTATCTCCGATAGGGCCCCGGCAATTATACCCGCCTCAAAGAAGCATATGGGGCGTCCTATATTGGGAAGACCCGAGCATTCAATGCACTCATAGACCCTCACATCCATCCTAAGGTATCCATCCTCCTCCCACTCAGATACAGCATCAAGGATGCCCAGTTTCTGCTCTAGCATGAAATCTGCAAGGGAGTTAATGTCGTTAGCCATGCCCTCAGCGATGATGGTCCTTCCAAGGTTAAGGCCTCCAATGTAGGAGACACCGGCCGCTGAACCTGAGATTATATCAGGAATATTGAAGTGTCCCATGCGGAAGCTTGAGACATAACAGGCATCATCATCAGAACTGGAGAAGAACCTCCTCTCCGGACTAAAAAGGTCCTTAAATTCTATATTATCCTTAACAGGTCTCCTGGGACCTAAACCATCTCTTTCAGCCCTTATCTCATGGTCTGTGATTCTCCGGTATTCCTCAATGAGGGCCCCAATACTCTCCATTGCACACCACCTTCACTTCTCATTTATATCCATGGATACTTAAATATCTTCAAGGACCGGGAAAGGAAATTTTAAATATCCTCCCGGGAAAACCCAGATCAGGAAAGCATTAACAGCAGTGATAAAATGAGCTTTCATAAGAACAGGATGCTTATAATACCGGCCGTGGATATAAAGGATGGGAAGTGTGTGCAGCTTGTGCAGGGGAAACCAGGGACAGAGCAGGTTGTGCTTGATGATCCCGCCGGAGTTGCCAGGAACTGGGAATCCCTCGGGGCTGAAACAGTTCATGTTGTAGACCTCGACGGGGCCCTGGGTCTTGAGAAGAATACAGGTATACTTAAGGAGATCATAGACGAGGTTTCAGTGCCTCTGCAGATCGGTGGAGGTATAAGGAGTAAAGAATATGCAGGAAAACTCCTTGATATGGGCTTTGAGAGGGTTATACTGGGCACCATGGCCATAGAAAACCCTGAAGTCGTTGAGGAGCTTGCAGCTGAATACGGCTCAGAGCGTATAATGGTCTCACTCGATAGCAGGGACTCAAGGGTTGTTATAAGGGGCTGGACAGAGAAGGTTCCATTCACAGCAGAGGAGATGGCCCGGAAATTAAAGGCCCGGGGGGCTGGCAGCATACTATTTACAAACGTGGACTTCGAGGGCCTCCTATCAGGATTTGACCTTAAACCGGTGACTGAACTTGTGGATGCAGTTGACATACCAGTAATTTACTCTGGGGGTGTCAGCAGCCTCGACGACATAGGGATGCTGCAGGGGACCGGTGTCAGGGGGGTGGTTATAGGATCAGCCATCTACAGGGGCCTTATAGACTTCACTGAGGCCCTTAAATACCAGGACATTGAATAGCGGGATGATAAAATGAAGACAGTTATGGCGACGGGCACCTTTGACATAATACACCCGGGACACGGTTTCTTCCTTGAGGAGGCCAGGAAACTTGGGGGGAGGGATGCCAGGCTTGTGGTTGTCCTTGCAAGGGACTCCACAGTCAGGGCACGTAAGAGGACCCCCATAGTCGGTGAGAATCAGAGGCTTGAGGTTGTCAGGATGCTTAAACCTGTTGATGAGGCCTACCTTGGCAGTGAGACCGACATGTTCGAGATAGTGCACCGCATAAAACCTGACATCATCGCCATCGGCCCCGATCAGAAGTTCGATGTTGATGAGCTGCGTGAGGAGCTCAGGAGGAGGGGCCTTGAATGTGAGGTTAAGAGGATAGAGAAGTACAGGAACTCTGAACTCGACAGCACCTGCAAGATAATTAAAAGGATCCGTAACATGGACTTCAATGAGGACGCCCTTAAGAACTGCTGATTCTATAGCAGGTAAAGCTGCAAAAAATAAAAAAATAAATTAATTTTTAAGATCAGAATGGTAGCTCCGCGTAAACGCCCTTGATAAATACACTGGACCTATCCCAGTTATTCACTGTTCCCAGGGTGTTTGAGAAACTTGTTGCATCGGCGTCGTACCATCTTCCGTTGATGTACAGCTGTCCCCAGACGTGTCCATAGGTGTTACCGCTCCTGAATAGACAGTTACCATGCATGTACCTTGCGGGTATGCCGGCCGACCTTGCAAGGGCGACAAGAAGGTGTGTATGGTCGCAGCAATTCGCTGATCCACTGTGGAGCGTTCCCAGGGCTCCTTGACGTGTGTTGTAGTAGAAACTGTAGTCCAGGCTGTCACGGACCCAGTTAAAGATCCTCACAGCCCTGTCATAGGTTGAGTTACAGCCTGATGTGAGGTTACTGCTCAGAGAGGAGATCTCCTCATCCGAAACCTGACAGTTAGCTGTTTCCTTCAGATAATCAGAGAGTTCAGCGTATCCCACCCTCGTAACCTTCCGGTATCTTGTCTCGGTGACCCACCTGTAGGTCTTCTTGTACCTGGTAACGTAGGTGTAGGCGTAGGTGTATCTGACTCTGTACTTGCCCTTCCTGTAGTAGTAGTTCCTGGTGGCCCTTTTAACCTTCACTGTGTATGGTTTAAGGTAGGAGACCTTCACCTGCACCTTGTAGGGGACGTATTCATGGTAGGTGTAGTTTACTGTTGTCGATGCTGATGCCTTTGTATATGCAACAGTTGTGTTTCCGGTTGTATCTGCTGTTAGATTTGATTCAGCAGCATTCACATCTCCAGCAGGCAGTACCACCACTCCAAGAAGCAGCAGTAATGCAAGTATCGAGTGACGCTTAATTTTACCGCCTCCATTCATGAGGAAAATGATCCCCATGGACAGTTAAAGGTTGTCCCCTGTATACTTATAAATTTTGGTGGCCATGACCTGGGGTCAGGAAAGGATTGGAGTGTGAAGGGGTTTTATGGGAGTACTCTAGATCCATTGGTCAGGGAACATCAGGTGGATAAAGGGCTTGGATATTTGTGGTGATAGGTTAGGCAGAGGTGATGACCGGACACTTGAAGTGGACCGGGAGAATGAGACATCCCCCCATGACACCTTATTTAAATTAGTTCACCAAAGTAGTTATCACAGTTGATTAAGGTGATTGAGATGATAAGTGTGGGTATTATCGGAGCCAGTGGATACACTGGAGGTGAACTGCTGCGACTCCTCGAGAACCACAGGAAGGTGGAGGTGGTCTCAGCCACATCGAGGCAGTACAGTGGTGTTCCCGTATCGAGGGTGCATCCACACCTCCAGGACACTGACCTGAACTTTGAGGATGCCGGTCCCGGGGAAATCGATGCGGACCTTGTCTTCACAGCCACCCCCCACGGGGCCTCAATGAAGATCGTTCCCCAGCTCATGGAGAGGGGTATAAGGGTGGTGGACCTCAGCGGTGACTACCGCTTTGATGACACTGAAACCTATGAGGAATGGTACGGGATAAAACATGAAAGCCCCCTCGAGGCGGTTTATGGACTTCCTGAGATCCACAGGGAGGAGATATCCTCCGCAGATCTCGTTGCAAATCCTGGCTGCTTCCCGACAGGCGCTATACTTGCATGTCTCCCCCTGGTATATGAAAAAATCGCAGACACATTCATAATTGATTCAAAGACAGGAGTGAGTGGTGCGGGTGTTAAGCCAACGCCACTGACCCACTACCCCCACTGCAGTGATAATGTAATCCCCTACAATGTAACAGGCCACAGACACACACCTGAGATAAGACAGGAACTCTCAAGGCTGAATCCTGTGAGGCTCAGCTTCACACCCCACCTCGTCCCGGTGACAAGGGGCATCCTGACGACGGCCCACACCTTCCTCCTTGAGGACCTGAAGCAGGATGAAATCGCAGATATATTCAGGGGATTCTATGATGGTGAACCCTTTGTGAGGGTTGTTGATGGAATCCCACGACTCAGTGCCGTCAGGGGCTCCAACTTCTGCCACATAGGATGCTTCGAGGTTGACGACAATCAGCGGGCTGTTATAGTTTCTGCCATAGACAACCTCGTGAAGGGCGCATCCGGGCAGGCCATCCAGAATATGAACATAATGTTCGGGTTCAGGGAGGCTGAGGGTCTTGATTTCCCCGGGATGCACCCATAGCAGGGCACCGTTATTAAATGGGCAGAGATATATATTATACCGTCCAGATCATACCCAAGGTGACGAAGCTGAGTGATACGATGAAGACATGTGTAATTTATTATTCGCGTACCGGGAACACTGCGATGGTTGCAAGGACCCTTGCAGAGGAACTGGATGCTGATCTTATTGAGATCAGGGACCTTGAGGATAGAAAGGGGTTCATGAGCAGTTTCAGATCATCCATAGACGCCATCAGAGAGTCCAAAACGCCCATAAAGCCAGAAAAGGTTGATCTGTCCGGTTATGACCTCATATACGTCGGGACACCTACCTGGGCAGGTAAACCCGCGCCGGCGATAATAACCCTGATAGACCGGGCGGATTTCCTCGGGAAGGACGTGATACTATTCACCACCATGAGCCGGCAGGGCGGTGAGGGTGCAATAGATCGGATGTCAGAGAAGATAGGGGCGCGTGGAGGAAGGATCATAAATTTCTTCATCCAGAAAACAGCAGGTAAAGAGCTCATCCAGGTGAGGGAGGATACCCTCAGGATAATCAATGAGAAGGACCTGAAGATATACGAAGCCAGGTGACAGGAAAGATAAACTATTAAAGGTGATAACCTTGATTGACCGCATTTTAAAGTCATACAAGCTTCTCATAGCAATACCCGCAGCCATAACTTTAATCGCGCTGCTTCTGGTTACCTTCAATGGACTCAACGAGAGTGTGGACCTTAAGGGGGGAACTCTTGCAGAGCTGACCCTCCATAAGAGTGTTACCCAGGCTGAACTGGAATCGCTACTCAGGGAAAAACTGGGCACAGGAGACGTTAAGGTCCTCTCCATAAGGGGTGAAAGGGCGACGGTACAGTTCGGTGCAGACCTGGATGTTGTGAAGGTGAGTGAAGCCCTCAGGGGCACAGCAACCATCAACAGTTACAAGTCAGTGGGCCCTGTGCTGAGCAGACAGGCCATGAACCAGATCTACTGGGCCATTGGCTTCGCATTCCTATTCATGTCGGTGACTGTTTTCATAATCTTCAGGGCCCCTGTCCCCTCACTGGCTGTTATACTTGCAGCGGCATCTGATATCATAATAGCCGTGGGTGGGATGTCAATCCTGGGCATACCCCTCTCACTGGCATCTGTTGGTGCCATACTTATGCTCATAGGTTACAGTGTGGACACAGACATCCTACTCACCACAAGGGTCCTTAAACGCCGGAAGGGTAGCATCAATGAGAGGGCCCTCGGGGCCATGAAGACAGGTGTTACAATGTCCATATCTGCAATCGCTTCAATGGCGGCACTCTACCTCGTGACGGTATTCCTGATGCCGGAGGCCAGGGTGCTGAGTGACATAGCCTCTGTTCTGATAATAGGGCTACTGGCGGATATCCTGACCACGTGGCTCATGAATCTTGGAATTCTGAGGTGGTACCTGGAGGTTAAATCATGAACAGGAAGGTCTCAAAGTTTATTAAGGACTACCGCGTGCTACTCCTCATAGTCCTGGTGGTGGCGAGTATCACTGCAATATCAACAATGGGTATCCAGCAGGGACTTGACCTGCAGGGAGGGTCCCTCATACAGATACAACTCGAGAGGCCTGTTGATGCCGCGACCATGAACACCGTGACCAGTGTACTTGATAAGAGGCTCAACATATTCGGTGTGAAGGACGTGAAGGTGCGTGCAAGCGGAGACCAGAACGTTATAGTTGAAATTGCCGGTGTCCAGCCAGACCAGGTCGCAAAGATAGTCGGTAAACCCGGTAAATTTGAGGCAAAGATCGGTAACGAGACCGTTCTGACAGGTTCAGATATTGTGAGCGTACAGTCCCCAATAATAACCGGTAATGAATGGGAGGTCCCCTTCAGGCTCTCACCAGAGGGTGCCAGGAAGTTCGCAGAGGCGGCCCGGGGCAAGGCAGGGGAGCCAGTTAAAATGTACCTGGATGACCGTCTCATAACATCCCCTGAAATATCAGCGGAGGTTGCAACAGGAAAGCCTGTCACCGATGTCAGGATAACAGGTGCAGAGAACAGCAAGGCAGAGGCTGAGGTCCAGGCAAAGGAGATAGAAACCCTCCTCAAAACAGGTTCACTGCCTGTTAAGGTTAAGATTGTCGGTGTGAGCAGCGTATCCCCTGAACTCGGAAAACAGTTCACAGAGGGTGCGCTGATCGCGGGACTCCTTGCTGTGCTTGCAATCGCCTTGATACTCATAGTGAGGTACCGCAGTCCCCTCCTGGTCCTGCCAATATTCTTCACAACCCTCGCAGAGCTCATACTCATACTGGGGGCGGCCGCGGTTATCAGGTGGAACATTGACCTTGCAGCCATAGCAGGTATACTGGCGGCGATAGGTACAGGGGTGGACGACCAGATAATCATAACAGATGAAGTCCTCTCCGGTGAGGGCAGGAGAACAAGGCGTAAGTTCAGGATAAAGGATGCCTTCTTCATAATATTTGCATCCGCAGGTACCCTTATAGCTGCAATGCTCCCACTGGCCTACATAGGCTTCTCAAGGGGTGCCACCGGTATAGGTCTCCTTGCCGGCTTTGCATTCACAACGGTCCTCGGTGTCCTGATAGGGGTCTTCATCACAAGACCAGTCTACGCCAGGTTCATTGAAACATTCAACGTTGCCATGAGAAAATAGGAGATCATCCGATACCGCCTAAAACAGGGATATCCTCCAGATATGATGGCATCCAGGGGGATGTCATCCCGGAGGTATCCTTCAATGTCACAGGAGGGATGGATATGAAGAAACCCTTCGAACTGAGGGTCAAACCAATAAGGAACGGGACCGTTATTGACCATATAACTGCAAACAGGTCCCTGAATGTCCTCAACATCCTTGGACTCCCTGATGGGCATAGCAAGGTGACGGTTGCAATGAACATGGATTCCTCCCAGCTCGGATCCAAGGACATAGTTAAAATAGAGAACAGGGAACTCAAACCCTCAGAGGTTGATCAGATAGCCCTGATAGCCCCCAGGGCCACAATAAACATTGTAAGGGACTATAAGATTGTTGAGAAGGCCAAGGTGAGGCTCATGGAGGAGGTCAGGGGCATCCTGAGATGTCCGAACCCCAACTGCATCACAAACAGTGACGAGGGTGTTGAGAACCGTTTCTATGTCATCTCAAAGGAACCTGTTCTGCTACGCTGCTACTACTGTGAACGCCTCATTGAGGCCGATGAGATCGAGTCACAGTTCTAGGAGTGATAGCATGAGATATGAATACCATTGCAACCTCCAGGTCATCCAGAACACGGTAAGAGTTCTGGGAAGGATGAGAGTGAAGTTAACTGTCATGCTGATGGCGTTACTCCTTTTGGTTTCACCTGCATCTGCAGCTGTTTTTGTAACGGATCCTTCCCATGCCATCATAACTGCACCCGCCGCGGCCCATACAGATGGCCGGCTGATAATCAGCAGCCACACCCCTGAGAAGTCCGTGATGAAGTACCTCAGGGGCCAGAGCCCTGTGGTTGTTGGTGACGTGGGGGTGAATGGGACCCGGATCCCGGCGAGGACATCCACACTTGCACGTTACTGGAGCCGGAGCGACGTTGTTGTCCTGGGGACGGGGTCAGACATTTCAGCAGCATACATTGCAATAAAGAATGATGCGCCCCTCCTATTAGCCGGTAAAACATTACCATCAGCCACCAGGACAGAGATAAAACGTTTAAAGCCCAGGAGTATAATCATATGTGCATCCCCTTCAGCAATACCCTCCTCGTCCCTGAGGGGTATTGGAATACCCTGGAGGCGGGTCTGGTATGGAAGTGACTCTGCAACCCTCAGCGCTGTTCAGCCAGCATCCCCACAGCGGGTCTCAGCGCCGGGGACGCTTCTACCGGTTGCCATGACAATCTGGAAGACCAGGGCATATTACAGTACCTCAACAGGAGTGAGGGTTAACGGGACCTCCCTATGGTCCTCAGGGTACCCCACAACATCGGTTATAATGAACCGCTACGCTTCCAGGGACCTCGAAACCATCTACATAAGCTCTGACAGGCTCAGTGGTGTGGATGGAAGGAGCCTCATGGAGTCCATAAGGGCCGAGATAGGTGGTTCAGCAAGGGTCATTGTCGATGAGAAGTCACCTGCTCCAGGAGAGGCTGACAGGGCGATTAAGAACGCCCCTAAGGGTTCGCTGGCTGTTTACATTGCCGCGGCATGTCCCGGTACAATGTATGGTGTTGTCTCAGGGGTGAAGAGGGGGTACCTGAGATCCTATGCCAGTGGACTTGATGGTATCGTCTATGTGAACTATGGAAGCCTCAAACTTTCAGCGACTGGATACCTTCCAAGGGCCTGGGACGACAACTTCTCCAGCCCCTACTTCGCAGGGATAAATGAGCCCTCCAGATTCCTCAGGGATGCGGGCATACTCCTCATAGAACCCAGGAGCTTCAGCAGTGATGAGCAGATACACCTCACAGCCATGAAGCTGATTGAATATGCCTACTCTGCAGATGGGGAGCACCTTGGGGATATGGACACCTCCAGGTACGTGGCAAGGCATGAGATTGACCCCACAACCCTATCCACAGATGCCCAGAGGATAGTCAGGGGAGAGGCCACTGTGATGCCCAGGCAGGAATGGGTCTACCTTGCATCACAGTACATTGCAGGCCTCCCTGTAAGGAAGAACACCACGAGGATATCCGATGCCCCATCATCCAGTAACACCTACACCGGGACACTGTCAAGGGCAGGGTACCGTGACGTTGCAAGGAGGGTCTATGAGTTCACCAGGAGTAATGGCAGGCTCCCATCATATGTGCAGGTTGGTGCTGATAGGATCGGCAGGGATGAGTACACGGCCATGTTTGCACAGATAATCCAGAACCACACAGACAGGAGCCGGATGGTGTTCCCATCCTCTGTGAAGGTTGGTAAGGGCCTGATTGATACTGTGGTGGAGTTCGTAAAGGACCTCATCACATGAATCTCATTTTTTGACAGTGCTGTGGAGAGAGGTTCATCAGAAAAAGACTGTTCAAAAAAAGAGCAAGCCCACTCCTTCCCACCACAGGAGAGAGTTCCGTCAGAAAAGGACCGTTCAAAAGACAGCAAAAATCTCCACCATTAAAGAGATGGATATTTTAGAAGCTCAAAATCTTTTCAAAGGAAAAAATGAAAATTTTTTACGACAAAAGGGGGGATGCTGAACCCTTATAGGGAATCAGACGATCCCATTGTACTTTAAGAAGCCCATCATCTGGGTGTAGGATTTTGTGACACTTCCAGATGCAACATAACCATGGGGGGATTTAACCTCAGCCGTCACTGCAGGGATACCTGCAAGGTTGCATACATCCTCAAGGGCTCTCGGGTAATCCTTACCTGCAACCTGGGCAGGTATGAAGGCGGACCCACTGTAACGGCTCATGTAGTATGCCATCCTGTAGCTTTCATAGGTTGGGATCCGTGTGCAGAGGATGGATGTTTTCCCTGGCACTCCACCGGGCCTTGTTGAGTGGAAGTCGCCAACCGCATCCACGTCCCTTGAAAGTGCAATCTGGAGTATCCTGTTTGTGGGTGTGCCCCTGATATTTGCTATGCTGTTGGGGTTCTTACCATTCCAGTACCTGGAAGTTCTCGCGGTGGATGATGGTATGAGGAAGGGCACAACGTAGACCGTGCCCCTGATCTTCTTGCCTGACAGGTAGTTTATGAGTTTAACAGCAGCTATGGATGCCGGGAGTTCATTCCCATGGACCCCAGCGACTATCATGACCTTCTTACCCCCACCATCTCCAAAGGTGAACATGGGTGTCCCCCTCCTGGCCGCCTGGAACACCTCTGAAGTCACCTGGGTCCTGGGGGTGTACTTCTCTATGTAGTAGTTCTTTGTCACATCTCCCCCTGTACCTGTGTAGATTATCTCGGTTTTGAGGGCCGAGGCTGCCTGCAGGGTGGAGAATAGGAGTACGGCCGAAAATAGAAGTGTTATGAGTTTGATCCGTGAATTTTTCATAATTTCACCTTGGAAGTATGTATATTCAAGGTGTCTTATATTATGTGCTGTGTTCTCCTTATAAACTAAATTGAATAAACACACTGCAGGTCTGAAAAACTCTATTATAAAATCAAAGCTATATGGCGTGCCAGACGCCTTGCAAGTGCCATTATGGTCAGTATGGGAGGAGCACCAGGTGCTTCTGGCAGCACACTCGCATCAGCCACAAAGAGGCCCTCAATGGAGGTCTCCAGGTTCTCATCAACAACCTCCCCCATGGAGGCGGTGCCCCCAGGATGGGCCCCCCTGGGTACGGTGGACCTCAATGTGTCCGCCCTGACACCAGCCCCTACTAGTATGCTCCCGGCGATGGCCGTCCCGCCGGAAAGGAGACTGACATCCCTGGCTGTGTGATGCTTGACAACCCTGTCGGCCTCCACACGTCCAGACCTCTCATCGGCTATCTTAACCATGATACCGAGGACGTTCCTCTCCTCCCCAGGGAAGAGGAGGGTTGAGAAGTGGGGTGATAGTATAAAACCATCAAGTTCTATGAGGGCGTTCATCTGGACCTCATCACAGAACCCGATCCCCTCAAGTATCCCGCCCACAGTCACAAAGGTGTCCATGAAGAGTCCGTTACCTGCATCTATCCCTGCCCTCATGAGTATCCTGGGGGTTTCGATGGCTCCGGCTGCCAGCACAACCGTTTCATCCTGGAAATCTCCCCGGGATGTTTCAAGGCCAGAGACTGAACCGTTCCTGACAATTACATTCCTAGCCTCGGTTTCTTCAATGAGAACAGCCCCGTGTTCAAGTGCCTCATCAAGGAATCTCCTTGCAGACCACTTAGCAGCCCTCGGGCATCCGAATGAACATTTACCGCAGGGCCTGCACTTAGCGGGGTCTATGAATTTAGGCATCCTCCTTACCCTGAGGCCCAGGGACTCCGCAGCCTCCATTATCATAGCTGTGCCGGTGCCTGTATGGCTTTCCGGGAGCTCTCCTACATTGAGTTCAGCCTCAATGGCATCGAGGTCCCCGCCTATGTCAACCCCGTAGCCCCTGAGGGTATCCTCAAGGACCCTGACAGCGTTTCCTGCAGCAACAAGGGTTGATCCTCCAACACAGTTTGTCCTCAGGATATCAACGTCACCAGGGTCTTCATAGCACAGGAATGCATCAGAATCCTTAACATAGGGGCCCCTCTCAATTACGGTAACGTCAATGCCCCGGATGGCGAGTTCCCTTGCAAGGGTTGCGCCGCCAGCACCTGAGCCAACCACCAGAACCATGGGATCCTTCCAGAGAGTCAGTCAAAGAGCACTATGGCCCCTGTGGGACAGGAGTTCACACAGAAGCTGCAGCCGATACATTTATTATCATCGAGGAGGATCTCCCAGTCATCCTGGATGCATATGGCGCCAACCGGGCAGAGGGATACACAGGCGCCGCAGTCCATGCACTTCTCAAGGTCCTTCTTCACGACCCTAACCGCCGGGTGCACCTCTATACCGGCCTCCTCTATGAATTCTATCCCCTCCCTCTCCTGGGGGCCGCTGATCTCAACGAGCATCTTACCCCCGCGGGGTGTGATGTTTGCCCTCAGGATGTTGAATTCGATGTCATACTTCCTGATGGCTTCTGATATTATTGACTTGTTAACAATATTCGGTGAGAATTTAAGCCAGGCCTTCATATTGATTCTCCCCTGTTATCCACTTTCCCTATTAACCTTGAAATGTCCTCCGCGGTTATTATACCCTTAACACGGTTTTCATCATCAACTATGGGTAAACCTGAAATGTTATACTTATCTATGCGTCTTGCCACAACGTCGACGGGCTCATTTTCCCTTGCAACAACCACCCTGCGGGTCATGATATCCCTGAGCCTCCGCTTACCCCTTGCCACCGCGTCTGCAATGTCCCATGATGTCACTATACCCCTGAGGATGCCCTCACTGTCAACGACGGGTATGTGGTTTATGTTGTTGTCAACCATCTTCCTGGCCACATCCTTCAGGTCATCCTCCTGGTGGGTTATGATGACGGGTTTGCTCTCGAGCTCCCTCACCATGATGGATGGCCTTCTTATCTCAAGGGGTCTGGTGGATGATCTTGAGGGGAGGCTCTTAACTGGCTCTGTGAGGAGGAAGTCACCCCTTTCAATCCATGATTTGAGTTCCTCTGCAATCTTGAGGGCCCTCCTGATTGATGATAGGGGTGATGTCGGGACCTCCATCCCGTTTATTTCAATCTTCCCTGATTTGAGCTCCTTATAATTGGTCTCCTTCACCACGGGTCTTGATCTTCGGGGCACACCATAGTCAATGACCCTGCAGACTATTTCCTCATCTGATATCCCTGTTGCAGCCGCTATGTCCTCGTTGAGCACAGGTATGGGTATCCCGGCTCCCACGTAGAGTGTTGGGCCATACCTTGGCATTGTGGCTCCACGCACATATTCAGGGTCCATCTCCTTCATGTTACCCTTCAACATGAGGGTGCCTGATGGCGAAACAGGCACACCATTTCTCCTCTCAGATTCAGTTGAGTGCTGTGTACCCTCCCCCACTATGTAACCCTCTGCACCGCAGAGGAATATCCTTGTACCGACACCTATGGTCTGGAAGTATGGATCATTGATGAGGGGGCTGAGCTCCCCTGCACTTGAGTAGGTGACGTTTCCATAGTTGGGGAGCAGTGTTCCCATGTAGGTGTAGAGTGTCTCCTCTGTGGAGTTAACCGCCACTGCATAGTTCTGGTAGCAGTTCCTCGGGTTAACCATGACCGCCTGGTTTATGGTCTCAAGGCTTATGAGGGTCTCAACATTCTTGAGGGGGTAGCAGTCTGTTCCATAGGCCTCTGCCACCAGCTCGACCTCCTTCCCCCTTATGAGGTCCTCGATTACATGCGAACCCCCATAGCTGAGCCCCACCTCGGGGTCACGGTTTGGCTGTGCTGCACCTATGTATGCATCAACTGCTGCGAGTCCAGAGTAGGCCTCAACACCATTGAGGTAGGTCCTCGCCATCTTTATGGGTGGATCTGAGTGTCCGAAGTTGAGGAAAGCGCCTGAGGAACACATAGCACCAAATGTACCTGTTGTAACAACATCAACTTCCTTTGCAGCGTCCATGGGGCCGTTTTCAGCAACTATCCTTGTCATCTCAGCGGCTGTGACAACCACAGCATCCCCATCCCTGATCTTCTGGTTTATCTCCTCAATTGTCTTCAATATACCACATCCGGTGCTATCTATAAAATGAACTGGTTACTGGTATATGGATGTTCATTTAAATATTTATTGAGTTCATAGACCCTGTGATAATCAGGGAACATCAAAAGAATCATAAGTCCCCACATACAAGATTAATTAATAGAAACTTTTGAAGGCTGATGGGAAATGGAGATTGACATCGATTATCTTGGCGGCATACTCAGGGACATAGAGGATATGGTGGAATATGCAGATATAAGGGCTGGCACCTCCAGGACAAGCTCAATTCTAATGAAGGACGGCAACCTGCAGGAGGTTAAATCTGGGAGCGCCTCAGGTTTCAGGGTAAGGGTGCTGAGGAATGGTTCATGGGGATTCGCCTTTACAGATGAACCATCCCAGCTGCCTGAAATGGCCCTGAAGGCCATAAAGATGGCCGGGTCCCTCAGGGGCGATGTCCAGGTTGGTCCAGGTGCTCCCTCTGTTGATAAAACCAGGGTAAGGTCATCCCGGCCGCCCTCAGATGTCCCTGCAGACGAGAAGAGGGAGCTGGTATCAGATGCACACCATGCCGCATCAGTCGATGGTGTTGTGAGCACCACTGTGAGCTACGTTGACATGGAGAGTTCATCTGTCTTCCTGAACTCGGAGGGTTCACAGATTGAGATGGATGAGACCCGGGTCGCCCTCTTTCTAAACGCTGTTGCCTCTGATGGCTCAGGGATACAGTTCGGCCATAAGAGCTGCGGTGGAACCGGTGGCTTCGAGATACTGGAGGGGGAGGACATCGAGGAGCTTGGTCGCAGGACCGGTGAAAAGGCTGTCAGGCTCCTGAGGGCGAGTCCGCCGCCATCAGGACGTTTTGATATAGTGACCGACCCCGAACTTACGGGTGTATTCATACATGAGGCCCTGGGGCACGCAGCCGAGGCAGACCTCATACTGCAGGGTGACTCAATACTCGAGGGTAAACTGGGTGAGAGGATTGCATCTGAGGGTGTTACCATCATCGACGACCCTACAGTTGAGGGCTTTGGAAGTTACAGCTACGATGCAGAGGGTGTGAGGGCCGCCGAAACCGTCCTCGTGGAGAAGGGAGTCCTCACTTCACTTCTGAACTCCAGGGAAACAGCCTTCAAACTTTCTCTTAAACCCTCAGGAAACGCCCGTTCAGCCATAGGGGACCAGCCCATTGTCAGGATGAGCAACACATACCTTAAACCTGGTGATTTATCCTTCGATGAACTCATAGAGGATATCATGGATGGTGTCTACCTGAGGGGTTCAAGGGGGGGTCAGGTGGATACCGGTAAGGGTATCTTCCAGTTCAATGCTGCGGAATCATTCCGTATAAGGGACGGTGAAGTGGCAGAACCCGTGAAGGATGTCTCCCTCTCAGGGAACGTCCTGGAGACCCTCAAAAATGTTGACGGGGTCGGGTCAGACTTCAGGCTGGGGATCGGCTTCTGCGGAAAGTCCGGACAGAGCGTCCCCGTGGGTGATGGGGGCCCCCACGTGAGGATAAGGAATGCCATGGTTGGAGGAACATGAAGTACGCACCATTATCCCGGGATGAAGGTAGAATTCTTGTTAAAATCGCGAGGATGGCCATAGAGGAGCACCTGCGCGGATCAGAAACCCTCAGAATCCCGGACGACCTACCTGATGTTTTCAGGGAGAAGAGGGGGGTTTTCGTTACACTTGAAAAGAACGGGAATCTGAGGGGATGTATAGGCTATCCGGAACCTGTGAAACCCCTCATCGATGCCCTTGTTGAGGCTGCAATATCCGCTGCAACAGGTGACCCGCGGTTCCCTCCTGTTAAACCCGAGGAGCTCGATGATATAGAGATTGAGGTCAGTGTGCTGACACCGCCGGAGCCCATTGAGGTTGAAAACCCGGCCGAATACCCCCGGCTCATAAGGGTCGGTGTCGACGGCCTCATAGTTGAGAGGGGATGGGCCAGGGGGCTTCTCCTTCCACAGGTCGCCACGGAGTGGGGCTGGGACAGTGAGGAGTTCCTCTGCAACACCTGTATGAAGGCGGGTCTTCCACCTGACTGCTTCTATGACCCTGAAACCAGGGTCTACAGGTTCCAGGCCCAGATATTCCATGAGTATGATTAAATCCGTGCTGAAAAGAACCAGCCAGTGAGAAATACATTAGATAAATGGATCCGCAGAGTTATTAACTGTTAATGAGAGTGATTTTATGATTATACCCACAGTTCCAACCACAGATGAACTTCTTGATAAGGGTTTCAGGAGGGCCAGGAAGGCCGCATCCCTTAAGAGGAGTTCAAAGATTCCCGGCCAGAAGAAGGCCAAGATCATTGAATCAACACGTGTCCAGACCGCATGCCAGGTCATAAGGGACCGGTTGAAGATGATAATCCAGAGGATACCAGATATAGAGTCCCTTCCAGAGTTCTACCAGGACTACATCGACGTGACAGTGGGGGTGGATGAACTCAAAAAATCCCTCGGGGCGCTTAACTGGGCCGTTGGAATACTTAACCAGCTTGAATCAGACTACATGAACCGTATAAAACGTTCGAAGCCCTCTGATGCATCCCGTCTGAGGCGGGAAGCCTTCGGAAGGATATCATCAGTTATAAAGAGGATCGAGGGCGACCTTGACTTTCTTGACTTTGCAAAGAATAAGTTGAGGAACATGCCCACGGTGGACCTTGACGCCTTCACGGTCGTCATAGCAGGCTTCCCGAACGTCGGGAAATCCACGCTCCTCAGGACCCTCACAGGTGCAGAGCCTGAGGTGGCAGATTACCCCTTCACCACCAAGGGGATCCAGATAGGTCACCTGGAGCGGAAGTGGAACCGGATACAGGTCATAGACACGCCGGGGCTCCTGGACAGACCCGTTGAGGATATGAACAACATAGAACTCCAGGCCATGGTGGCCCTTGAGAACATAGCCGATGTGATAATGTTCATCTTTGACGCCTCTGAGACATGCGGATACACCCTTGAAAACCAGTACAGCCTCTACCTCGGCATAAGGAGCATCTTTGACATCCCTGTGGTCACGGTATTCAACAAGATGGACCTTGCAGAAAATGTTAAGTATCTGGAAGAATATATTAATATGGTTGAAGATCCACTGAAAGTTTCTGCATTCGAGGGCAGAGGGGTCTCCAAGATAATAAAAAAACTGGAGGGGTTATATGAAAAAGAAACTCGAGAAGCCCATGACAATGTTCGAGAAAAGAAGGTTGATGGCTGAGAAGATGATGGAGGACATGATAAAGAACATGAAGGAGATGCAGAGGGAGTTTGAGAAGAAGATCTCAGAGTACGCAGAGAACATACCCGAAAAACTCAGCATGGACGTCATGGAGACAGATGACGCCATAATCATCAAAACCGACCTTCCAGGTGTAAAGAAGGAGGACATCAACATAGAACTGACAGAGAACACCATCTCCATATCAGCAGTCTTCGAGGAGGAAGTGGAAATCGAAGAGGCCAATTTCATCAAGAAGGAAAGGAAGTACGGTGAAGCAAGAAGGGAGATGAGGCTACCTGAAAAGATAAGGGTAGAAGATGCTAAGGCCAAATTTGAAAACGGTGTCCTGACAGTTGAACTTCCAAAGGTCGAGGTCAAGAAGAAACAGACCCTCAAGGTGGAATAAAACCACCACCAACTCTTTTTTTCAAAAAAATGGCTCTGTAGAAATCATGTTCTAACTAGTTCCATGAGGCTCTACTTGCCCATGTGAACCGTTTTTTGTTGGTTTCTTTGTCCTGGATTAGTTCTCGTCATTGCGGATATGACATCTAGGGTTTCTTTGTCAGGCTCTGATGGTACCCAATTATTAATATATGACATTAAGGGATGATGATCATTAAAATGTTTTTTCTGTTTATGATAAGATAGTAATCGTTTTATGTTATAATTTATTATATTGTTGTTTGGAGACTACTGGGAGGGTTTATTATTGAGACGGTTTGTGTTTGTCCTGGCAGCTTCTGTCCTTGTTTTTTGTCTTGCAGGAGGTGCTGAGGCGGTCAGTCTCAACTACAATGAGATCCTCCGACGCCTCCAAACTAATCAAAAACTACAAAGAACAGCAGGGCAAGATATCCCAACAGACTATAATATGAGAACAAGACCATAAGAGCAGATGATTATCTCTACGCCGCCTCCAACACGATAATAAACCTCAACCAAAACAAAAGAGTTGAGATAACATTCAACAGCATCCAACCCCCTACAAAACCTGCAGGGTCAACCACAGGAACACTAACAAAACAGGAGTACCTACAGACAGCCCAGAACATTAAAAACTTCATAGAAACCAAGAAAAGATCGCCAAACTATGCCACAACAAAGATAGGACAAATCAGATACGAAACCCTAATCTACACCTTCGCAAAAATAATAAACCACTACAACACAACAGACAAACTACCAGACAGCATCCAGATAACACAAACCACTGGAATAGGAGAAACCATAACCAAAGACACCACACCACCCCTTACAAGTATATCTCCTGATCCTGGAGTATATGATCATCCGATAACGGTGACTATCACAGCAACCGACAACAAAGACAACAACCCCCGGATCAACTACCAGGTAGATGGGAGGAGCTACACAGGCAATAGAATAGCAACAATAAGTCTCGGTGAAGGCACACACACCATCAACTATTACGCAATCGACAAAAATGGTAACAAAGCCCAGCAACAAACAGCAACATACATCATCGGAGAAGACGCACCTGTGAGATGTTCTCTTACCTTAACTTCAACAGCCTTTACAGGGGGGCCTGTACTTAATCTGGATAAATTACACGACTTTTATGAAATCTATGGGATGTCTCCTGAAGAATATTTTATGGTAAATTATGGCGATCCTTATGTCTGGGAGTATGAGCCAGTCCCTGAGGTTTATGATTTGGGCCTTGTTCCCTTCAGGGTTTCGCTGCCAGTTACTGTTGATGGTCCGGCTAAGGGTATAAGTGTTGCATGGAGGAGGACGGCGCCCTTTGAAGGTGAGATAAGCATCATAGTCGACGGACAAACAATATGCACAAAAAGGTACATTAATGGAGGTACATTAATGGGGCTTGGATACCCATCAAAGATAAGATCGAACAGATTAATGCCTCAGAATTTTATAATGATATAGTTTCACAGTTAGCCATCCTAAAACTAAACAACCTCACAGGAACCACAGAGGGGCAGATGTTATGGCAAATCCACCAATATGGCTTGGAATATCTCAACAATCTCACAGGGGATGATATACGTGACTACACCCTACAACATCTTGAAGAACTTGCAAAGGACACCCTCCATATCACCATAGATTATCCAGGAGAAGCTAAGAAGACGATAATGGGGCTGCCATTCGGGGGCGCGCCAGTAAACCGCGACTTCACAATCTACCACATCAAACCTTTTAACAGGACATACAACGGAGCCTATGATGATCCAGAGCTTGGAATGATAGATGCAGGCTACCAGGGAATAGTATCATACACAGTGGCAACAACAAAAATATCAGATAACTTGCTGAGGGAATGGCTCACGAGAAAACCCCAAACCCCAGGGACCATAAAAGCAGCCTATGGGACAACACTCGCAGCACTCGAAATGATATACCTACACGACAAATTAGCAGACGAAATAGCAAAGAATATAACATGGACCCGGACAAAACCGATAATAGTATCGGTTGCTGACACCCCTAAGGACACGTTTATGATACCGGGGCGACGACTACCAGATAGGCCGACTACTAGGTTACCCAGAATGTTGCATGAAAAGCTTTTCAGAAGAAACAAGATTCGCAATAGATGAAGGTTACCTGAAAGAATTAGAGGAGATGGACATCCCAGAAGACGCATACGCACTCATACTACCATCAGGTTTCATACCCTGCAGTTTAAAATGTCCAAAAGCATGGGAAAATAAACTAATAGCCTATGTAAACCCCAAGGAATACCAGATGATACTAGAACTTGAAGAAGAGCTCAAAAGGGAACTTCCACACTTCCATCTAGGCTACAACGAATATTACGAGAAACTCCCAATCAAAAAAAAGTTATGAATAGAAAATCACCTTCTCCATAAATAGATTAGGAGCAAGGCCAATCCTATGATAATAGCATAATCAAGAAGATGAAATATGGATTCTATGGTCGACCAGCTGGGACCCAGATTGTATCCAACATATGTCAAGGCGAAACACCATGGCACCGATCCTATGAAAGTGTAGATTGTGAACCTTTTCAAGTCCATCTCCGCTATCCCAGCTGGTAATGAGATGAATGTACGTACAATAGGAAGCATCCTTGAGATTAGAACCGCCTCATGACCATACCTCGCAAACCACTCCTCGGCCATTTCAAGCTTTTTCTTTGTGATGAGAATATACCTACCATATTTTTCAAGGAATGGTCTGCCACCATAAAGTCCCACAAGATATGCTATCCATGAACCTACAAGGTTTCCTAGAGCCCCTACAAATGTAACCCCAAGGATGCTCATAGTACCCTTCCATGCTACGTATCCACTGAATGGCATTATAACCTCACTAGGTAGTGGGATGCATGCACTTTCAAGTACCATGCATATAAAAACTCCAAAATATCCTGTTTCTTGGATGAACCCAATAACAATATTACTTAAATACTCTACGATACCAAACATCAGCCTCTTCTTTATCCAACATTAAATATAATCTTATCGAATAATACTAAAACTGGCCTAATAAATGATACTAATAAATGATAGTATCTCATAAAAAAGAGTTTAAAGAGTTTTTTGAAAAACATCCCCATCAAAATATGATTTAGATGTATAGAGTGGTATAGACGGCATAAAAAGCTATGTAGGGTGTATCCTATCTCCGGCATGAACTTACTGCCGCTTGTTGATTGACTTTAGAGAGATGCTTCTAAAAGGTCGCCAAAATGAATATTGAAATTTTGGATTATTCTTTTTAGGTTTTCTGTTGGGGGATTGCTATTTTGAATTGTGTGCCTGGTTTTGTTTTGAGGTTTATTTTTCAGTTAAGTTGTTTTAGGAGGTTTACTAGTTTTAGGCCTAGTGTTTCTGTTTTTTTCTGGTTTGATGTTTTCTGGCATGCCTATTCCGTTATCGGCCACGGTTAGTTCTATTTTATTGTTTTTGGTTGTGAGTTTTATTGTTATTGTTCCTTTGCCGGTTGGGAATGCGTGTTTGATGCTGTTGGTGGCGAGTTCGTTGATTATCAGGCCTAATGGCACGGCAGTGTCTATGTCTAGTTGTATGTTTTCTATTTCTAGTTCTTTTTTGATTTTGGCTTTGTAGAATATTGTCAGGTCTTCTAGGAGTTTTTTTATGTATTCTTTGATGTTGACTTGTGCTAGTGTTTCTGTTTGATAGAGGTGTTCGTGCACCTGGATATTGCTCTTATTCTTCCCTGGCTTTCCTGAAGTAGTCTACGGACTTTTTCATCTTTTATTCTAGTGGTGGAGGTTTAGTAGGCTGGTGATGATTTGCAGGTTGTTTTTTACGCGATGATGTATTTCCCTTAATAATGCTTCCTTCTCCCTGAAGGATTCCCTGATTTTTTCTTCTGTTTTGCACTGTTTGGTGACGTCCTCTAGGATAAGTGAGTAACCTATTATTTTACCGTTTTTCTTTAGGAGTGCGCCATAAGGTATGATTGAAACTTGCTCGCCCTTAATGTTTGTCAGTGTTATGATTCCACTTTTTATCGTCACCCCCTTTATAAGATCCCTAAATCCAGATACTATATCCTCAAGACTCCATTTAATACCTTTGAAACTCAATTTAATCTTGGGGAGTATCTTTATAAACTTTTACCTACCAAATCTTTCCTTTTGAGCCCGGAAAGTTCCAATATTTTCTCATTGACTTCGATTATCTTCCCTGTTCTGTCTAATATTATTATACCAAAAGGTGCAGTTCCAACAACAGCCCTATACTTCTCCACACTTTCTCTAACCTTCCTTTCAGCCTCTTTAAGCTCAGTAATATCAATAAGTGAAGCCACACTCTTCCCGGTCCCAGGGATCATGCCTATGTTCATTTGTATGTCTGATTTTCCCTTGCTTGTCACGCAACTTGAAGGTGTATCTTCTGGGCGCTAATCCAAGGTCTTTTCTGCGCAACTTATGATACCTTTTCATTTTTTTCCAAATCTTCCCTACTACAAATTCTGTCCAACTCCTTTTACCTTCTATCTCTTCCCTGGAATAGCCTGTTAGCTTCTCAAATTCTCTGTACAAAGTGATATTATGGTGTCTTCTTCTAGTATGGCTGTTGCTGAGTTTGTGTTCTCGAATATTGATTTATATTGTTCTTTTTCCTCAATCTCTTCTTCAAGTTTTTTCACTTCAGTAACGTGCTTAAGAGTTACTATTATTTCACTCCTAGAGACTTTATATACGGTACCTTTAGCCCATGCTCTAAGTTCACCACCTTCATAATAAGGAATAGTGAAACTTTTCGGTTCACCTGTAGTGTCTACCTCCCTTAAAAAACCACCAAAAAATCACTTACATGCCCAAATGAGCTTTCATAACCGCCACTTTCATTACCTATAGGGGTTATACGTTCATCCCCAACATATCCATAAAAAATTATATCAAATGAACTTTTATAAAATTTTAGTCGGGCTCTGTAATGAAAAGCGCGATAGAATCAAACCTTAAATCCACACTATTAACTTAATACCTAGTCTCGGATGCCCGGACTTGAAGGAAGAAGATGGGGGGTGAATCCCCCTTCCATTTTCTGTTAGGCTCTGAAAACCCCATTTTAGTTTATTGATTGAATGTTCTCCAGTTTTTCCTTTCAACACTTCGCATGGAGTTTCCCAAGGGGATTATATTACATTTTACGCTGCTAAGAATAATGATCGGCTTTCCTTTAGCATTTTTGACTCGTTTCAGCGGCTAAATAGGTGATATTGGATGATCTTCTCCTAAGTTTTCTAATATTGTTGATTGTCCCAAAAAAGAGAGAAAAAACACATTCTAAGGTTTTTGCATGGAATAGGATATAATATGGGCCCCTTTTTTCTCATTTCCTGTAAATCAAGGAGAGACCTTTGCAGAGACATAACATGGGCCTCTCTTTCTCTCATTTCCTGTCATGGAATAAAACATCATACATCAGTATGTGTAGGAGTATGGTATGTGTAGGAGTATGAAATAAGAGAGAAAATGCTAGTGGTGAAAAAATATTATATATTGGTGAAACCATATATTGGTGAAACCTGAAAATTATAACCATTCAAAAAGGAATCTAATACCAGCTATAACTAAATCCAAATGTTTTGTTGCTTAACTTCTTATTTTACTCTTGTCGTGTGGACGGAATTATGATCTGCCGGTTTTCCATGGGATAAAAATTGCTGGTTATGATGGGTTATAATCGGGTTATAACCATAATATAACCGCCTAAAAGCAATACTCGATAATACCGCAAATTCTACAATAGAAAGCCAAAATTCTACAATAGAATACAATAGAATCTAATAGAAAGTCAAAATTCTACAGTAGATTCTACAATAGAATACAATATGAAATTTATAGAGTACATCATCATCATCGGTGTTATAAGCGAAAATACACACAAAAAAAGAGAATACAGAACAATACAATACACAATCAACCTAAAAAAGACGAAATCGAATCAAAAACCTTCAAATGCAAAGAGAAAGTAATAATAACACCCAAAACCCAATTCCAAAAACTCACCGAAACCCATGAAAAATACCAAAAACTACTAGAAAAAAACAAAAAACTCAACAAAGAACTAAGCCAATTACAAACAGATCATGACAAACTAAAAAATGAATACAAACACTGAAAGAGGTCTGCAAGAAAAGGGAAAAGGAAGTCAGCCGCCTACAAAACGAATTAAAAAGACTGCAAAACAGGAGCATACTCGAAATCATCCTAGAAAAACTAACCAAAAGAAGCAATAGAAGGATCTTGCCAGGCTTTCGCACACAAGATTTAAAACTTATAAAAGGGAGATGGTAAATATATCTTTCATGGAAAAAATTATAGAGAACGGATGATGGGTAAAATGAAACCCGAAGAAAAAGAAAGAATGATGGAAAAGATGATGGAAAAATTCTTTGCGGATATGACTAAAGAAGAAAAGCAAAAGATGATGGAGGAGATGATGGAGGAGATGATGAAAAGAATGGATATATCGGAAATGATGCCACAGATGATGTCCAAAATGATGGGTAGTGAGGGAATGCCAATGATGAAAATGATGCAAGAGATGTGTGGAAAGATGGGCGAAGGAGATTTCAAACCATGGGAGATGTGCGAAAAAATAGAGAAAGCACTTCAAGAAGTAGTAAAAACAAACAAAGAGATATTGGAAGAGTTAAAAAGGAAATAATTATGGTGTGCTCAAGCCAACGCTTCGTCGCTTCGCTCCTCGCCTTCGGCTCGGTCATATAACAGCGGACATACGGCTGTGCTTCGCACCTCTGCTCAATTAGAAAAGGGAATGCATGCATCAGGTCACGCATCAGGTCCAGAGATACTAGAAGCAATAAGAGAAATAGAACCAGAAAAAGTTTACCCTATACACACAGAAAACAAAAGAAAAATTCAAAGCACTAGAAAAAGACAAAATAAAAATCATAAACCCCAATGGAGGGTGAAATTACATAGAAACCATCCCTATTCCCAAACTCATTCCTGACTTTAGCATTTTTTAGCGTATAGTAGGATTTCTTATCGACCCGCTTCGTCAGAAGAAAATCTCTAGCCGACTCAGGCGTCCGTTCCCTTATAGATCTCGTATGTATTGTCTCCTTTCCGCTCCTTGCGAACGAATTTTGGTTGCTTGCCTTTGGGGGGTTGCGGGTTCTTTAACCCTTCCTTTTTTTCCAAACAACTTTTCAAAATATTCCCATTTTTACACTTCCTAAATTTTATAGCGACCAATTGCGTATAACACGGTTATTCGCTTTTTATATCAAATTAGGGGATGATAGACGAACTGTTCGTTTATTTTCCAATTTCTAACTCCTTTTTCCTATCCTCAATATATTTGGGGAAACCTTCCCTTTTTTTATCCGGCTGCCGCTGCGGACATTATAGACTCGACACTGTACGCCTCTAAACTATACTCTGCACCAAGAGCACCGCCTTTTTTGAGTGTCCTTGTTAGCTTTATCGCTTTAGCTCCCTTAACATTAACGGTTGGCCCGATATTCATCAACGCAATCCTATGAACATCCCCAATGATAATGACACGGCCACCCTGTAGTGAACTACTTGGCCTCCTTGTTCAACATTAGTCTGCTCCCAAACATCAAGATCAGGAAAGAACCTTTCTTATCCAAAGTCAGAGTTACTTCTTCTCCAACATATGGTTCAGGATGCCAACAGATTTTTAGTAAATGAATTTGTGTAATCCGTAGATTCTTGCGTTTTATTCGTTTTATTTGTAGATTCCTGCGTTTTATGCCAAACACACCCACCACCTATTGCAATTATTATGCACATACCAAGTATCAAGATTATTTCCCTTTTTCTCATATTGTCTCACCTCCCTGTTTTTTTCTCCCCTCAATAAACCTTCCCTTATTTTCCTCCCACCCACTTCTGCCATTTTTCTGCGTCTTCTCCAAAATCCTTGCTGGTTAGCTTTCTTAGAGTTTTTTTGCCGCTTTTGCAGACGGTTCCACCAGCATTTGGGTAAGCAGGCGAAGTATCGCTGAGTGTTTTATTATTCCCGCAAATATTGGTCCAAAATGTTCGTAGGTTAGAATAATAATTCTGCCAAACAGACTTTTACGAAGCACTAAGTCGCGATACGTGCACAAGACGTAAAACATCAGCATGCCTATCGGTACCATACACCGCCGTTGCAACGAAACATTCAGACCTCTAAATTTCTTTTGTATATTGACCTAGTTCCCGCAATCGGTCGTAGGCAATAGCAGATGGGTCACTGAAGTACTTTAGACTTGCTCGATAGCACTCGGCCGCCTTTTTTGTGTCTCCTGTTGTTCGGTAGGCCTCTCCCCGCATAAACCAGAGGTAGTACTTGTCCTGATTTGATAGCGTGTCAAACATCCGAGAGTTGATTTGCTCAAGCGTTTGCAATACTTCTTTGCTCTTACCCGACTTGTAAAGAGAGTCTGCCTGAGCTATGATGAGCGCAGGATCGCGGGGAGCGTGACCCTCTATTTTCTCAAGCGCTTCACCAATGGCCTTTTTTGTCGCTTGATTGACTTGATCGCTGTGCAGAGCGTTGTGCAAAGGCTCGAGAGCGCGCTTGTCACCTATTTCCCCTAACGCTCGGACCACCGCGGGCCTAAGAATTTCAGAGAACTGTGGGACCCTGCATTGGGCGCTCACGAGTGGAACTAATTGCGGCACTGCACTCTTTGCACGTGCGCGACCAAGTGCCTCCACAATTGCCCGTTTCTTTAACCACTCATTCCAGGCTTCATCGCCGCCGAACATGACTTGTAGGTTAGACCCACTAACCTCATGTCGCGGTATAGCCATTCCAACAGCACTTTGATCCCGATGTCCCCTTTAGCCGATATAAGGTCGAGGGCATCATTTACACGTTTGTTAAGTTCTTCATTGTGCCGAACCAAGTAGGCACCCTCCAGAATAGCCAATGCCTCTGGGATATCATCAGTGTTAGTCATTGTCCCTAAACGTTTTTCGTGTTCTTTTTGTAATTGGGAACCGCAGTTAGAGCAGAATTTTGCATCATCTGGCCCAAACCAAAAAACTGGGAATAGAAGCCTCCAACATCCTCAAAGAGATTACACCAACCCACTAACCAAGAACAATTAAGCTTCACAGGACAAAACACCAACTCCAAGCATCCAAATGATAGCACAAGCAATACTCAACAGCAAAGAATTCCAAATAACATTCAACCAACAAAAAATATACTTTGAAGTTGAAGGATTACCAGGCATCAACCTGACAGGCGAAGTTAAAGACAGCTTCTATGGCCTTGGAGGAGCCACAGCAAGCAACAGATACTGCTACCACGACCAACTAACAGACAAAGTAAACAGTTGGCTTGGAAGTTTTCTAAAATCATCAACTGAAGCTACAACAGGCGGAATACTAATAACAGCAGGACTAATAGCACTGACAGGACCAGCAAGCATACCAACAACAGCAGCACTGCTGCTTATTATCGGGGGCTTGGGTCTTGCAGCTCATGCATCTGGTTTATTCGTTGATCCGCTCAATCCTGTTAATTGGCTTGATTTCGCGGCTACAGTGGGTTCCGCGGTCTTTTTCAAGGCGCCAATAGGAGCCTCACCATTCAAAATACTCACCAGTCAATTTCTGCAAAAACAAGTGAAGGTTGTGTATATCTTAGGAGGTAGAAGTTGTATAGTCAAAGCAGCTCTTGGGCGTGATGCGAGAGAAGCCATAGAGAACACAGTTAAATCTGGGATTAAAGGTAGTGGAATATCAACAGTTATACACTCGCTAGAAAGTTCACCCCATTAAACCCTGCAGCTTACAAAACCAGAAAACATATAAAAATAGAGAGAGAAAGTGAAAAATCATGTCATCAGAGGGAGCAATGATCACAGTAGGCCTAACCCTCACTATATATTTGATTTCCTTGGTTATTGTTGGAGAGGACCGTCTAAATAGATTCTATGAGAGAATTACGAGAGTTACAGGAGAAAAACCGAAAAAAGGTGGTGTAGGGACTCCCAAAGCCTCTTCACTCGCCCTCATGGTCGTCTTTCTCCCTTTTTTTCTCCTTTTTGCGGGGTTTTCCTTTGTCTTCGCTCCTGAGATGGTGCCAGGACCAGTTGCTCTCCTAATCCTCACAGAGTATATTGGTTTTGTGTTCTTTTTGAGGGGTGACACTTTCCAATGGGAATTTGATGGGAAAGGATACCCATCCAGGGGATACATCTGTTTCTCATTCCTTTTCTCTGCTTTTATGGTTATGAGGGGTGTTGTTGGAATGTTTAAAGGGGAGGTGGCTTGGGGTTTGTTTATGTTGTTTCTTGGTTTGTTTATCGCGACATACTATCTTTTCCCTGATAAAATGCCAGGATTAAAAGGGAATTATCTTAGCACGCGGCATGAAGTTTTGAAGGCGATTATTGTCGGCATAATACTCCTCATAATCACAAGGATAATCTGGGCGATAGTCCAGGTTAAGGTGTTCCACTGGTCACTGACAGGCCCCTAAGGGGGGGCAAGGATGAGGGGGCGTCCTTGGAGCATGTCATGTCCATTGGCTTGTAGAAAATCATGTTCTAACTAGTTCCATGAGGCTTTATAATGCTTTATCAATGCAGAACCATGATAGAGATTCAGCTTTGAATGCGGTGCCAGTGAAGCTTATTAACTCTTTCTCACCCTATACCTGGCCATTAGATATATCCCATCCCTCATGGCATCTGATTACAGCCATCATTTTCTCTAAAGAAAGAGAAAACAGAGAGGTATTCAATGCCCCTGAAAAATTGTAGTGGATGGGCTAGTATCTCACCTTACCTATATGCCTCGTGCTGCCGGGGTCCTCACCGTTGAAATGGGCCAGATAGTACACAAACCATTCAAGGGGGACTGCAAGTACAAAGGGGGCCAGGAGCCCGTTAAGGTCAGAGTAATCTGACATCCGGAATACAAGGTTCTCAGCACCCAGTTTCTCACAGAAACGCAGGGCCCTTTCTGTCAGCTCATCACCCGGGAGTCCCGATTCAAGGAATATAACAGGGACCCCCTCCTCAATCCTTTCAATGAGTCCGTGTCTGAATTCTCCAGAATAGAGTGGACATGCATGCTTCAGGGCCCCCTCCATGAGCATCGTCATGGCGAGTTTGTAGGCCAGCCCATAGTTAGGGCCGCTCCCCATACAGTAGAATATATCCTCAGCAGCATATTCCTCTGCAAGATCCCTGCAGTCACCCTCTGTTCTCCTCAGCAGATGCTCCACCTCACCGGGTAGCCTCTCAAGTTCCCCCATTATCTCATCTGATCTTTCATCACTGTACATCCCGAAGAGTATCCTGTAGAGGGCCAGGAGCTGTGTCATGTAGGTCTTGGTGCCGAGTATTGCCTCCTCACGTCCACATCGTGTCACTATGGTCTCCATGGACTCAGATGCCATGGTGCTGCCGGGCTCATTGGTTATGGTAACGGTTCTAAGTCCCAGTTCATTCGCCCTCCTCAGGGCTGCGAGGGTATCCGCGGTCTCACCCGACTGTGAGGTGAATATGACCGCGGAGTCACTGTAATCAATCTTCCTGTGATAATAGAACTCGTAGCCGGTCATAACATCCATACTCACCTCATAGTTCATGGCGATTGCATCCCTTGCACTGTAACAGGTTGAAAGTGAACTGCCGCATCCAACGAGGTATATGCGTCCGCATTCAAGGATTTCATTGGATATGCGTTCCATCCTCTCCCCTTCAGACTCCAGGGTTCTTCTAAGCGAATCCGGCTGCTCCATGAGTTCATCGAACATCCTATACTTCATCATCTACACCTTTAAACTCCTATACTTCCTGAGTATCCGTATGGCAAGCTCTGCAACCTCAACGGCATCCCGCCCTGTGAGTACTATCATTGGCTCCTTACCCCATGCCCCCCTGTGATATATGACGTCTGGAGGGGACTCCGAGTTCCTGATGGCCTCCTCAACACCCCATGGTATGCTGCCCCCCTCAGTATCCCTCACACTATCGGGTTCCCTGCTACGGTCATAGGATGAGACCACAAGACCCATATCCTCACATATACCGATTATACTCTCATCAAATTTAATATTAAGTGCACTTCTCCTCGCCGGGAGGTGTTCATTAAGGGCTATTATGAAGCGGGCCATGTGGGATGAAGCCCCGTATTCAGGGTCCCGGCAAGCGAAGGCCCTTCCCTGAAACTCAGTGATCCTCCCAGGAACCGCTGCAACATCCTCAGGGCCGCATGGATTTTTCCGCGCCATTGCAATATTGGACCTCACCTCTGGTATGAGGATCCCGAAGTCATCTTCAGATGAGATCATCTCAAGGGCCCTTCTAACATTTTCTATCTCCATGATTATCACGAAAGAGAATTATACAGTAAACCAATTATATGTGAATCAGTAATTTATAATTATAGTCTTGAGGTGTTTGGATGGAGAAGGTAAAGGAATTCAGGGGTATAAAGGAGCATCTCGGTGTATTCCGGGAGGCGGTTAAGGATGCTGAGAGAATCGGCTTTGCAGGTGTTCCGGGTGTATGCACACCCTTCGCCCAGCTATTTGCATACGCTGTCCGGGACAAGGAAAACATATTCATACCCAACACAGATTTCAGGAAGGCCAGAAAGCTTGAATTAACCGAATATGGGGTTGAACTCGGCGAAATAAGCCCGGGAAAGGTGGATGTTCTTGTACTGCTGGGTGGGCTCTCAATGCCGGGTATTGGCTCAGACATGGAGGATGTTAAAAAACTCATAGAGGATGCCCTTGAAGAAGGAGGGGAGCTCATGGGGCTCTGCTACATGGACATGTTCGCCAGGGCCGGGTGGTACGAGCTCCTTGACTTTGACTGTGTCATCAACGCCGACATAGAGGGTTATGTCCTCAGGGGCTGAGGGGTATTCCCTTGTCCGCTGATATGAAGGTGAGTCATGGTAAAATCCCTGAACTGGAGTACACCTCCTTCAGTGACCTGAGGGCCCTTGATATGGAGAGGGGCAGGCTCTATGAGACCATCGTCGTGACCTGGGACGGGTCGATGGTGGGGAATGCTGCCCCCATAGGTGTGCTGTGCACAGGTGCTGATACAGTGACACTCTACCTGTACCAGGGGAGCCGTACCGTGGAGAATGTGCTGGAGAATGGGCGTTTCACAGTTAACGTGACCCTTGACCCCCTCATATTCACCGATTCAACCCTGGGTGACCTTGATGAGGATATGTTCAGCCATCACAGGGGATTCCTCCACCTGAGGGGTGCCGATGCATTCTTCACTGCAGAGGTTGTCTCTGTGAAGGAGGTGGTGAAAAGGGACCGGTTCGGTGAATCGGAGCTGTATGTTGTGAAGGCCCGTGCAGGTGATGTTATGAGGGCTGAAACCTTCAGGCTGGTCCTCAACCGCGGCATATACGCTGTTATTGAGTCATTGATAGCCTATACAAGGGCTGAATTTTCAGACCCTGTGGTCCTCAGGGAGAGGATCTCTGAGATGAACAGGGTTGCAAGGAAGGTGGGGGGCCCCAGGGAGAGGGAGGCCATGAGGAGGATAATAGAGGCCCTTGAATCAAAGATATAGGGACTCACCCAGGAAAATCAGGACACGAGAACATCCACAAATTCAAATTTCTCAACATCGAAGAGGCCCCTATCCCCTATCTTCAGTCTGGGGATGACGAGGAGTGAGAGGAAGGACATTGTCATGAAGGGTGCGCTGAGGCGTGACCCGAGCTGTTCAGTGAAGGTGTTGAGGTTCTCAAATCCATCTGCAACCTCAAATACGTCACCATCTGACATCAGACCTGCCACAGGAAGCTTAAGGACCCTGTGATCATCCTCTGAGACTGCCACGAGGCCTCCTCCTGTTTCTTTAAGTATATCGACCGCCCTCTTCATCAGCTCAGGATCCACTCCCACCACGATGAGGTTGTGTGAGTCATGGGCAACCGTTGATGCTATTGCCCCCTCCTGGAGGCCGAATCCATGGACGAACCCGCTGGAGATATTACCCCTCCCGTACCTGTCAAGGACAGATACCCTGAGGATGTCCGAGGATGTGTCGGCCTGCACGGTTCCTTCCTCAACTTCCAGGGTTGCAATTGACTCCTCAGTTATGAGCTGTCCGTCCAGCACGTCTATGACCCTCACAGTGGCCTCATCACCCTCAGCCCTGACACCCAGCCTCTCAGCCGTGAATTCCGGTACCTCAAGTCTCCTGGGGGGTGTGCTGGTTCCCGATGGGCTCCCCGGGAGGTATCTTCCATTTTCTGCAACTGGTCTGCCATCTATGTAGACCCTCTTAACATTGAAGTCCCTGAGGCTGTCAACCACGACAAAGTCAGCGGACCACCCGGGTGCTATGGCGCCCGTGGTGAGGCCGTAGTGCTCTGCAGGGTTTATGGTGATCATCTGCACTGCACTTACAGGGTCGATACCGTAATCAACTGCCTTTCTGAGTATCCTGTCCATGTGCCCCTCCAGGAGGTCGGCGGGGTGGATGTCATCGGAGACCAGGAAGTCACACCCGGCAGCGGCAAGGTCCCGCAAGTTTCTTGCACTTGAACCTTCACGTGCCATTATCTTCATTCCAAGTCTCCTCTTCTCAAGGACCTCCTCGGGGCTCACACATTCGTGGTCAGTGGATATCCCTGCCCCTATGTAGGCGCATAGTTCATCCCCTGAGAGGAGGGGGGCATGTCCATCAACCGGCATGTTAAGGGCCCTTGCCGCCTCTATCTTATCCATGACCTCATCATCACCGGCTATAACTCCAGGGAAGTTCATCAACTCGCCGAGGGCCACCGCTGAATCCATTCTTAGGAGTTCCTCTATTTCCCTCGCTGTGATCTCTGCCCCGGCAGTTTCAAAGGGTGTTGCAGGTACACATGATGGTGCTGTGAAATAGAATTTCATTGGTGTCGCTGCAGCATCATCCATCATGAACCTCACGCCATCCACGCCCATGACGTTTGCTATCTCATGGGGGTCCGATATGACTGCAACCGTGCCATGGGGTATGGCTGCAGCTGCAAATGATGATGGTGTGAGCATTGAACTTTCAATGTGGAGGTGGGCGTCTATGAAGCCAGGGAGGATTATGTCAGGGAAGTTTCCGCTGATGCTCCGGACACCGGCCACCTTCCCTCCGGAAACCTCTATCTCGGCCGGGTAGATGTCGCCGGTGAAGACGTTGAGGAGGTTCCCCCTTATCATTCAATCCCCCAGACCGTTCATCTTCTTGATTTCGTGGAGGAGTATGGGGATGAATGCACCCACATCTGTGACAACGCTCACAGCCTGGGAGCTGCCCCTGTCAGAGAGCTTTGTGACGGTCGCAGGGTTTATATCCACGCATATGGTTTTAACCCGTGATGGGAGTATGTTGCCGGTTGCGATGGAGTGGAGCATGGTGGCTATCATTATGACCATGTCCAGGTCCTGGACGTATCTCCTCATCTCATTCTGGGCCTCCATCACATCGGTTATGACATCAGGGAGTGGTCCGTCATCCCTTATTGAACCTGCAAGTACAAAGGGCACATCATTCTTTATGCACTCATACATTATCCCTGAGGTGAGAACACCCTTCTCAACAGCATCCCTTATTGAACCGGCGCGGTTTATCTCATTTATGGCGTTTATGTGGTGCCTGTGGCCCCTGCTTACAGCCTCACCCCTCTCTATATCAACTCCAAGGGAGGTCCCGTAGAGTGCGCATTCAATGTCATGGGTTGCCAGGGCATTCCCTGCGAAGAGGACGTCTATGAATCCCAGGCGTATCATCTCTGCAATGACCGGGGCTGAGCCCGTGTGTACGATGGCTGGTCCGCCGACGAGGCCTATCTTTCCACCCCTACCTTTGATCTCTGTTATTTCAGATGCGATCTTCTTTATTGTGGTCACGAGGGGCTTCTCACTTGATACATCACTGCCCATGAATTCAAAGACGCCCTGCTTTCCCCTGGGCCTCTCGGGAGGTACAACCTTTATGCCCTCCCTCCCAACAACCACAGGGTCACCCTTCTTTATCTCCCTGATTGGTTTGCAGCGGGCTGTCCTGCCCTCAGGGTCAACCACTATCATGCAGTCCATCTCTATTCCCTCAACCTCCAGCCATTCACCGCCATGGTAGATGAAGGTCTGGTGGTTGGTGGTGGAGTAGAAGTCATCCGGCAGAACCCTGTCCATGGGGGCCCTCTTCAGTTCAACCTCCTTTATCTCTGCTATGGATGCCCCTATCTCACCCAGCTCATCCAGTATCTGGTTAAGGAGTGAGGGTGTCTCTGCCTCCACCAGTATCCTTGCATGGCTTGGATCAGATTTTCTCTTACCTATATCGATTTCGAGTATCTGGAAGTCCCCGCCCATATCCATTATTATATCAAGGGCCCGGGGGAGTATCAGACTGTCAATTATATGACCCCTTAGTTCCACCTCTCTTGTATTCATGATAACACCACTTGAGACTGATAATTAAATGGTTGGCCTCCAAGCTATATAAAATCTGCTGGGGCCAAATCTTTAAGTGCCAGGAGAAAGAAGTCGAGCACGAATAAAATCTTCAGGGACCAGCACCAATTATAAAGGGGGATATGGATTAAATGGACCTGAATGGGGTCCTGCAGATGAAAAATGAGCTAGGGGGATGAATTCAGAGGAGCGTTAGAAGGTCGTAGATTATCTTGGCTGCGTTTACAGATGTCGGGTCAGCCACACCAGCCGATGCCACCTCAACCACGTCAAGGCCCACCACATCCTTACCTGAGAGTGCAAGGACAAGTTCCTCCATGATGTGGGGTGTGAGGCCTGATGGTGCCGGGTTACCCACTGATGGAGCATAGGCAGGATCAAGGACATCCATGTCAACTGAAATGTAGACGGGCCCCCTGATGCCATCAATGAGTTCAATGGCGCCGGCTGGATCCCCCATGACCTCATGGGCCATGCAGCACCGGACACCCTCCTCCACTGCAAATTCAGCCTCCTCCTCTGAGGCTGATCTAACCCCTATCTGTATTATCTCAGCTCCAAGCTCATGGACCCTCCTCATGACGGTGGCGTGGGAGTACCTTTCCCCGGCGTAGGTATCTGCCATGTCCATGTGGGCGTCCAGGTGGACCACGGTGAGGGAGTCATGGTCAGGCAGATTCTCGATCACAGGGAGGGTCACCGTGTGCTCCCCGCCGATTATTATGGGCTTCAGATCCATGTCCAGGACTCCGGCTACAGAATCCCCTATGAAACCCGCGGTTTTCATGAAATTACCTGGAGAAACCTCAACGTCTCCAAAATCAAAACTTTTAACATTTACCTTCTCTGAGAAACGCAGATTGTATGCCTCAAAGCTGTAGGATGCCTCCCTGACAGCCATGGGTCCGAAGCGTGCCCCCGGCACATAGGTTGTTGTGGAATCAAAGGGGGCTCCCATTATTCCAAAGGAAAGTTCAGGGATCCTTTCATGGTCTGTGGTGGAAAAAGCAAATTTGAGGGGCTCATGGGTGTGAAGAAGCATTTCATGTGTCCTTCAAGAATTGTGAAAGGTAGAGGAGGGTTTACCCCTTGGTCCTCATGAGTTTCCTCTGGCCGAGGGCCTCGATGTACTCAACCTCAACACCCTCAACCAGCTGTTCGCTCAGTTCGTCAGGTATAGGTGTCTCGAAGGTCTCATAGGTCTCAAGGTCCATTAACTGGACGTCTCCACCCATTATGGCAATGACCTGGGCTGTCCTCTTGTCTATTATGGGTATGTCCACCTTTGAATCAACAGGCTTTACGAAGCTCCTCTTCTGGTTGTCGAAGATCCCAACGGCCTCCACACGGGCCTTTGCTGATCCGTGCTTCCCGGGGGATGATGTTGAGATGTTTGTGATCTTTGATGCCTCTCCATCAATGATCACGTACTTTCCAACCTTAAGTGTTTTAACTTCAACCACTTTCTTTGACATTAATCTTACCTCCTGTTAGAATGAGTGATATGGGAGTTCAATGTATATCTATTAATTCAGTGGACATTATATAAAAGCTTTGTAGGAATTCAGTAAGCTGATCATGAAGTGATTGTGATGAAGGTTGCTATAACATCAGGTACCGCAGAAGGACCCACGAAGCTCAACGCCTTTGACAACGCACTGCTTGAGGCTGGAATTGGAGACGTGAACCTGATAAAGGTTTCAAGTATACTTCCAAGGAACACGAAGATAGTGGAGCTCCCGGAGCTTGAGCCGGGATCAATGGTGAACTGTGTCCTCTCACACAGGGTTTCAGAGAGAAGGGGGGACATTATATCTGCCGCTGTTGCTGTGGCCACCTCCAGCGACTTTGGATGTGTCGTTGAGAACTCCGGCGTCAACATGGACCCCGAGGATGTGAGGAGCGAGGCCATCTCAATGGTAAGATACATGATGTCGGTGCGGGGCCTTGAAATAAAGGAATTAATAGTAGAAGAGACAAATCATGTTGTCAAGAAATGTGGTGCTGCTGTATCAGCCGTCGTATATCTTGATTAAACTCAGGAAGGGGGTTGAATGGAGGAATCAGATATCTACTACTGGAAGAGTGTTGCTATAAAAATGGCTGACCAGGTCGAGAGGGCCGTATCCCCCCTTGTGGGGACAGAGGATGCTGGGGAGATAATCAAGATGGGTGCCGACGGTACACCCACCAAGCTCATAGACCTTGTTGCAGAGGATGAGGCGGTGGGTGTCCTTCAGAGCACAGGTAGGCCGGTTACAATAATAAGCGAGGAGATAGGCGTCCTCCACATAAACATGGATGGGGATGAACCAGGGATAATCTTCGTTGTTGACCCCCTTGACGGTACAAGCAACGCCATAAGGAACATACCCTTCTACGGGATATCTGTGGCCGTGGCAGAACGCCACCCGGGCGGTGCAGCCCCAACACTTAACAACGTCATGATGGGATTTGTCAAGAACTTCGCCACAGGTGACCTCTACTGGGCAATAAGAGGCCAGGGGGCATTCCTCAATGAGAAACCGATAAATTCGTCCCCACAGAGCTCCCTGGACAGGACATCACTGGGGGCCTTCATATATGGCACGCGTTTCAGGAGGGTGGACAGCATCTGCAGGGTGATCAGGAGGATGCGTATCCTGGGATCCGTGGCACTGGAACTTGCCTACGTTGCAAGCGGTTCCTACGACGCCTTCATGGACCTCAGGGAGAATCTGCGGATAGTGGATATAGCCGCATCCAAGCTCATCGTGGAGGAGGCTGGTGGTGTGGTGACAAATGAGAGGGGCGGCGAAATAGAAGGCCCCCTGAACGTTAAGGCAAGAACATCCCTCGTTGCAGCTGGAAACCTGGAGCTCCACAAGAAGATAATGCAGACCCTGGAGGTCATATGATGCGCATAGGGATAATAGCCCGCTTTGATGTTCCAGAGGCCGTTGAAATGGCTGGAGGGGTGGCATCATTCCTCCTTAACAGGGGGGTTGAAATTACAGTCGACCTTAAACTCACAGAGGAACTCCCCCATCTGAGGGAATACAGGGAAGACATAAGGAACATGGAGGCCGACATTATACTCACCATCGGCGGGGATGGGACGATACTCAGGACCAGGAGCCTCATAGAGGATAAGGAGATACCCATACTCGGCATAAACATGGGTACGGTTGGTTTTTTAACTGAGGTTGACCCTGAAAATGTGTTCTCAGCCCTTGAAGCGGTCCTCAGGGGTGAATACGCCGTAGAGGAGAGGACTCTCCTGAGTGTCTACCACAACGGTGAGCTGCCCTCCGCCCTCAACGAGGTCGTCCTCATGACCCGCAGGCCAGCCAAGATGCTGCATATAGAGATATCTGTTGATGATGAGGTGGTTGAGGAGCTCCGGGCCGACGGGATAATCATAGCAACACCAAGCGGCTCAACAGCCTACTCCATGTCGGCAGGTGGTCCCATAGTTGACCCCCGGGTTGAAGCCTTCCTCATAGTGCCGATATGTCCCTTCAAGCTCAGCGCAAGACCCCTGGTGGTCTCAAACAAGAGCGTAATCCGGGTTAAACTCCTCAGAAAGGGGAAGAAGGCAATCGCCGTTATCGACGGCCAGTATGAGGAGGAGATCAACCACATGGATGAGGTCATATTCAGGAAGTCAGGGCGAAAGGCCCGCTTCGTGAGGCTCAGCAAGGACTTCTACAGGAAGGTCCGTGAGAAGCTCATAGAGGGCGGAATAGACTCTATAAATGGTTGAAGGCTGTTTAAATGGAATCTGAAATTGTAAGGCCCCTCGTGGCTGACCTCACCCATGGGGGTGTCACCATAGCCCTGGAGATGAGGAAGTACTTCCCTGAGGTCATGGCCTGGGACTTTTACGGCACACTCGATGATGATGACCGTGAACTTCTGATGGAAGCAGGTATCCGTGCCGTTGAAGGGCCTGTCAGTGGATCCACAGTAATAGCACCTGTACACTGCCCTGTCAGGTCAGATCTAAACCACCATGAGGTAACCGGATGGCTCCTCAGTTCCTGGAGGAGGGAGAATAGGGTGCCGGTGGTTGAGGTGACAGGTGTTAAGGGGAAAACAAGCACCGTGTGGATACTCCTGAGTATAATGAAGGGCCTTGAACCCCTGGTCCTCAGCAGTCTGGGATCATGGGCAGGTGATGAACTCCTCAGGCGGGATATAAGCATAGCCCCGGCCAGCATAATTGAGACCGTGAACCTCGCGGAGCACCATGATTACGGTGCAGCCATCTTCGAGGTCTCCCTGGGTGGGACAGGCCTGGCAGATGTGGGGGTTCTGACGAACATAGCCGAGGACTACAGTATAAGGAGGGGGACCTCAAGGGCCAGCAGGGCTAAGGAGCAGATATTCAGAAGCAGACTGGTCTGCTGCGAATACGGTGCATTCAGGAGGTACTACAGCAACTTCAGGGACAGGACAAACACCTTCTCGGTGAGGGACGCTGAGGCCACACTCCACGTGGAGGAGGTGAAATACGGCCTTGAGTCAACAGAGGCCATCATCCATGCCAGGGGACTTAAAACCATTGAGGGGAACCTCCTGGATACAGAATTCCAGATTCAAACCTTTGCACCGGCAGAACACCAGCTATCAAATGTTATTGCAGCTGCAGGAGCCGCCCTGACCCTCGGATTTGATGTTGATGATGTTCAGAGGGGTGTTGGAGCCTATCATGGAATCCCTGGCAGGACCTCCATGAGAGAGCTCAATGGCACCACAATAATAGAGGAGATAAACCCTGGCCTCAACGTCCGGGCCATAGAGTACACCCTCCAAATGGCTGAGGAACTTCCAGACCCTGTGGTCATACTGGGGGGGAGATACGGGGTTACCTGTGAGGAGATAGATGAGTCCCGGCTTTCAGGGATACTCAGCGATTATGACCTTAACTTCATATTCACCGACGAACTGGGGTACAGTATCATGAGGAAAACCGGAGGGTATGGTATCTACTTCAAGAAACCTGAGGATGCCCTGCGGGTGGGGCTAAATCATCGTACAGTGGTTCTCATTTACCGCTCGGAGTATGGCGACCTCACAAAAAGGTAAAAAGTTGATGGTAGTCATAATTACATGATTTTTAATAAACCGGAGTTTTTGAAAAGTTATATAATAGGATACAATAAATTTCTCAAGTGATTAACGTTTACTGGAGATGATTCTTTGATAGCTGGAACAAGGGGGAGTCGCCTGGCGCTTGTCCAGACGAACCATGTCATCGAGATGCTCAGTGAAGTCTGCGAAGAGAAAATCGAGAAGAGGATCATAAAGACAAAGGGCGACAGGATAAGGGATTCCCAGCTCTACAGCATGGACTCCAGGGGTCTATTCACAAGGGAACTCGACATCGCAGTCCTTAACGAGGAGGTGGACCTTGCAGTCCACAGCCTGAAGGATGTCCCCAGTGACCTGGACCCTGACCTTGCGATTGCAGCCGTGCCGCCCAGGGAATCACCTGCAGAGGTCCTTGTATCCCGCCTTGACTGGGACGAGCTCCCCCCCGGTTCCAGGATTGGAACCAGCAGTCTACGAAGGGAAGCATTCTGCAACCATCACCAAAAAAATTTTAAGATGGAGCCCCTAAGAGGAAACATAGATACAAGGATACGGAAGGTTATGGATGGAGAGGTCCATGCAACCATAATGGCCGAGGCAGGGCTGAAACGTCTTGGACTTGAAGAGTACATTAAAAGAAGGTTCCCACTGGAATACTTCACACCTGCCGCCGGTCAGGGAGCCCTCGCGGTTGTGACAAGGGCTGACAGTGAATTGAGGAGCTCCATAGAGAGGATAACCCACCATCCATCCCGGCAGGAGGTCACAGCTGAGAAGACACTCCTCAGGGAGCTCGGTGCAGGTTGCCAGTGCCCCCTCGGTGTCATAGGAAGGGCCACTGGAAACCAGCTGACCCTCTACGCTGTACTTCTAACCAGAGAAGGTGAGATGCTCAGGAAGGTAACCGCTAAGGGGTCTCTTGCTGAAGCAGAGGATATAGGTAAAAAAGCCGCCAAAGAAATGGAGGATTATATTTGAGACAGATAAATGTGGGTGTAATCGGCGTTGGAGCCATGGGTTACAACCATGCCAGAGTTTACTACAGACTTAAAAATGCAAATCTTATGGCTGTGTCAGACATCATGAAGGGAACGCTTCAGAAGGTCGCCAACAAGTATGACACCGTTGGATACGTGGACTATGAGAACCTCCTGGAGATACCCGAGATAGAGGTCGTCAGTGTATGCGTGCCAACCACCCACCATTACAGAGTGGTCATGGATGCCCTTGAACATGACAAGCACGTTCTCGTTGAGAAACCCATCGCATTCACCCTCGAGGAGGCAGAGGAGATGGTAAAGACGGCGCGCAAAAGGGGTCTGAAGCTGGGTACCGGCCATGTTGAAAGGTTCAACCCCGCCGTCCAGAAGGCCAGGGAACTCATTGAGAATGATGTGATAGGTGACGTGGTCTCTGCATCAGCAAAGAGGGTCGGACCGTTCCCTCCAAGGATAAAGGATGTTGGGGTAACCATCGACCTTGCCATACACGACCTCGATGTGATGCACTACCTCTTCAGTGAACCCGTTGCAGAGGTCTACGCTGTTATGGGGAGCATACTAGAGAAGTGTGAGTACGAGGACCATGCCGAGATAATGACAAAATTCAAAAGCGGAATCACCGGGATACTCGAGGTTAACTGGCTCACACCCTACAAGAGGAGGAAGCTGGCCATCACAGGGACTGATGGTATAATCAACGTTGACTATATAGACCAGAGACTGGATGTCTATGGTAAGTTCGCCCAGGACGTGGATATAAAACATGAGGAACCCCTGAAGAATGAGATCAAATCATTCCTCATGTCTGTTATAAATGATGAGGAGCCTGAAATAACAGGTGAGGATGGTATATACGCCCTCAGGACTGTGCTTGCAGCCATGAAGTCTGCGAGGGATCACAGGCCCGTGAAGGTTAATGGTGACATTTGAGGTGCTTGTATGGAAAATGAACTTATAAGGAAGGCCCAGGAGCTCAGGAGCAGAGGATTTACCACAGGGGAAATTGCAGATGAACTGAACGTGTCAAAGGACACTGCAAGGTGGCTTACACTTCAGACAACAACCTCTGTTTCCAGTAAGGAGGCCCCTGTGGATTTTGCAATCAACTGGGAGAGCCTGGGGGGCAGTTCATCCCGTATGAGGTATGTTTCAGCTGCCATGGCAGACATGGCCCTCAAGTATGGTGTTGCAGATGTTGTTCTTGGCATCGCCATAAGCGGTGTTCCCTTCGCAACGCTGATGGCCGATGTTATGGGTGCTGAAACTGGACTGGAAACCTCACTTGCAGTTTTTCACCCTGTAAAGCACAGGAAGGATGAGGGTGCAGAGGGAGCCATAAGCAGTAACTTTGCAAAGGTCAAGGGTAAGAGGGTCGTTGTTGTTGATGACGTCATAACAAGCGGCCGAACCATAGCTGAGGTGGTTGAGGTCCTCAAGAATCAGGGAGCGAAGCCCATAGCCGTCACGGTCCTAATAGACAAGAAGGGCATATCAGAGGTTGACGGTGTGCCTGTTGAGTCACTCATAAGGGTGAGGAGACTCGGCTGAGGAGTTCACTTCATCACCCCACCTCTTATCTCACAGAATTTTTTTGCATATCTAATTTTCCATTTAAAGTGTGGATATAACCTCCAGCACTGATTTTTCCCCCTACTTAATCTCATAATTGTCAGATAAGGGTTTCAGCATGCCTCGAGGGAGATCACCTTTTTATCCGCATAATCGATGCCCATTCAGAACCTCAGGGCCATGAACTGAAAAATTAATCATCAAATCCCCTTCAAGCTGGAATATTTTTTCTAAATTATATGGATAGTGGTAAGTTTTCATGCCCACATAGTTAATACTATGTCAGTCCATCTATATGAAACCGGATCTCTGAAAAACGCGACATTTTTAAGGGAACTCTTTTTTGCCCTGAAAAACCTTTTAATCCATGGGGGGTTTCTCCCGGCGCTGTGGGGGCCATCACTCCTTGTGGCATCATCAGTTCTCCTTGAAAGCCACTGCAGCCCCCTAAGCTGCGGGGTATCCTTCATGCTGCCCCTTACAGTCTACGCCTATGACTACCTTGCTGACCTCGATGTGGACTCCCTGACGAACTCTGATAGGTCAGAATTCAATCGTAGATGGGGTAAATGGCTGCTGGCAGCCTATGCAGGAGCCCTTCTGGCGCTGCTACTGATCTGTATGGATCCGCTGATCATGGCCCTCACAGCTGCACTCTTCATTATGGGGATCATGTACGCAGGATTCTTCAAGGGTCTCACAAGGTACATGACAGGGTTCAAGAACATCTACCTGGGCCTTATATGGAGTTCATGGACAACCATACCTGCAATGGGCGGATCCCACCCTGCACAGGCCCTGGTCTTCATCTTCATGTTCCTCAAGGTGTATGTGAACACAGCCTTCAGCGACTACAAGGACGTTGAATCGGATTCCCTGAAGGGCCTCAAAACCCTCCCGGTAGTCTTCGGTGAGAACAGCCTGATGATCCTGCAGCTCATCAATGCACTTGGAGCTGCCATCCTCAGCCTTGGGGTTCTCACAGGGATCATCCCCTGCATAGGCGTGGTTGCGGTGATCCTCTCAGTGTACACCGCCCTTTACCTGCACCTGAAACCCTTCATGGATATAAGGACAGCGACCCTCATAGCGGACCTCGAGGGACCCCTTCACCTCCTGCTTGCCGTGGGGGTCATCTCCTGAAGGTGGATCCCACAGAATCAGAACATTAGGAAGAACAAAAAAACTTAAAGGTCACCGCGTAACAGTGGATCCCACAGAATACAGTGCCACACAGTGATAGAAAAAAGGGGATCATTCAAGGTACTGAATCACAGAAATGTGCAGAATCAGGGGCGGTACCTCAGTATCGCCCCTATACCTCCAAAGGCCCGCAGAAGCTGCATTCCCTCCTCGGTCTCGGTTGATATGATTTCAACCTCAGTCCCCACCTCCTCGGCCATCTCAACGAGGTCGTCGATCATGTCTCGCCTATCTGAGAGCCTCATCTGATCGTTGCAGCTGGGACAGGTTTCAGTATCAGGGAGGTCCTTACCGGTCTTCTCCATCCTGTGTCCGCAGGATGCGCACTCATAGGTCCCCCTCTGGTACTTAAGGTCCTCTGACAGGAGAAGAATCTCAACTGCACCCATCTGGAGGTGCTGTCTAACCTCCCTTTCACCGTAGGAGGCGAGACCATCCTCATTGATGAGTTCCCTGAGGAACCTCTGGACAAGCTTCTTCTCCCTCATAACATCTATTTCACTTAAAACATCCATTGACTTGTCTATGACCTCCCTTATACCGAATTCCCCTGTGTAGGATGTGTCCACAGTCGTTATGACCTTCTTCTTGAGTTCATGGTGAAGGTAATCGCCGTTGAGGAACTCCTCCTTTGTGTGGCCCGGTCCTCCGAGGATTATCCCCTTAAGGTCATCTATCTGGAGGAAGGCCTCATTCATGTGATCCCCTATCCTCTTGAGGAACTCGTGGGCGGCAAGGTCTATGAGCCTGTCGAACCTCCTCTGGGACTGTCCACCGGCCTTGTGCTTACCTGGAACCCCACTGGTGAGTGTCTTGAGTATGTCTATCCTCTTACCCTTCAGGGTTGCGATGGTGGCCTCCTTCCTGTCAAGGACAGCCAGACCATAGGTTTCCTTCTCCTCAAGCATCTCCCTCAGCGGTTCAAGGTAGAACTCGGAGTTGCAGTGGTATATGTATGTCTTGATGGGTTCCGGGGGCTCGAATACGTAGGTCTCCATCTTCTCTGTGCCAGGGCCTCCCCTGGGCACCATGCCAACGAACATGACCAGTCCCTTCTCGGGTGGTTTCGGGAAGAGTTTGAGCCTCTGCATTATCACCTCAATGGCTGACTGGACGTTCTTCTTCGTCTGTTTGCTCTTTATGTTGGCACTCTGACTCAGTTCCTCCCTCATATGCTTTGCAACGTCACTGATCTGTCGGTCGGGGGGTATGTATACCGATACAAGTTCCGTCCCCCTGCCCCTCTTGTCTGAGAGTTCCTGGAGGATCCTCTTGAATTCGAAAAGCTCCTTGGATGATGGTTCGCTCACTATGAATCACTCCTCATGAAAATGATAAAATAAACTGTAAATGTATATGGGGCGGGGTAATTATAAAGTTTACTGGAGGGTGGGAGAAAAATGTATAAATGGATTCAACCATAACTCGAAGGGAAGAGTCAACTGATTTTATGGTGGACCGTTATGAGAATCGTGATTACCATTGGAGGATCAATCATCATAAGTGAATTCTCCCATGAGATGTTCAGGGCCTATGCTGACATCCTGAATTCGCTGAGGGATGAACATGAACTATTTGTGGTTGTGGGGGGAGGAAGACCCGCCCGCGACTACATAGGGGTTGCCAGGGAACTGGGAGCCAGGGAGGCCCAGTGTGATGATATAGGCATAGATGTGACCCGCCTGAATGCCAGGCTCCTGATAACCGCCCTGGGTGATAGCGCCTACCCTGGGGTTCCGGAGAACTTCAGGGAGGCCCTCGAGGTTTCTGCGACCGGCAGAATAGTTGTAATGGGTGGCACCGAACCAGCGCATAGCACAGATGCTGTCGGGGCCATACTAGCTGAAACCGTTGGGGCCGACCTCATGATAAACCTCACCTCTGTGGATGGATTCTATGACAGGGACCCGACGAGGTACCCTGAAGCCAGGTTTTACCCTGAGATCACCGCCAGTGAGATGCTCGAACACCTAAGGGACTCTGATGTGAGGGCAGGTACCTATGAGTTCTTTGACCACACAGCCCTGCATATGATAAGAAGGTCCGGTATAAGGACCCTGATAGTGAACGGTAACGACCCGGAGAATCTCCTCAGGGCCATTGATGGCAGGATAGGCACCACAGTTATCCCAGAATAACCGTCAAAGTATCTTTTATCTGTAATCAAAATTTAATGGAGGTAATAAGCATGGTTGAACCACACAAGCACTGCCCTGTATGCAGCACGCCAATACCCATGGATGAGGTGACCTGTTCAGAGAGGTGTCAGGAGATCCTCCTGAAAAATCAGCAGAGGGTCAGGAGGACACGGACAATATTCTACCTGGTATTCGCCCTCTTCATTGTGCTCTGGGTTGTACTTTCAATTAAAAGGTGAAGAGTTTATGGGGATCTGAGTACAGCCACCCCATAAACTATGAGTATCACGCCCACAGCCAGACCCACAAACACCGGGTTGAATGAGAGTGCGCCAATAAGAATGTATATTACCCCCAAAATGGCGCTCATTAGACCCGCATTTCTTTTCAGGTAACTCTGGGAGCCTGCTGAGAGTATCAGCATTGCAGCCACCAGGAGAAGGATCCCTGTAATGTAAAGCCAGGCCCCTGCAAGTTGATTTATCAGGAAGACCCTGAAGGCCAGCATGAGGCCAACTGCCAGTGTTATAACCGCAAAGACCATCCAGAGCACACCCACCTCCATGTACCTCCGCCCCCTGATTGCATTTGCAAGCATCCAGACTCCAAGGGCAGAGAGCACAATGCCCGTCAGTATGCTTATGGCCGTCACACCTGAGACAGGTGATACCAGAAATACAATACCCAGAATAACCGAAAGGAGACCCATCCATTTTTTCAGCATCATCTCACCATTCTATGGATATGTTCATCTGATTTTATATATTTTTGTTAATCTCTTCATCATTGACAAATCCCAGAATCCACCCATTACACCTAGTCGCCCATCAAAAGCTACACGCAGAGCCTCAGAGAAGCATCCTCAAACCCGTGCAGATTAAGAGGATTATGAAGATGTACCTTATGTACCTCACATCAACCCTGTGGGCGATTAGAGCACCAAGCCTTGATGCTGGGACGCTCACAACAATCACAAGCAGGAACTGGAGGAGGTTAACATATCCCACAGTGAATGGACCCCCGGGACCTGTTAGGATGTAGGAGATGGTCCCTGATGCAGCCGTGAATGCAATTACAAGGGAGGATGTGCCAACGGCCTCGAGGACATCAAAGCCCGCGACCATCACAAGGAGCGGTACAAGGACAACACCACCACCGATACCCAGGAGGCCTGAGAGGAAACCCGTGAGGAATCCAAGGGGGGCTGCTACATTCCTCTTAACCCCTGAAGGCGGAATTCTGGATGATAGGAGGAGTTGCAGTGAAACAAGGATGAGTAAAACACCGAATATTCTTTTTAGGAGCTCTGCAGGTGAGGCTGATGCTGTGAAAACCCCTGCCACGCTACCGCATGCGCCGAGAACACCCATGGTGATGCCAGTCCCTGGATCAACACACCCCCTCCTGTAATGGGAGTGGGCTCCGCTCAGTGCCGTTGGAAGTATTATGGCAAGGCTGGTGCCGAAGGCCGTCCTTATGGCAATATCCGGTGGTGTGCCCCCTGCCTCCATTAGAAAGAATAGCACCGGGGCTATTATGAAGCCGCCGCCAACTCCAAGAAGGCCCGTTGCAAGTCCAACCAGAAGTCCTGTGAATAGAAGTGCCAGCACATAGATCAATGGATCCATAAACAATTCCCTGTCCCCTTTATACCCCTATAATTTATAAGTGGAAAGTTCCATATCTCACCCTGTTAGTTATTAAATTTCTTCTGGGTGAATAAATTTGAGATCAGAGAGGTTCATGGCAGCAGGCATAGTCTTCATTGGGGTGGCGGTCACACTCATGGTGACAGACCTGCTGGATCACATCATAACACCCATCACACACGTGTTCCTCATGGGCTCATCAGAGGGTAAGGACGTGATATTCTTCACCGTCATGGGTAGCATGTTCCTCCTGGCACCCCTCTTCAGGGGGGACGGGTTGCTGGGGAGACTTGCACGCCTTGATAAGAACACCTACCTCCACATCGCAGCCCTTCTGGCCTTCATCACGTACCTCACAGGAATTGGAGTTGAGATACTTATACGCCTCAGAATGGGTGTATCCCCATTCACAACATTCATATCAATGGATCCGCCAGCATCGACCAGTATAACCCACTCACACGTCTTCAAGGCCAGTTTGAGTCCCCTGACGGGTCTCATTGTTCCGGCATCATCAGGGATCCATACCGGTTCTTCCCTGGCAGGTTACATCCCCTTCCTCCTACCCATGACCCTCACGGTGATCCCGGTGATCTATCTCATGGGCCTCCTTTCAACAGGTGACCGGCGGGACTTCCACGTTGCAATAGTGATATTCGCCACAGCCACGACCATAATAGGGATAATAGATGGTGGACTGTTCTCAACCCCCGCACTTACAGGTCTATCAGGTATTCTCGGCATGAGCGCCCTCAGGGTTCCCTTCAGGCCTGGCAACCTCAAGGTCCCCACCATCATAATAGCAGGGCTCATAGCCGTGCGCATACTCCTGGGGATCCTTGGATCAGTCCCGGAGTACTATGAGGTCACCATCCTCGACCCATCAGGCAGCCCCGACCTTGAGGGACTGCATGTCCTCTCAGAGGAGAATATGGGTGATAGAATCATCCTAAAGCTCTCATCAGACCAGAACGAAATGGAACTCCTGGATAAACTCACACGTCGCCTTGATGGCAGGTGCCATGGTTTCTTCATGACATGGAACTTCTATTCATTCTTCTAGGGAGGAACAGGGAATGAAGCTCAGCATAATCATACCAGCATACAACGAGGAGGAATATCTTCCAGGACTCCTTGAAAGCATAAAGAAGCAGGACTTCAAGGATTATGAGGTTATAGTCGCAGATGCAAACTCCGATGACAACACGAGAAAGATAGCGGAAGAATATGGTTGCAGGGTTGTTGATGGGGGTATGCCCGCGGTGGGAAGAAACAGGGGAGCTGCTGCTGCCAGGGGCGAGCTGCTGCTGTTCCTGGACGCTGACCTTGTCCTCACCGACGGCTACCTCAGGGATGCTGTTGAGGAGTTTGAATCAGAGGACCTTGGAATCGCAATAACCCAGATGATACCCATATCAACCAGGAGGCGCGACAAGATACTGCATGAATTTGCCAACAGATTCATGATACTGGTTGAATCCATAAAACCCCATGGGGCTGGATGCTACGGCATACTGACACGCCGGGAACTCCATGATAGGGTGGGTGGATTCGATGAATCCCTGGACTTTGGAGAGGACACAGACTACATTGAAAGGATAGGGAAGATAAGCAGGTTCAGGGTCCTCAGGAAACCCAGGGTACTGGTATCCATAAGGAGACTTGAAAAGGAGGGACTCAAAAACCTCGCATTCAAGTATACCAAGAGCACCATTTATGACTTCATGGGGAAGAGGGTCAGTGCAGGTGACCTTGACTATGAATTCGGTCACTCAAAGAGGAAAAGGAGGGTCCTATACTCTGTCTGCGGTGAGGGCATGGGTCATGCGATACGCAGTGGTGTGATCCTTGATAAACTCACAGAGGACCATGAAGTCCTCATATTTGCAAGTGACCGCGCATATAGGTACCTGAGCAGTAAATTCGATAACGTCCATGAGATATATGGGTTCAACACCGTCTACGAGGATAACAGTGTAAATGATGTTAAAACCTTCATGAAGGCCATGAAAACCTTCCCACGGGACCTCAAGGAGAACCTCAAACTGCTCTACAGGACTGCGAGGGACTTCAGGCCGGATGTTGTGGTCTCTGACTTTGAGTTCTATGCCAGTCTTGTGAGTAACATGCTCCGCATCCCCCTCATAAGCATCGATAACATGCACGTGATAACCCAGTGCCGTATAGAGTACCCTGAGAGGTTCCGCAGGGATAAGGTGAAGGCAGAGGCCGTTGTGAGGTCCTTCATTGTGAGACCCCGCCGTTATCTGATAACCAGTTACTTCTTCCCGGAGGTTAAAAACCCGGATAAGGTGTCCATGTATCCCCCTGTACTCAGGGAGGAAATAAGAAGTCTCAGACCATACTATGGGGACCATGTTCTGGTATACCAGACCAGTCAGTCAAACAGGAAGCTCCTTGAGGTTCTCAGGTCCATTGACAGGAAATTCCTTGTCTATGGCTTTGACAGAGAGGGTGTTGATGGAAACCTCACCTTCAGGAGATTCAATGAGGACCGGTTCTTCAGGGACTTCGAGTCTGCAGCGGCGGTTATAACAAATGGAGGCTTCACCCTTATAAGTGAGGCCCTCTACCTCAGGAAACCCGTCTACAGTGTTCCTGTGAAGGGGCAGTTCGAGCAGATCCTGAATGCAGTTTACCTTGAGAAGCTCGGCTACGGTGAGTTCCATGAGGAAACTGAAAGGGAAAGCCTTGAGAGGTTCCTTGGCAGGCTGGATATTTACAGGAGGAACCTTGAGGACTACGATGGTGGTAACAACGAGATCATAGAAGCCCTTAAGAGGACAATAGATGAGTGCTCCGGGGGATGCTAAAAATCGCTATTTTTAAATATTTAAATGAAAACCGGGGCCTCTCCAGAATCAAAGAATCAGTGAAGTGGCAGGAACAGATGCCGGTCAAAAAATTTGCAGATAATAGAAAAAAGTGTGTTTAACACGCAAAACAGCTATACTTATCCAAGAAAAAAGGTATGTGTAACTAGAGGGTCACTCCAAGGTCAAGCTGCTCTGTGAGCTCCTTGTACCTGTTCCTTATGGTTACCTCTGTTACACCTGCAACCTCTGCAACGTCCCTCTGGGTCTTGCGTTCCCCGAGGAGGACAGATGCTATGTAGAGGGCTGCTGCTGCAACACCCGTCGGACCTCTTCCTGATGTGAGGCCGTTCTCCATTGCCATCTCAATGATCTCAATGGCCTTGGACTGGACCTCCCCTGAGAGGCCGAGTTCGCTTGCAAACCTTGGCACGTAATCCACCGGAGATGTTGGAGGCAGCTTTATGTTGAGTTCCCTTGTCAGGAACCTGTAGGTCCTTCCAACCTCCTTCTTGCTCACCCTTGAGACCTCTGCAATCTCGTCAAGTGTCCTTGGAACGTTGCATTTCCTGCATGCGGCGTAGAGTGATGCTGCAACCACTCCCTCGATGCTTCTTCCCCTGATGAGTTTGTTCTCAACGGCTCTCCTGTATACCATGGAGGCCGCCTCCCTGACACTCCGTGGGAGCCCCAGCCTTGATGAGTCACGGTCAAGTTCGCTCAGGGCAAAGGCCAGGTTCCTCTCGGTGGCGCCGGATATTCTTATCTTCCTCTGCCACTTCCTCAGACGGTACCACTGGGCCCTGTTCCTTGCAGGTATGTCCCTTCCGTATATGTCCTTGTTTCTCCAGTCTATCATTGTTGATAGACCCTTGTCGTGTATGGTGTAGGTTATGGGTGCACCTACCCTTGTCCTCTTATCCCTCTGTTCGTGGTCAAAGGCCCTCCACTCGGGACCCATATCAACCAGGTTATCGTCTATGACAAGACCACATTTTCCACAGACTATTTCAGCCCTCTCGTAGTCGCCCCTAAGGTCATCGGAGCCACACTCAGGGCATTTTGTTTCCCTCTCTATTTCAGAAACATCAGACCTCATTTTCTCCTTCGTTTCCTTCGCCCCCATTTTTTCACATTCTTTATACCCACGTATAAAGTCTCTCCAACTCGGTTCTCAAACTTTTCAGGGTTTACTGCACGAAGTGGTTTTATGGATATGTATGGATTCCTTGTAGGTCCAAAGATATCGTGCACTTTTCCTATCATTTTCCCTTTGGAAGTAAAAACAGGTGCTCCAAGCTGCGGTGTTCTATCTGAACGTGCTATGATCCTTCCCTTGTTGGAGACATGTGAAATATTCCCTAAAGCCTTCATGATTCACCGAAAATTTTATATACTATATTCTCTAACTACTAGTATATAAATGTTTCGATAATTTTATATAAAATTAGGCTGGAGGTCATGCTGTCATCTGTTTTCCATAGTAGATTGCCGCCATGAGGCCTATCAATGTCGGTGCAATATAGCTTGCGAGCCTATCAACAACACTGGCTGCCATGACATAATCGGCGCCTATCCCTGCAACAGCAAATAAAGCCACAAGTATTCCCTCCCTCAATCCAAGGGACCCTGGAAGAATCGGAAGGAGGGATATTAAGATCCCGACGGTGTAGATTATTATGAGTGGAACCACGGGTGGTGAGACACCCACAGCCAGGAAGCAGACATAGAACCGGCAGACATCAAGGGCCCACATCCCCAGTGATATGAAGAATCCGATAACAAAGACCCTCCTGTCGGTTATTGCAGTTGAAAAGCCATCATTGAATCGATTTATATAGAATATGACCTTCTCGTGTATCCCTGCAAAACTGATACCCCCTTCCCTGAACCTTGAGAACCATGAAACAAGCCTCCTTGTGACAGAAAGGGCTATCCTCTGGGCTATTTTTTTGTTCATACCTGCATAGACCGCCAGGGAGAACCCTGTAATGGTCACAAGGATCAGCACACTCACAATTATCCTGGTCCAGATGGATATATCCCAGGTCATTATGAGGACCGCAGAGAGGATGGAGATCATGGCAAAGGGTATGAACTCAAATACCCTGTCTGCCGTGGATGATGCGAAGCCAATCTCAAAGGGTGTGCCCTCAACCTCCCGCAGGAGGTAGGCCCTCAGTGGCTCACCACCGGCAGCCCCCGGCGTTATGTTGTTCCCGAAGATACTGGTAAAAAGAAGCATCATGAGCCTCGGAAAGGATGGAGCATCATCAACCACATTCAGGATGAGCCTCCACCGCAGGGTCCACAGGACAAGTATGATGGCCTCCAGGATGAAATTGATGGCAAGAAAATATGGGCTGGTCCCCTCAAGGGCCCTCAGAATATCACCAAAACCTGCGAAAAAACCTATAAGGAATATTACAACAGCAACAGCAATGAATGAGAGAACGATGGTCCTTCTGTTCTCCCGGATGTAATCAAATACACTGCTCTCTCCCATGGAAACCAACTACTTCCGAAGGCCAAGGATCTCTGAAAGTGAAATTCCGCCTTCAACACCCTTCACTATTGAGGACTCCTTCTCCCTCACCTTCATGGCGGCCCTCACGACCTCCACTGTAACCTCCGATGGTACCACAACCACACCTGACTCATCACCAAGGAGCAGGTCACCATTTTTAACCCTGACACCATCACACTCCAGTTCTACATTGAGCTGCCCCCCGGCTCGGGGTTCTCCTGCACAGGGAACATAGTCCCTTGAGAATACAGGAAAATCAAGTTCAAGGATAGCGTCAATATCCCTGCAGGATCCATATATAACGACCCCTGCTATACCCTTCTTCAGGGCGGTTTTTGAGGTGAGTTCACCCCACACTGCCCTCTCATCACCGTCAGCACCTATAAAAATAATTTCCCCAGGTGATGCAGCATCAATGGCCATGACTGATGTTCCCCAGTCGTACTGGGACGTCCTGGCTGTGACCACTCTGCCACAGACACGGAGGTTGTTCACTGGCTTTATTGAGGGTATCACGCCCACCTCACCTGTCACGCCCTTGAGGGCATCTGAGATCTGCGGCGCAGATATCCCTGATAAAAGCCTGACAGGATCCGCAGGTGAGCTGAGTCTCCTGAGGCGTTCAATTGGTTTCATACCTCTCCTGGCCATCCAATCAATCCTGGGGAGTTGTGACCTCTTCCACCATGGTCCTTCCAGCTACAACCTCATCAACACTGTGGATGGATCCACCATAACTCTCTATTGCCCTTGTTATCTCATCGAAATCCAGGTCATTTCCCTGAATGGTCACCTTGATGTTCTCGGTTTCCTTATCGATCTCCATGAGGGTGATGTTAACTCCCTCAACACCCCTCAGTTCACTCAGATACTTTGCATATTCCGGTATTATGGGTTCGTGGGGTTTCAGTATATCCAGAACGATTCTTATAAGGCCCTTAGCCACCATCTTTCCTCCATGAATCTGTTAAAATGATATAGTATTATGATAACATGAATATTTAAATATAGCCCAGAAACACGTCTCTGATTATTTTATATATCAGTATCGTCATATAAGATATAGATATTATCAGGTTATAAAGGGCTACCTATGTCTCTTATCAAGCTTCAGCAGATAACGGAGGAGTTAGAGGAACTTAAATATCAGGGAGAGCAGGGAATACCCATACTGATTGAGGGCCGTAGGGATGAAGAAGCCCTGCAGGAGCTGGGCATCAACGGCCCCTTCATAAAGGTTTCAGGCTCCAGGCTTAGCCTCTCTGAAATCGCCCTTATTGCATCCAGGTCATCGAGGGCCATAATACTAACAGACTTTGACAGGAAGGGCAGCGAACTTGCAAAAAGACTCTACAGGGACATGCAGAGTCTAGGAGCAGATCCAGACCTCAGGATACGGCGCAGACTAATGGGGATGACGCGCAGATACATCAAGGACATACAGAGTCTCCCTTCATACATTGAAAGGCTGAAGCTGGAGGTGTGCCCATACCCCCTTGATAATATCTGAATGCTGTTATCATCACACTTCAATTTGATAACCAGTCATTCCTCAAAAGGAGGGTTTACATGGGAAAAGAAGAGATAAGTACAACTAAATACCTCATTCACGCTCAAATTAACGCTAATGGAATCGTAGAGAAACCAGACGTCGTGGGGGCGATATTTGGACAGACTGAGGGCCTCCTCAGCAACGACCTGGACCTCAGGGAACTCCAGAAAACAGGAAGGATCGGTAGAATCAAGGTAAACATAACATCACGTGGTGGTAAATCAAAGGGGGAGATAATAATACCATCAAGCCTTGACCGTGTTGAAACCGCCATACTTGCAGCCTCCCTCGAAACAATCAACCGTGTTGGACCATGCGAGGCCTACATCCAGGTCACAAAGGTTGAGGACGTAAGGGCCGTTAAACGTAAAAGGGTCGTTGAAAGGGCTAAGGAGATCTACGCCAGCATGATGGAGGAGGTTACCCCCGAAAGCCTCAAGATGATCGAGGAGGTCAAGGAGGCCATGCGTGTCCATGAGATCACAGAGTACGGTGAGGAGAAACTCCCGGCCGGCCCCAACGTCGAGACCTCAGACGCCATACTGGTGGTTGAGGGAAGATCCGACGTCCTCAACCTCCTCAAGTACGGTATAAAGAACGCCATAGCAGTGGAGGGTGTCAGTGTACCGAAAACAGTGGCTGATTTAACCAGAAAAAAGACTGTTACAGCCTTCGTTGACGGTGACCGGGGCGGTGAACTCATACTCAAGGAACTCCTCCAGGTTGGTGAGATAGACTACGTCACCAGGGCCCCCAGGGGCAAGGAGGTTGAGGACCTTGAGAAGGACGAGATAATGATGGCCCTCCGGAACAAGGTGCCTGTTGAACAGTTCTACCATGACCTTGGAATGAAGAAGGAAAAGAAGAAAACAGAGGACAAGATGGTGCTCCTTCGTAACATTCTGAAGGAGCTCGAGGGCACCGGGAACGCCGAGATACTCGACGATGCCCTGAACATACTCAGGGAGGTTAAGGTCGAGAACCTCTACGATGAACTGAGCAGGGTCAACAACCACCCCTACGCTGTGGTATTTGATGGTGTTATAACACAGCGCCTGGTTGACCTCTCCTTCGAGAAGGGACTCAGATACCTTGTGGCCGTTAGAAGCGGGGATATAGTGAAGAAACCCCACAACCTCAAGATTATAACCGGTCACACCTGAATTAACAGAAGGCATCAAAAATGTATGTTGATATGAACCGTGAGTATCTGAAGGATATAAACACCACGGAAGACGTTAAGATACCTGAGGATCCCCTTGAAAGGGTTATAGGGCATGAAGATGTCATGCCAATGATAAAGATAGCTGCGAAGCAGCGCAGACATCTGCTACTTGTTGGACCGCCGGGCATAGGAAAATCGCTCCTCGCCCAGGCGATATCCTTTCATCTCCCGGAACCATCTGAGGAGATAACCGTCGTTCATAACCCTGAAAGGCCTGAGAGGCCCTTCGTTGAGGTCAAAAACCGCAAGGAGATAGAGGATGAAATCCTTGAAATCGAAAGGGCTGAGGGGGAACTCATAGACCCCCAGAGCGTCCCGGATGCTGTTGCAGAGCGTCTGGGTTTCAAATGCATCCACTGCGGTGAATACAGCAGCGCATATAACAGTATCTGCCCGCGGTGTGGCGGGGACAAGTTTTCACATATCAAGGCCAGGAGAAAACATATCGGCGACCTTCTTGGAATGTTTGAGATGAGTTCAGGGAGCCTCAGCGTTCCCCAGAAGAGGGTGACAACGACCCGCATCATTGATGGTGTTGAGGAGGTTGTGATCTATGAGCGGGTTGGTGGTGAGGAGATTAAGGTCCTTGACCAGAGGGCCCTCGAAAAGCGTAGGCAGATTGTTGAGGAGAAACCCAGGAACGTGATAGTGCCCCTTGATAGAAAGACCTTTGTTCAGGCTACGGGGGCGAGTGAAACCGAACTCCTGGGGGATGTACGTCATGACCCCTACGGAGGTCACCCTGACCTTGGATCCCAGCCCTATGAACGTGTCGTCCCGGGGGCCATCCATGAGGCCCATGAGGGTGTTCTCTTCATAGACGAGATAGTTCACATTGCAGGCCTTCAGAGGTTCATATTCAGCGCAATGCAGGATAAAACATTTCCGATAGTCGGTAGGAACCCCCAGAGCGCTGGAAGTTCCGTGAAGGTGGATGAGGTTCCATGTGACTTCATATTTGTCGGTGCCTGCAACATAGCAGACCTCCAGTACATACTCCCACCTCTGAGATCAAGGATCCAGGGGGAGGGTTATGAGCTTCTTTTAAACACCACGATGCCCGATACCGACGAGAACCGGGCAAAAATAGTCCAGTTCGTTGCACAGGAGATAGAGCTGGATGGAAAGATACCCCATGCCCGTGCCTCTGCTGTTGAACTCCTCATTGAGGAGGCTAAACGCAGGGCCAGGGCCGTGGATGATGTCGATGACGCCCTCACACTCCGTCTCAGGGACCTCGGAGGGGTTGTGAGGATGGCCGGCGACCTTGCAGTTATGGATGGGAGCAAATACATTGAAACCCGGCACATGGAGGTCGCCATAAGGAAGGCTGTTTCGGTTGAGGATCAGATCATAAGGAGATACAAGAGCTATGAGAAGGCCCTTGAGAAGGATCTATCAAGCTCCCAGAGGATGTCACAGCATGGATACAGCAGTGAGAACATAGACCGTAGCTACATGTAGTGGTAACAGTTCCTCATGAGCTTTAATCCATGACCGCGTGATCCGCAAGATTTAAGTGGATATTTATGGTAGATACCATGAATATGAACAGGGAGTCAGAGGAAAAGCAGGGTCTTCTTGAACGTTACAATTTTCCAGAGCTCATTGAGGATTACCTCATTGAACTTGAGATCAGGAATTACTCTCCGAACACGATAAAAACGTACAAATCGATTGTTAAAAACTTTTATGAGTTTCTTATGAAGGAGGATGACCTCTACGATGACAGGAGGGTTCTCAGGTCATTCAAGAGGTATATACAGTACCTTAAAAGGGAGAAAAAGGTTACGCAGAACTATATCTACCTTGTCACCGTTGTTGTTAAGAAGTTCTTTGAGTTCAGTGGCATAGACTGCCTTGAGGAGGTAAAGGCCCCCAAGAGGACAAAGTCCCTCCCCAAGTCCCTGAATGAGGACGAGGTCATGAGGCTCATCAACGCCGTTGAGGTTGCCGATGATGGCTCCGTCATCAGGAGGTTCATAAAGACCCGTGACCGCCTTATACTCTCACTCCTCTACTCATCTGGACTCAGGGTCTCTGAGCTGGTTTCACTCAGGATCAATGACATAGACCCTGATGAGAGGACCATAAGGATCAGGGGTAAGGGTGATAAGGATCGTATAGTCCTCTTTGATGAGAACACCCGGGATCTCCTCATGGAATACCTCAGTAGAAGGATCCATGAAAGCGAGTATCTGTTCCTTAACCGTTTCGGGGACCCCCTCACCCCGAGGTACGTTCAGATGATGATAAAGAACTATGCAAGGAAGGCCGGGATAAAGAAGAAGGTCACACCCCACATCCTGAGGCACTCCTTTGCAACCCACCTCCTTAAGAACGGTGTGGATATAAGGGCCATACAGCAGCTTCTGGGCCATTCAAACCTTTCAACGACACAAATATATACGAGCGTGGATATGCAGACCCTCAAGAACGTCTATGACCGTGCAAGACTCCTATAATTAACTTTTAAGACCCCATATTAACTTATTTTAAGTTTTGATCAATAAATCAGGTTTATAGCATCATACAGCTGATTCTTCATTTAATGGTTCCACCATCAGATGTAAGTGCCTTCATTGAACCAGGGAAAAGTTATATATACCAGTACACCAACATATCCATAAATTTGAATATATTGATTGGAGGTTAAAAGGTTGTTACAGGAATTCGCGGATTATGTAACATACAATCTCATGGGCCTTGAACCGGCCTCCCACCTCGGAAGCGCCGTTAACTTCTTCATATACGACACCATAAAGATATTCATACTTCTCGCCACACTCATATTTGTCATATCATTCATAAGAACATACATACCCCCCAATAAGGTTAAGGAAACACTTGAGAAAAGGCATAAATACTTCGGTAACTTCATAGCAGCCCTGGTTGGTATAATCACCCCCTTCTGTTCATGTTCAGCCGTCCCGCTATTCATAGGCTTCGTTGAAGCGGGCGTACCCCTGGGGGTGACCTTCTCATTCCTCATATCCTCCCCCATGATAAATGAGATAGCAATAATACTGCTCCTTGGACTGTTCGGATGGCAGATAACCGCCTTCTATATACTATCAGGTTTCATAATAGCCGTTCTTGGCGGAATCCTCATAGGAAAACTTAAAATGGAAACTGAACTCGAGGACTACGTCTACGAGACACTGGAGAAGATGAAGGCCCTGGGAGCAGTCGATGTGGAACTGCCACAGCCAACCCTCAGGGAGAGGTACATGATAGCCAGGAATGAGATGAAGGATATACTCCGCCGTGTTTCACCCTACATAGTCATAGCAATAGCCATCGGAGGATGGATACACGGTTATCTTCCCGAGGATTTCCTCCTTCAATATGCTGGTGCCGGCAATATATTTGCAGTGCCACTGGCTGTTCTGATAGGAGTTCCGCTCTATTCAAACGCTGCAGGTACAATACCCCTCATATCAGCCCTCATAGAGAAGGGAATGGCTGCCGGAACCGCACTGGCACTTATGATGTCGGCACTTATGATGTCAATAACCGCCCTGTCATTCCCTGAGATGATAATACTCAGGAAGGTTATGAAGCCAAAGCTACTCGCCACATTCATAGCAATCCTGGCAGTCTCAATAACACTTACAGGCTACATATTCAACCTGATAATCTAACAGGTCATGATAAGCCGGCAGAACACCGGAAATCAGAAAAACCTTCCCATCACGTTAACAGCTTCAACCTGGAATCAATTTGAGGTGAAAAGATGAAGATACAGATATACGGTACAGGATGTGCAAACTGTCAGATGCTCGAAAAGAACGCTAGAGAAGCAGTTAAAGAACTTGGAATCGATGCTGAATTCGAAAAGGTAAAGGAAATGGACCAGATACTGGAGGCAGGACTCACAGCCCTACCTGGCCTGGCAGTCGATGGTGAACTTAAAATCATGGGCAGGGTGGCCTCAAAGGAGGAGATCAAGAAGATCCTCTCCTGAACCCCCTCATTTTCATGGTGATGACCATGGTCGAAGACGAAGAAAAGGGCTTTGATGGAAAGATAAAGGCAATGATCTCATCAAGGGCATGCGCCTGCCAGACAGGCATCCTTGAGAAGAAGAAGTCAGGTCTGAGGTACGTCAACTGCAAGGGCTGCGGTAAACTATTCAAAACCGACAGGGACACCGAGTACTGCATGGACTGTGAGAAAAGGAGGAAGTGATGTAGATGAGGATAAAATTCCTGGGAGGGGGCAGGGTCGTTAGAATAATCCTCGGGGGCCTCCAGAGGGCAGGTAAACTACCAGGGGATGTGATGGTGTGCGACCCTGATGAGGATTCCCTCAGACTCCTTGAGGATGAATTCAGGGTTAAAACATCAGCTGACTGCAGCAGCATGGAAGGAGATGTGATATTCCTTGCAGTTCACCCGCCAGTCCTGAAGGATGTTATGAACAAAATGGAGTCCCCTGACCCTGAATCACTGATAGTGTCCCTGGCGCCCAAGATCAGAATATGGGAGATACAGCAGGCACTGGACCACCCAAAGGTCGCAAGGGTCATACCCAACTCCCCCTCCATTGTTAACAGGGGCTACAATCCCTTCAGCGCGGCAGATGAACTCACCGGCACTGACCGGCAAATACTTCAATCACTATTTGAACCTCTCGGAGAGTTTCCAGAGGTATCTGAGGACAAACTTGAAGCATACGCCGTTATAACTGCAATGGGTCCGACATATCTATGGTTCCAGCTGGATGAACTGGAAAAACTGGCCGTTGAGTTCGGCATGGCCCCTGAGGAGGCTGCAAACGCCGTGCATTCGATGGCATCAGGTGCAGTGGAGGCCCTCTATTCACACCAAAACAGGGATATGGTCATGGACCTCATACCTGTGAAGCCCCTGGCGGATGCAGAGGATGATATAAGGGCCATCTACAGGGAAAGGCTTAAAACGCTGTACTCTGGTCTCAGGGAGGGGAAATAGATGGTCCTCGAGGTTAGGAATCTGAGCAAGAAATTTGGGGATCTGGTGGCTGTAGACGGCATCAGTTTCAGTGTCAATAGGGGTGAGATATTCGGTTTCCTCGGACCAAATGGTGCGGGCAAAACTACAACACTAAGGATGCTAACAGGGATAATAAAGCCAGATAGTGGAAGCATCAAACTACTTGGATACGACATGAAGAAGGACCCTATAAGGGTCAAGGAGAGAATAGGGGTTGTCCCTGAGAATGCGAACCCCTACATCGATATGACAGCCTGGCAGAACATGATGATTACCTGTGGCCTCTATGATCTCACCGGCAGGGAGGCTGAGGAGAAATCTGCTGAGGTCCTGAAGGATTTTGGATTATATGATCGCAGGGACCAGAAGGTTAAGGGGTTTTCCAAGGGTATGAAGCAGCGTTTAGTCCTTTCAATGGCCCTTGTTCACGACCCTGAATTCCTTTTTCTTGATGAACCAACCAGTGGACTTGACGTCAGGAGCAGTCTCATAATAGTCGATAAGTTGAAGGAACTTAGTGAAGAGGATAAAACAATTTTCTTAACAACCCATAATATGTGGGAAGCCGAAAAACTCTGTGAAAGAATAGCAATTATGAACAGAGGAAGGATCATCACAGTTAACAGACCAGATGTGCTGAGGAAAACAACGGAGGTGCTCAGAAGGGTTGAGATCCTATTTGATAAAAAAATCTCTCCTGAAGACCTTCAGGGATACATCAAGGTGGATGAAGTCGAAGGCGAAAAGGTAATAGTTGAATGTGAGGATCTTGATCCGGTTTTAACAGGAATCAGCTCCTTTATAATGGACTCCAAGGGGAAGGTAAAGGTTCGCTCATTCAACACCGTAACACCCTCCCTCGAGGAGGTCTTCCTTAAAATTTCGGAGGGATGAATATGGGGCAGTTAAGCCGTTCAATGACGATTGTCCGGAAGAACATGATAATATACTATCTCAAGGGGCCGGTAATAATATTCGGAGTCCTTATCCCGGCATTTTTCTTCCTCGCATTCATAATGGGGCGTAAAGATCTCCCATTATCATTCCTGATGGCCGGCCTCACCTCCATGACAGTCTTCTTCACGGCCACTTCAGTTTCCCCTGTCATCATGCCGTGGGAAGCCCAGATGAACACCCTCGAGAGACTCATCGTGTCCCCCATATCCACAGCATCACTTTTAATGGGAGATGTGATCTCCTCGGTATATTCAGTCTCCTGATAACACTTATTCCCCTGGCACTCACAATGATCCTCAGAGTTACAATCACAGATATCCCCATATTCTTCCTCAGTGTTCTGATATCAGCCATATGTTTTTCAGCTCTGGGGATGGTCATGGCAGCCCCAAAGACAAATATCCCATCTAACATAATGATGCTGGCTTCACTGATAAAATTCCCCCTGGTGTTTATAAGCGGAATATTCGTGCCCATTGAAGCCATGCCCCCCTGGGGTCTCCTGATAGCATCCATCTCACCACTCACATATCTAATGGATGCTGTGAGGTATTCCCTAGGAGGATACCACCACTACCCCCTTGCCATGGATATGGGCATGCTTCTCATATTCACAGCGATATTCTCAGTGGTGGCAGTAAAGCTCCATTCCAGGAATATTCCCAGAAGAATTTAGGAGGTATGAAATGTACAGAAAGGTATTGCTTGCAACGGATGGATCCGAATGTTCAATGCATGCTGCAAGATACGCCATTGAAACTGCAGCACAGAACCAGGCCGAACTTCTGGCCCTCACGGTCACAGAGACCTACCCACTAAAGAATCTTCCTGTGGAGGAACTCACGCGCAAGGTGACGGAACTCTTCAGGAAAGAATCAGAGGAGGCCCTCCAGAAGGTCGAGGACCTTGCAGTGAGTCTCGATACTCCTGTTAAGATCCGTAAAATCATGGTGGATGGTTCACCTGCAGAAACAATTCTGAAAGTCGCCGATGAAGAAAATGTGGATCTCATAGTTGTAGGGGCATCAGGAAAACATGCCCTTGAAAGGTTCCTCCTTGGAAGTGTCTCAGAAAAGGTTGTAAGACACTCCAGGGTACCTGTACTTGTGGTCCACAGCCAGAAACTTGAATGCTAGGTAATACCATGAATTCATGTAACGCTGATAGACCAAACCCCGAGCAGATTGAGAGATTGAATGAAAGGCTTGCTGGACTCCCGGATGAGGATAAAATAAAGAAGGAAGCAGCAGCCCTTAAGGCCCTGGCAGATCCAACCCGCCTCCTCATAATCCACCTCCTCTCTGAGGGTGAACTCTGCGTATGTGAAATAATGGCGGCCCTTAAAAAGCCCCAGCCAACCGTTTCACACCACCTGAACATACTCAGGAGGGCTGGTTTCCTGAAGGCGGAGAAACGCGGTGTATGGGTTCACTATAGTCTGGCCAGTGATGACCTCCCATCAATGATAAAGCAAGTGATTGAAGCAAGTGATTACTAAGGTGGTATCTTGACCGGTGATTCCTGCAGTTTAGATGGGGATATCCGTCCATCAAAGCTCGGATTTCTCGATAAATATCTGACACTCTGGATTTTCCTTGCAATGGCGGCAGGTGTTTCAATCGGATACTTCTTTCCTGAATTCCGTCAGTTCATAAACATGTTCCAGGTGGATACAACAAGCCTCCCCATTGCCATTGGACTCATACTGATGCTGTATCCTCCCCTTGCAAAGGTTCATTATGAGGACCTCCCTGATGTCTTCAGAAACTTCAGGATACTTGGACTTTCACTGTTGCAGAACTGGATCATTGGCCCTATACTGATGTTCATCCTTGCCATTGTCTTCCTGAGGGACCATCCAGAATACATGATCGGTCTCATACTAATAGGACTCGCAAGGTGCATTGCGATGGTGATAGTCTGGAATGAACTGGCTATGGGCGACAGGGAGTACGCCGCGGGGCTTGTGGCATTCAACAGCCTCTTCCAGGTTTTCTTCTACAGCATATATGCATGGTTTTTCATAACCCTCTTACCGCCACTCTTAGGGGTTCAGGGAACTGCTATCGATGTCAGTATATTCGAGATAGCAAAGAGCGTCTTCATCTACCTGGGAATACCATTCATTGCAGGATTTTTGACCAGGCACATCCTCAGGATAAGGAAGGGTTCTGAGTGGTACGATACCAGGTTTATCCCAAGAATAAGCCCCCTGACACTAATGGCGCTCCTCTTCACCATCGTGGTGATGTTCAGCCTGAAGGGGGACTATATAGTGCAGATACCCTTTGATGTGCTTCTAATCGCCATACCCCTCATCATCTACTTCGTGTTCATGTTCCTAATATCCTTCATCCTGGCATACAGTGTGGGGGCTGATTACTCGAAGTCATGCGCCATTTCATTTACAGCTGCAAGCAACAACTTTGAACTTGCAATAGCTGTCGCAGTGGCCGTCTTTGGTATAGATTCGGGTGTGGCATTCGCAGCCGTTGTGGGACCGCTCATCGAAGTGCCTGTACTCATAAGCCTTGTAAATGTAGCACTGTACTTCCAGAGGAGACTATACAAAGAGGGTTAAATTCTCTTTTTCATTCAAGCGGAGGATTTTGAAGGGAATCCTCCACCAGATTTAGTTGTGCTTAAATCACTGGAGTAGGCTGGGGAATCCCGGCAAGACAATCATCACGTTATTCTGTCAGCATAAAACTGTTCAAAGAACTCAAATGTGAATACAACGCCATCATCACTGCTTTCAACCTCAATTTGTCCACCAAGCTGCCCTGCAAGGTTATCAATCATGCGAAACCCGAAGGAACCTCCATCTGGAAAGCTGACATCCTCCGGCAGACCATGGCCATTATCCCTGTATACAAGTCTGTGGCGACCATTGAATCTTCTAATTTCGATGCTTATCTCACCACCACCCTCACTGAAGGCGTGTCTGAGTGAATTGGAGATTAATTCTGCTGTTATGAGTGCCAGGGGCACAGCCGTATCCATGTTGAGCTCTGCATGATCCCCGCTGACGGTGACCCTGACATCGGATGCCCTGCCATGGGAACTGAGGAGACGCGATGACAGTCTCCTCATATATTCCCTGAAATTAATGATGTAGGTTCCTGAGGATGGATAGGCTTGCTCATGTATCAGGGCAATTGAGCGCAGCTGATTCACGTAGTCCCTGAAAAATTCCTCAATAGCTGGATCCTCTATGTACCTTATCTGGAGTGAGAGGAGACTTATGATGAGCTGGAGATTGTTCTTGACCCTGTGGTGAAGTTCCCTCAGCAGCTGTTCCTTCTCCTCAATGGACCTTTTAAGGTACTCATTAATGGCCTTCTCCCTCACAAGTTTAACCCTGTTCTTCTTTGCCTCATGCTTGTAGAGGGCCATTTCAAGGTTCACCCTTATATCCCTCTCATGGAATGGTTTGAGGATGTAGGCGTAGGGCTCGGTCTCCCTGGCCCTCTTCACGATCTCATCGCTGCTGTAGGCTGTGAGGTAGATGACCGGGATATCCATCTTCTCCCTTATGATCCTGGCAGCATCGATACCGTCCATTTCACCCTCCAGCATGATGTCCATTATTATGGAGTCCGGTTTGAGTTTTTCCAGTCCCTCCAGGAGGTCCTCGGCTGAATGGAATATTGCAGGGACCTCATAGCCTGCATCCTCCAGTATGTACCTTATATCCTGTGCCACCAGTTCCTCATCCTCAACGATAACAACCCTTCCCCTCATCATTCACCACCAGCATCAAAGGTGACTGTGAAAACAGCCCCACCACGGTTCTCTGCAGCTATTGATCCGTTGATTCTCCTGAGCATGAAGTTGACGAGTTTAAGGCCGAATCCGGGCGGATCTGAAATTTCAATTCCCTCAGGAAGCCCTGTACCATCATCCGCAACTACAAGGGCGCCCCTTCCATCTGAGACTGAAAGCTCAATCCTCACCTCACCACCAGAGCATATCCCATGCTTTATGGCATTTGTTACGAGTTCATTGACAATCAGGCCAATGGAAACCGCGGTGTTGATTCCCACATTGACCTCATCAAGTTTCGTCCTGAATGCCGTGTTCCTCCCGTTGCACATATCCCTGAGTTCAGCCAGTAGCTCCTCTATGTAATCTCCAAGATTGACCACCATCATGTCCCCTGATCCATAGAGCTTCTCATGGACCAGGGCTATTGATTTAACCCTGTTCTGACATTCAGTGAATATTTCAAGGGACCTCTCATCTTCTATGTACCTTGACTGGAGCCTCAGGAGGCTTGATATCAGCTGAAGGTTGTTCTTGACCCTGTGGTGTATCTCAGATAGGAGGAATTCCTTCTCCCTCAGCGAAGCCTCAAGGGACTCCCTGATACGTTTATCCTCTGTTATATCCTGTTTTATCCCTATCAATGACTTTGGATTCCCCTTGGAGTCCCTCATCACCTCTGCCCTGAGAAGAACGAATGAGATGGAGCCATCATCCCTGACTATCCTGTACTCACCCTCAAATGGCTTCAAAGACCTTATTGACTCTATGAATGTTCCGCGTTCATCCGGGTGTATCATTGAGGCCATCTCATCCATGCGGCCCCTGAATTCCTCCCTCCGAATTCCGAGTATCCTCAGGGCCTCATCAGAGCATGACAGGGTATCGGAGGCAATGTCCCAGTGCCAGCTGCCTATCCTCCCTATCTTCTGTGCCTCCCTCAGCTGCCAGTTGCTCTCAATAAGTGACTGTCTTGTTCTTTCAAGTTCCTGCTCCTTTTCAATCTCCCTGATGGCCCTTTTTATTGCAATTGGGACCTTTGAAAAGTTGCTCTTGAGGACATAGTCTGTGGCTCCAGCCTTCAGGGCCTCAACTGCAAATTCCTCTCCGATCTTGCCACTTACAAATATGAAGGGAACCCACGGGCACCTCTCCCTGGCGATCGAAAGGGCTGAGAGACCATCAAAGGAGGGCAGGGAGTGGTCTGCAAGTATAACTTCGGGTTTGAACTCATCGATGGCCCTTATGAAGTCCTCTTCATTATCAACCGTCTCTGATATGAATTCAATGCCAGCCCGTCTTATCTCCCTCTCCATGAGCTCAACGTCCAGTGGGACGTCCTCGAGTATAAGAATCCTGCATGTCATCCTATCATCTGATCAATTAATATGAATCATGGCTTAACTGCAGCAGGCATTTCAACCATCTGATAAGGCTTATCTATCATCTGGACCTAAATATAGTTTATGAGAAGATTCAGGAGACCCCTCATTGTGCTCAGCCGCTGCATTGAACATGACCACTGCCGCTACGACGGGTCAATGATATCAAGCCCCTTTGTGAGGCAGTTCGCAGACCACGCAGACTTCATAACGGTCTGCCCTGAGGTTGAGATTGGACTTGGTGTTCCAAGGCCACCCATACATATAACAGAGGTTGACGGTAAACCCCGGCTGGTGCAGCCAGAAACCGGAAGAGACCTAACAGATGCCATGAAATCATTCATAGACTCCTTCCTGGGTTCACTGGATACTGTTGACGGCTTCATACTGAAGAACAGATCACCGTCCTGTGGAATAAGGAACGTGAAGGTCTACCATGGTGAGGGTCAGCGACCTGGACGTGACGGGACTGGTTTCTTTGGAAGGGCCGTGATGGAGAGATTCCCCTACCTCCCCCTCGAAGATGAGGGGAGACTCCGTAACCTGCAGATAAGGGAGGACTTCCTCATCAGGCTCTACCTCCTAAGGGACCTCAGGGCCGTGGACAGTCTTCAGGACCTCATAGAGTTCCACACCGAGAACAAGTTACTGCTAATGTCCATCAGTCCGGAGGGACAGAACATCCTTGGAAGGGTGATAGGTGAGCAGAAGGACCTGGATGATACGGTTAAGAGATACTCTGAAGTATTCTATGAGATTATCAGGGAGCCCCTTAAACCTGAAAGAAAGATCAATGCCCTGCTGCATGCCTTCGGCCATTTCTCATCAAAACTCAACGGCGAGGAAAAAAAATACTTCCTTGAATCCGTTGAATGGTACCGCAGGGGTGTTGTACCATTTATTGTGCCAGTAAGCATACTCAGATCATGGGTTTTGAGGTTCGGGGACACCTACCTTGAGAAACAGACAATCTTCGAGCCATACCCCCTGGAGCTCGTGCCGGTAACCCTCATCATATGAGGGATCATGATGATACATGCTGAAAGGATAAGAAGCCTCAACAGCGAGGGACCCGATCCCGGCGGCAGTTACGTTGTGTACTGGATGCAGGCATCGGTGAGGAGCCACTGGAACCATGCACTTGAATACGCCATTGAAACCGCCAACAGTCTCAGAAAGCCCCTTCTCGTGGTCTTTGGCCTTACAGATGATTTCCCAAACGCCAACTCCCGCCATTACCGTTTCCTCCTTGAGGGTCTCAGGGATGTGAGGCGGGATCTCAGAGAAAGGGGGATTCAACTTGTGGTTGAAAGGGGCTCTCCACCCTCAGTTCTTCTTAAATATGCTGATGATGCCGTTGCAGCTGTGACAGACAGGGGATACCTTGACATACAGAAGGAATGGGTGGATGAGGCTGCAGGTGCACTCCACATCCCACTCACCCAGGTTGAGTCCAACGTAATAGTACCCGTCGAGGTGGCCTCTGATAAGGAGGAGTACTCTGCAGGGACCTTCAGACCTAAGATAAAGAGACAGCTGAAGAGGTTCATGGTCCCCCTGAGGATGAGAACCCTGCATGTTGATTCCCTGGACCTTGAACCGGGCCCAGAATTTGAGGATGTGGTCAGGGGTTTCAGGACCCGTGATGAACTGGATCCTTCAATCTTCAGGGGAGGAACATCCAGGGCCCTGGCCATTTTTGATGAGTTCCTGAGGGAAAAACTTGAATGCTTTGAGAGGTACAGGAACGACCCCGTGAAGAACTGCCTCTCCAATATGAGCCCCTACCTGCACTTTGGACACATATCTCCACTATACCTTGCACTGAGGGCTTCAGAGGCCGGCAGGTGCCCTGAGTTCCTTGAGGAGCTAATTGTGAGGCGGGAGCTCAGCATGAACTTTGTACACTACAGTGACAGTTACTCCAGCATCAGCTGCCTCCCTGAATGGGCCCACAGGACCCTCATGGACCATGTGGCCGATCCCAGGGACTATGAGTACAGCCTCAGGGAACTTGAATCCGCCAGTACCCATGACCCCTACTGGAATGCTGCACAGAAGGAGATGGTTATCACCGGGAAGATGCATGGCTATATGAGGATGTACTGGGGTAAGAAGATACTTGAATGGACCGATCACCCTGCAAGGGCCTACGACATTGCCCTTTACCTTAATGACAGGTATGAGATTGATGGCAGGGACCCCAATGGATTCGCAGGAGTTGCATGGTGCTTCGGCAAACATGACCGTGCCTGGGCTGAAAGGGAGATCTTCGGTAAGGTCAGGTACATGAATGACCGTGGACTTAAGAGGAAATTCAGGATAGATGACTACGTGGATAGAATCAGGGGCCTCGCCGATGAAGTTGAATAATCCCCCATCACAGAGCACATGAAGAACTCCTATCCTAAGACCGGGAAATCCCCTAAGTCAGATGAAGATACAAAACTTTTTTATCCTCAGAGGACCAAGTATCTAAGGGACTCTAATTATGTCACTTATTCACTTCAGGGAGGTTAGGATATGAACATTAACCTTGAGGGATACTACAGGATGCGTTACACATTATTCAGATGGAGACACAATCAGAACTGGATGAACAAGACTGTGCTGGCCTTTTTCATGGCCTGTGTAACAGGCGTGATGGCCCAGGTTGTCATTCCACTGCCATGGACACCAGTACCTATCACAGCCCAGACACTGGCAGTCCTCATGTCAGGTGTTGTCCTTGGAAGATACTGGGGTGGGCTGAGCCAGCTCATCTACGTGATCATCGGTGCAGCAGGCATGCCCTGGTTCGCAGGTATGAGTGGCGGTCCTGAAGTCCTCATGGGGGCCACAGGCGGTTACCTGCTGGGATTCGTCCTTGCAGCCCTTCTTCTGGGCCACTTCGTTGACAGGCACATAAGGGCCAGGAAGTTCACACCAATGCTGGGACTCATGCTGATAGCAAACTTCGGGCTCATATATATACCAGGACTTGTTGTCCTGGGATTATGGAGCCTCAGGACCCAGGGCACACTGCCCGGGGCATGGGAACTCCTGGTAATGGGGCTGCTGCCCTTCATACCAGGGGATATTCTGAAGATAACAGGGGCTGCTGCCCTCACAAGGGCAATAACACCCAAGGAGCCCTACGGTGAAGAGGTTGACGTCCAGAATGCAGAAGGCTGGAGGGTTCCCTGATTTAACCATCAGGGCCCACCACCTCCTCTGCATGAGGGGTTTTCAGGGGTACGGCTACAGTGAGGAGTTCACAGAAAACCTTGCACGCATCATCAATGAAATAATGGCTGACCCCTCAGTTTCCATCATGATCGTTGATTCTGCAGATGACATATGCATGGCCTGCCCATTCCTGGATGGGCTCCGGTGTCTCAGGGATGAAGAAAAAATCAGGTCCATGGACCGGAGGGTCCTGGAACTCCTTAACCTGGAGAGCGGATGCATGGTGGCATTCCATGACATTGAAGGCGCCCTGCTTGCTCTAATCAATTCAGGCAGGGTCATGGAGATATGCGGGGGTTGCTCCTGGATGGATGTATGCCTCATCCACAGGTAATTGCAGGTGAAATCTATGATCCGCAGGAAACTTGGATCAACAGATATAGAGGCATCTGTTCTTGGTATTGGCGTTATGCGGTTTCCAGAGGTCAATGGCAGGCTTGAAAGACCTGCTGCAGATAGGATCCTGGCTTTCGCCCTTGATAACGGCATAAACTACATTGACACCGCCTACACCTACCATGGTGGTAAGAGTGAGGTTTTCATAGGAGATTTCCTCTCAGAAAATGATTATCCTGATGTTTACGTTGCAACCAAGCTCCCCACCTGGCTGGTGAGGGACCGGAGGGACATGGAGAGTTATCTGAATGAGCAGAGGGAGAGACTCCGGGGTAGGCTGGATATTTACCTCCTCCATAACCTTAAAATGGAGTCATGGTCTGTCCTGATGGACATGGGGGTGATGGAATTCCTGGACTCCCTTCGTGACGAGGGTATATATGTTGGTTTCTCATTCCATGACACTGCAGACGTCTTCTTTGATATATTCGAGGCCTACGACTGGGACCTTGTTCAGGTCCAGCACAACATAGTTGACGATGAACAGGCAAACCCTGCCACCATATCCCATGCCAGGGGTCAGGGTGCGGGTACCGTGATAATGGAGCCCCTCCGTGGAGGTTCACTGGTCCGGAACATTCCCCCTGAGGTTATGGAGATATATGGGATGGCCGAAACCCAAAGGAAACCTGTGGAGTGGTGTCTACGGTACCTGTGGGACATGGATGACGTTGATGTTGTTCTGAGTGGAATGAGCAGCACCTCTGAGGTGAGGGAGAACATCAGAATCGCTTCATCCCCTGAGGAACTTACAGAGGATGATCAGGCCATTCTAAGGGAGGTACGGAGGGCCTACCGTATGAGAAAGAGTGTCCCCTGCAGTGAGTGTGGCTACTGCATGCCCTGCCCTGAGGGCGTGGACATACCCCGTAACCTCAGACTGCTGAACGAGATATACCGGTTCATGAGTACGAGGGGTGTCAGGACAGAGTACCGTAAGATTATGGGTGAGGCTGAGAGGGCCTCAAACTGTTCAGGGTGTTGTTCCTGCATGCCCTGCCCCCAGATGATTGATATACCCTCTGAACTCAGGAGGCTCCATGAGAAACTTGGATAAGGTGAATACCTTGATTGAAAGACTGAAGTATTCCATTAAGATCTCATTTATAATGGCTGTTCTGGGTTCTGCTGTCCTCTTCATCTGGGGGATGATCGGGAGGATGGAAATTGGAGGGGATGTCCTGGCCTCAGCCCTTGAGGGCTTTGTTGCCTTTGGTATATTCGGGTTCATACTTGGATTCCTCATATACAACCTTGAACCGGAATGAAGTTGAGTGGTGTTAAGGCCCCCGAGGATGGGGACCTCCGAAGTAAGCTCGATAAGTTAAAATGAATGTGTGTTAATTCCCTGAGGGGCCCTAATCCACTGCAGTGCGCTGGTCAGTAAATGACTTATGTGTCATTGGACATAGTTATTTAAGGGGGTGATTTCTTTGAAGGGTCCTGAAAATTTTAACCTCCTTGTTACACTGCGTGGACAGAAGGGCGGCGCTGCAGGTGAGGAGATAGTTGGTCTTGAAGAGGTTGAAATGGCACTATCCAGGTATGAGGGTGAACTCAGAGTCATTGAATCTGATTTTCCAAATGTTCTGTTGTTTGATCTTAATATGGATCCCCTTGAAGCGGCTAATATTATCAAAAATTCTCCAACCACGGTCATATCCAAGGTTGTCCCTGTGGAGGCTGTTGTGAAGACAAGACTGGACAGTATAATTGAGAAGATAATGGTGCTGGTATCCGGGAAGGTTAAAGCAGGTGAAACCTTCAGGGTGTTCTGTGACTTGAGGGGTAGAAGGTATATAAAGTCTGCTGATGAGCTTATTGAAGCTGTTTCAGAGGCTCTTATGGAACGTTTCCCCATCAGGGAAGCAGATGAGCCCGACTGGATCATCCAGATTGAGGTGGTGGGTGATTCCACAGGTGTCGGTGTGCTAAAACCCCATCAGGTGATTAAGAAGGGGTGATGATTCCCTCAATGCATCGAAAATTCTCATAAACCGAAATTTTTAGGCTTCTTATGCTTCCAGGAAACTTACAGGAAATTTATTAAAATTTATTTTATAAAATTTCATGTAAATTTTAATTTAGTATATAAAGCTTATTATCAAATGGAAAAAGTCATATATTTGATATTATTTACTAATGTAAATGTACTACCAACTAAGGGAGGCATGAAATGAAGGAAAAATATGGTGTTTTAATGGCGGTTTTTGTTGCCACCATCATCCTCGGGATGGGTCAGGCAGCAGCAACCGATGATATAATGACAGGTGAATTGCCTACAGGGGGGTCAGGTGACTTCGTGGTCACAGCTGCACCCTCAGACGGTGTCTACTACACCCTTGACGGCGGTATACCAACCAACAACAGTACGAGGTATACATCTCCAGTTGTTCTCAACAGGACGGTGAACATCAAGTACATGATAGTGAAAAACGGCACCGTAACCTACGGTATAATACAGCACACCCTCACAGGAAACATAACAAACAGAACATACCCCCAGCTCATGTTCATCAACGGAACACCACTGATACAGCTACCCAACGGAACCTACTACCAGCTAGGAAACGGCAACATAACCCCATACACCACCCCGGTAGCCCTAACAGGCAACACAATCATGAAGTACCTCAAAAACAGCACCAACACAACACAGATGGGCATAATAAAAAACACGCCAGCAAGACTGGTAACGAAGGTCAAAACCTCAAAGGTCAGGGTCAAAAAATGGTACAAGAAGTGGTACAGGTACCACGGTAAATGGAGATACAAGTGGAGATACTACTGGACCTACAAACAGATAAAACAGTACTACCAGGAACTCCAGGCAACCAACTGAAAACCTACTGAAACCCTTAATTTTTCCTTTTTTTTCTGAATCTTATTTCAGCTGATTTCTAAAAACTTATATCTTCGTGATAAACAATAACTGTGATAAACAATAACTTATTGTTATGAAAATCAAGAGGAGGTCTGATTATTAAAGACTCAATGAAATGGGGGTTCATTATCTTTATTGGAATGACTCTGCTCACTGGATCCAGTTACGGTGCAGACTACATCGTTGATAACACGACCTACCTTCAGGTGTTCACACCTGATGGTTTGCAGGGGACCTTCACGCTAAACGGGACCGAATACACCCTTGAGGATGGTGACACCTTCACCTTCCTGGATGGCGTGTATGATGCCGTTAATATACTGATAAACAGGACCATCTCCCTGGTTGCAGCAGGTACAGTCAGGCTGAATGGTGTAATTGACTCCATTTCACCTTCAAACATAACCGGTTTCAGTGTAAACGGGTCATTGACCCTCAGGGGTAATGGCTGCAACCTCAGCAGCACGAACATTACAGGCAACCTGAATATCACAGGAAATTCCTCCAGGGTCAATGATTCAAGGATACTCAACCCCACCTCAGGCGTGGTGGTGTCTGGGGACAATGTAACCATTACCAGCAGTTACATAAACGGTTCAGCGTCACATGGAATCATTGTGAATGGTAAAAATGCAAGGATCCAGGGCAACAATATAACAAACAGCAACGGAAGCGGGATCCTCATCCATGGGGAAGGATGTGTCGCAGAGGGGAACACCATATACCTCTCAAAGGATGATGGGGTAACATCAGATGCACATGGAACCTCCATAATAAGGAACAGCATATCATATAACTCAGGAGACGGTATAAGATCCTCAGGCAATAACTCGCTGATAACAAACAACACGGTCCTCAGAAACAACGGGACAGGCATATACTCCACAGGGAAAAATGCAAGCATAAACTCAAACACTGTCAAGTATTCGGGTGGTGACGGGATATACGTTGCAGGGAATGGGTCCACGATACAGGGATCCTACGTCCAGAACAACACGAAGAACGGCATAAACATAGCCGGATCCAGCTGTACAGTCAGCAGTTCCTACGCCTACTACAACGGTGAAAACGGGATTTACTCCACAGGTGATAACATGTCATTCAGATACGTTGATTCCAGTTTCAACGCCAGGAACGGCATATACTCCCGTGGGAGCAATGCAAGCTTCTTCTATATAACCAGCGCATCCTACAATGGTGAGAACGGTATACTCTCAACCGGGCCATCTGCAAGTATGCAGATCATCCTTGATGTGACCTCAAATTCACGTAATGGAATCTCATCCCTTGGTGATAATGCATATATATGGTTCGTTGAGGTTAAAAAGAACGGGATGAACGGTATCTATTCCTCAGGAAAGAACCTCTACCTATACTACGTTAAAAACGCCACCAACAACACCCTCAGCGGGATAAATTCAACAGGAATAAACGCCAGGATAATGGACGTCACTGCGAACCTCAACCGTGGGAACGGGATATACGCCTCAGGGTACAACACAACCATCACCTACTTTGAAGCACTCAACAACCTGGGGGATGGTGTGTGGATTTCCGGAGGCAGGAGCTACATTGTCGAGGGGAACGCGACATCCAACCGCCAGAACGGAGTCATGGTAAATGGTCCCGATGCCATTGTAAGGTCCGTGAATGCCACGGATAATGCTGGCAATGGCATAGCCATTTACGGTAAGAATGCCATCATATACAACTGCACATCCATGATGAACACCGATGGTGTGTACGGAACAGCCAGCTTCAGGATGATCCTGAGCAGAATATCTGCTAACAGGAACTGCGGTGTGAATTCAAGGGGAACTGCAACGATAGAACAGTGCACAGTGTACGGTAACCGTTATGGAATCTATACAGGTGGTGCGAATTCAGTTATCTATTCATCCACTGTAACCAGCAACCGTGGCTACGGGGTCTATGCAGCCGGTTCATCAGCAACCATCTACAGGAACACCATACAGGCAAACGGTGGGGACGGTATAACCGCAAGGGGAAGCTATGCAAAGATATACTACAACACAGCAAACAGGAACAGGGGTTCAGGGATAAGTTCATCATCCTACAGGGCTGTCATAGCATACAACAGGGCCTCATACAATTCCTACTATGGCATATACTCCTCAGGTAAAAGGACCACCATTGCAAAGAACATTGCTACAGGCAACAGGAAGAGGAATATAAGAACTGTATAAGCCCTATTTTTAATCAACCATTTTTTCTTCAGGGTCCAGGATCCTGATGCCCTCATCCTCAAAGATTAAAAATTCCTCCCGGTTCCTGGTGTGCACAGGGTATATAGCTTCCGGCTCAATTTCCCGTATCATTTCTATCAGATCTGATCTTCCTGCATGGCCAGATGAGTGGAACCTCCTGTACTGGTATATTCCGAAGTGCCTGAGCCAGTTATTCTCACGCTCTGCATCGATCTCCATCTCCTCGTTGAAGGGTTCTGTCTTGGATTTGATGTAGGCTGCCCCCTCCGGTTTTATGTCTATGAACTCCTTGAATTCAAAGTAGTCGCACTGGAATAGGTACTCCCCAGGTTCCTCCCGGAGGTCCCTGCAGGTTATGGTGTTGTCAAGTTCAAGGAACGCCCTCTCCCATCCCCTGTAGTCCTGTTCCATGTATTCCTCAGGGAGGTCCGCTGCAGGTATCCATTCCCCGTCAAAGCATACGAAGGCGTCCTCAGCTATCAGTCCCCAGTTACGCCTTGGTATGTAGACCGCCAGGTCCCTTAAGCGGGGGTAGCCCAGATCCTCAAAGAGTCTAATGATGTAGGCCTGTTTCAGGCTGACTGCAAGGGTCCTGTCAGAGTTCTCAGCGGCTCTGTAGAATGTCAGGAAACGGTCAAGGTCTCTGATTGGGTAATTGATGATGACAAGTCCCCTGTGATTAACAGCTATGTTTGAGGTCCTCCTCTCAATATCCTCCTCAAAGGTGCTGTTATCCTGGTCTATCCGTGTCCCCTCTGTTATCATGATGCTGGGGGAGAACTTCCTTGCCTTTTTAACGAATTTACGGGATTCATGATCCCTCCGGCCCCTGAACCTGATATCACCAGTGTATACGATGGCCTCCTCAGATTCTATTAGATATGCGCATGAACCAGGCACTGAATGATCAACCGGAGCCTGGGTTATGGTGAATTCACCAATATCCTCAGTCTTATAGGGTTCAAGCAATCTTATGGGTCTATTTATTCTGGTATCCCTGTCCCTCGTGTGTGATGTGTTTCCACTCTTTCTCTTCTTCTCTTTGAAGTGAAATTTGGGTTTGTAGTGAAGAAGATCTAAACTCATGTTGGATGTGTCCTCGATTGCCTTCAGAACAAGAAAACTCTCCTCTGTCATGTAGAATGGTATATCGTGGCGCAGGTACTTTAGACATCCAGCATGGTCAAGGTGGGGATGGCTGAGCAGTACGCCTGATACTGCTGGCTCATCCTCGAATCTCATTCCAAGGTACCTCACCTGGTCCTCACGGTAAACTCCGGGTATCCATGGGAGTGCCTCAAGTTCAATGAGGTCAGCGATGCCATTGAAGCTCCTGGGCTGCAGGAATTCATCAAAGTAAAGGTTTTCAATGTTGAATCTCTTCCCGAAGTCAAGGAATATCCCATCACCTTTGCAGGATACCTCTATCCTGTTACCACCTATCTCATCAACTCCACCATAGAACCTGAAATCCATATAATCACCCGGGTCAGTATGTGAGCAGTGCCATGAGAATAAATATACCCAGCATGCATAGAATGCAGCCAGCGACTCCGCCACAGCAATCATCATCCATTTAATCACCTTCATGATCCCTGAGGGCATTGAGTTCAGAATTCAACAATCACGACTCAATGTTATCAATTAAATATTGAATATAATCTATTCAGCTAAGTATTTAAATGTCCATGTTTTTTCTGGTTTAACATTTACCCCTCCCTTGTGTTCATGCTGAAGGGGAGGAGTCCAGAGGTCCATACTGCGTTATAGTATCCTATAACGAAGATCAGAATACCCAGGCAATAATCCGGAAATAAACCAGACTGACATAAAACCTATCTAATTTTTATGCAGGTAAAAAAAATAAAATGTTAGTTTTAATTTCTTCCAGGCCCAAAGAAGTATCCCAGGCCTAAAAGAGCCACTATTGCCACTATACCCAGTATGGCATATACAGGCATCCCTGTCTCTGAGTTCACTGAACCTGAGGCGCTGCTGACCTCATAGGCCTTACCGCCGGTTTCGCCGGGTGATGAAGGACCTGCCTCCTCCGCGCCGGGTGCTGATGTTGAAACAGCTGAATTCCGTGATCCCTGCTGCTGTGGCTCCCCGTTATCCTGGGATGTTCCCGGTGCCTGTGGCTGTCCTGGATTTGATGGTGTTGTCGGTACTGATCCCCCATCTGAGGATGGTGCGAATGCTGAACTCTTAGTGGCAGCGTAAAGCTTCTCCCTGACCCTTGAGAGAAGATCCGGGTTGAGGTACTGCATGGCCCACTCCATCATGGCTATGTTACCGCAGCTGCAGTCACAGCATGCCACACCGTTCTCTGCTATTGCCTGGGCCCATGTGGTGGCTATGAGACGCTTTGTGGCGTCATCAGGGTTCCAGTATCCTCGGTGTATCGCTGTGAGCATTGTCCCTGTCATACTTATCAGGGCATAGCTGTTCTTACCCTGTGATAGCCAGTTTTTAACTCCCAGGCCATACCTGTCCTTGAGGTATATGTCCACTGTCTCCTGCCACATCCAGTCCGAAACTGTCTCGGGACTCATTACATTCCAGCCCCAGAGGTTGGCCACAAAGTTGTTTGAGATCTCCCTTGCACCGGCATATCCACTCTGCATCATTGCCTGTATCCATCTTGGGTTGTAGTAGCGTGACTGGAGCTCCCTGTAGAGGAACTGGTTCAGTGTCTCTATTCTGGCATTTGAGGGATTCACCTGGTTTATTATGTACATTCCAGGGACCCTGCCACCAGCAGCCTCAACTGCAAGCCTGAAGCCGCCGAGGAACTCGAAGTTGTGGTCCACGTCCACTACACCGTATAGATTGGTTGATCTTGAGTGGTACACTCCCTCAACGTCCCTGAGTCTCAGGGTGAGGACCTCCTCAAGGCTCACTCCCCAGCCATCCTCACTGAGGGCATACTTCATGCTGTCAATGTACAGTCTTCCAAGCTCTGTCCTCTCCTCCCATGTCCAGTCCTGCTGGACTGCCTCCGGAAGCCTTGTGCCATAGTTACCCAGTGATGGCCCGAAGAGGCGGCATATTGCTGCGATTCCTGCATCCTCTGGTTTCATGCCGATTTTAATGAGTTCCTTAACATCAGCGAGCCAGTGCCCTGCAATGGGGTTCCTGTCGAGGGGGTCGCTGCCGGGTATGAACAAACCCGCCCTCTGTATACTTGAGACTGATGCGTTGAGTGCTGCAATGAGCCCTGCCCTGTTATTTGCTGGTTCCTGGTTTATAGCAGCCATCAGGGTGTTGAATGATGCTGCAAGCGCCACCCTTGATGCACGGTCCAGGAGGACTCCCAGGAGTGGGAAGGTTTCCCTGAATATCCCTGAGGTGGTCATGAGTACATCGACCCTTGACCTGTTGAGGACTGCCAGTGGTGTTGCCCTCACACCCATGATTGAACCTCCGAAACCATAGATTGGTTCAAGTCCCATGAGCCTCAGGATGAATGCAACTGTCGCGCCCTTATCGTTCTGTGTCTCAGTCGCCCATATGACAACACCGAGCTGTTCAGGTGTTGCATTGTATGCTCTGAGTGCCTCATCTGCAAGCTTGGATCCCCTTATCCATGCGGCCTGTGTTGGAAGAAGTGATGGATCCTCACCGTAGAGGTTTCCTCCCGTTGGAGCAGCTGATGGGTTCCTGATTGGGTCTCCTCCAGATGTGGGTGGTATGTATCCTCCTGAGAGGGCCCTGAGGAGCATCTGTCTCTCCCTTGTCCCTGAACCTTTGATGTTCAGGACATCATTGAGGGTCATGTTGAGGGCTGTTATCTCTGTTGCTGTGAGGTTCCTTCCCAGGACTGCCTGGAGCTCTGCCATGAGGGTCTGGAGTGACTTTCCACTGTAGAATTCTAGTATAATATCTTCCATTGTCCTGTTTATTCCTGAGAGTGCCTGTGTCACTGAGAGGAATGTGTTGTTACCGGCGCTTATTCTTGGAACAGTGGCCATTGATTTTACCATGATGGTAACCTGTGTCTGGTTCAGGTCCCTTCCAAATACGTAGAGACCCAGTGGCATCATTGTACCCTCGAGTTCCCTTATGTAGTCGTCGATTCTATCAACCAGTTCATCAGGGTCAAGGTTGAGGTCCATGATTGTCTCAAGGTGGAGCTGGACTGCCTTCTCCCTTATGAGCCTTATCTCCTCTGACCTGTTGCCTGGCGCTGCATGGTACTGGTCTATGAGTGTCTTGAGTGATGCGAGGTCCCCGTAGATGGCTGTTGCCTCAAGTGGTGGTGTGAGATGGCTTATGCTCACAGCAAGGCCCCTTCTCTTGGCATGTATGACTTCCCCGACACCATCCATGATGTAGATGTAGATGCTTGGCACGTCTCCAAGGCATATGTCAGGGTAATCTGCACCTGATAGTGCTGACTCCTTCCTTGGGAGCCACTCATAGGTGCCGTGGCGTCCGAGGTGTATCATTGCATCTGCACCGAACTCTGTCTGGAGGTATGCGTAGAAGGCGAGGTACTGGTGGTGGGGTGGCACTATCTGGCTGTGGTAGAGTTTATCCACGTCACCTTCCCATCCGCGCTGTGGTTGAGGACCCACAAAGACGTTTCCATAGAACATGCCTGGTATAACAATGTACCTCTTACCGTTCCTCGTAACCGTCATTATGTTTCCTGGTGGTGCTCCCCATCCACATAGCCCCGGAACATTGAGGGCTAGGAATGCTGATTTTGCACTGTAGAAAACATCCCACTGGTTCAGGCCACTGTAAATATTCCTGAGGGCGTTGTAGGCCCTGTTAACCTGGTTCTTTGCCTCTGAGGCGTTGCTGATCTGCATATCATCTATTGTTGTTATCAGTGAACTCTGCCATCTGTCGAGTGTTTCGAGGAGTTTCGGGTTTCGGGTGGAGTACCTGAAGAGTGCCTCAATGTAGCCGAAAGGTCCCTCCTCGATTTCTTTCCTTGCAAGCTCAGGTAGTCTGCTGTACCAATCCATGTACCTCTCCACGTCCCAGAGTATGGTTGAATTTGCAAGCCTCTCAAGTTCACCCGGAGCCCAGTTTGCAATGTTAAGTCCCCTCGTCATCATCTCTGTGAGTAGATCCTCAACACCTGAAGGTGCCCCTGTAACGGTGTAGCTGTTTTCCCTCAGAAGGTGGAGTATCTCGAGTATTGATGATGGACCGTCAAGGTAACTTGCACCTGCAAGGTTCTGTTTCCCGGGTGGATAGTTGTAGTAGATGAGTGCAACCTTTTTATCTGCATTTGAGAGGAACCTTAACCGCAGCCAGGAGGATACCCTGTCTGCAAAGGTTTCCACGCGCTCATCCATTGGCTGGTAGTATTCAACCTCGAGGCCTGTTACCGGGTCTATGGTCTTTCTGGTGGATGCTGTTACCATGGTGAGTATCTGGCCCTGGAACTCTGGTAGCACCATCTGGCTGGTTATGCTTGTGAAGTCCATTCCTGAATCTGAGATGTACCATGTTTCCTCACTGTCAGAGACCACAAGTGGTCTGAAGACCAGTATATTGTTGTCCATAATCATCCTTTCAGCGATTGCTGCGGTTGCGCCCCCAAGCTTAAATGACTGGAGTGTTATGAGCCCCTGGATCCTTGTCCTGTTTTGAGAGTCAAAGAAGTAGCTCCTCATTGCGTTTATGACTGGTGTTCCATCAACAGGGTTACCCTGGGCTATTGTTGCTATGACATTTATGCCCCTTGAATCCATTTCGCTGATGAGTCTGTCGAGCATGAGGAGGTCGCCTCGTTCCCATGTGAGTGCCATCCATGAGGTTATGCCCACAGTGGGTCTTCCAGGTGTTAAGAACTGTTCGTAGTCTGTGAAGTTGTAGTAAAGTCTGCCGTTGCGGTAGAGGGCATACTTCGGAACTATGACTGGTTCTGTGAAGTTGTAGCCTCTTCCAGGGAATGCCAGTGCCAGGAGGTACATGAGGCCCTGCTCCCTGTTTTCAGGTGACGCTGTGTCTGATGTTTTGTATTCCTGGAATTTAAGGTAGGATGCCATTGCAGGGTACTGCTGCTGCAGCTCCCTCAGCACCATCAGCGGTGTCTTTGGTGGTACCGCCCTTGAAACCGAATCAAAGATTGCCTGGAGCTGGGTGTCTGTCAGTTCTGTGCCATTGGCATCAACGAACCTTGTATTGTTTATGTTTGTGAGTCTTGTAACCGGGAAGCAGTAGTATGGACTGGGGTAGGCCGCTATCACCTTACCAGCAAGTTTTCCCTGATTCTTCATTGACATCAGAAGGTCGGGTACGGGGCCGCCTGGGCCGTTTGCTGTCTGGACATTGCTTATGTAGATTATATCAGCCCATTCTATTAGCTGTTCTGTCTCTGTGAGGTTCAGCTTTGCCTGGTCCGTATTTCTCACCTTTATGGTTATTTCGGGGTGTTTCTGCATTATGTTTTTCACTGGCTGGATGAGCTGGCCTGCCTCTGTTGGCCAGGATATTATTAAAAACTTTATCTCGGTTGGATCGAAGACCCTGACACCGGCCACTGGTTCATCCATATCATCGAAGATATTGTTAGCGTTTACATCTGCATAGAGCCTTCCAGTTATCCTTGAATCCCTGAGTGATGCTTCAAGAACCATTTTTCCACTTCTTGCAGAGGCCTTTGATGATGCTGATACTGTCACCCTGAGCATGTCATCGAATCGGTGCCTTTCGGGGAGTGTCCGGCCATCGACCCAGACAACATGACTGTCACCGGTCACATTTTCGAATACAAATATCCCCTCGCTGTCTGTGGTGTTAAATGGGGTTCCTCCTTCACCCCCCTCCATCTCTGCTGCCATGCTTGATCCCTGCAGCATGAAAAAGAAAACCACTGCTATCATTAGAGTAACAATCTGTTTTCTAATTCTTTTCACCTCCTTTATGTTTTTACATTCTGGCTATGATAACAGGAATTATTTAAGACTTGTTATTAATTTTTTTATTACTAATCTGGGGTTGGATAAAGATTGAGTAATATTATGTTGGAAAAATAATACATTCAAAGCAGGTTAACGCATAATTAATGTAATATTAATTTTGAACTTATATATTACTCACTTATGTGATTCAGAAAATAAAAAATTTTTATAAATAGAATGTTAACCTGAAAGCCCCTCTAATAGTTCAATGAATCCATAACTGATTAATCAGCCATGGGAATAATTTACGTGGCATTCAATGCCCTTCTTTATAATAAATATTTTTAATATATTAATGCGCTAGAGATCAGATAATTTGGGCGTGGTGGCTGTGATCTCACCTGCTGGGGGATGCCAGATATCAAGTATCTTCACTCCTTTCGAGACAAACAGGTAATCGATCTGGTATTTCCTCCCATCAGGTGTCCTGAATGTGAAGGGATCTTCCTCTTCCATGAGAACATCCCTGAATCCAAGTTCAGATAGTCTTCCAGCCATCTTCTCTGCAAGCAGGGCTAACCTCCTCAGAGATGGGCTAAAGTTCTTATTGATGTTAAAGTCACCACCAATGATGATCATGTCCCTGCTCTCCTCAATGTATTCATAGAGGAGTTCGAGAAAGCCGGAAAAATCCCTTTCTTTTGGTCCGATGCAGTTGTATATGCTGAAGAGGGGGAGACACCTTCCCCCGATTTCTATTATGCAGGAAACATAAAAATCTTCTATACAGTGGTTCTCTGAACTTTCAAGATAGTTCCTTTTCATGGAATCCGGCGTGAGATCCTTATGAAGAAGCAACGCGTTCATCTCCCCGCGGAGGGTATGGTAATTCCTCCTTACTTCGTTGGGTATCATGTATACCTCCTGGAAAAATCCAGCATCAAATTCCAGTTCCCCCATATAACTCCAGAGGTTCCTCCGGCGGTAGGATGCCCGGTTCAGGTTCCATGTCAGAACTTTAAGTTCCATTAAATCACCCCATATGAAACATTGTGATCATCCTGACTTAAAGCACGCCAGAAAGATTTATATACGGAAAAATGTAATATATTACCTAAACATGTAATATATTACCAGACGGAGTTTTTGAGAAGATGAAAATAAATAAAATCTACACAGTAACAGGCATCATAGCACTTATGGGGCTTCTTGCAACACTATCAGGCCTTCTGAACCAGAAAACGTACCTTAATGACTCGTTATCAGCCACAGCGCAGATGATGGGCCAGGACCTTGTAACACTCACCATAGGCATACCACTTATAATCATTTCAGCATACCTCAGCAGTTCCTCAGCTAAAGCCAGGCTGCTCTGGATGGGTGGAATGTTCTACTTCACCTACACCTATGCCTCCATGGCCTTCCTGGCATCCTATAACAGCCTGTTCCTCATATACGTGGGCATACTATCTCTATCACTGTACGGACTGATGGGGGAACTGTTCACAACGACTTCCCGGGTTAAGGCTGATGAAAGCAAATCACGGGTCACAGCAGTCTACCTGACCCTCACCGGCTTGATGGTTGGAGCCATGTGGATTAAGATGATCACAGATTCCATGATAACCGGCATACCCCCTGAGGCCCTTGAGGGATACACAACCCTCGTCATACAGGCACTCGACCTGGGCGTGGTGGTTCCAGCCGCCCTCCTGACATCATACCTCCTGTTGAAGCGAGAAAAGTGGGGCTACATCCTTGCACCGGTATTCCTTGTTAAGGTATCGCTGCTGGGGACAGCCATACTCTCAATGGTGGCCTTCATGGCCATGAAGGGTGTCTCCTTCAGCTGGGGGCAGGCCTCTTTCTTTATGGTCCTCACCATCACCGGCATAGGTGTCACAGGGGGTTTCTACCGTGGAATGACAATAGGAGTTGAGAGCTGATGAAGGATATGCAGGAAATAAGAGATGCGCACGGAGAAACAAGGGAGTCCATGGAGAGGTACATACTTGTAGCTCACTTCCTCATCGAGCAGCGCTGGAGCTATATAGTGAGCCGCGAGTTCCTCGAAGATGACATAACAGCAAAGCAGTGGCTCTTCCTGGTGATCCTTGGAAACGTGTTTGAAAGGCCCCCCTCAATGCAGGAGATGGCCGATGCCATGAGCACCACCCACCAGAACGTCAAGCAGCTCGCAGTTCGCCTCGAGGATAAGGGACTCATAAAAATAAATCAGGACCCCGAAAACAGGAGGATAATGCGCCTCGAGCCGACAGAGAGGTTCCATGAATTCTGGGCTGGCAGAGATGAGAGGGACACCCACACAGTGAAATCTCTCTTCAATTCACTTGACGATGAAGAGGTCAAAAGCCTGTTTAACATATTTTCAAAGCTTGAGGAAGCCTCAAAGCAGCGATATATGGAATACCGCAAGAGATGATCATATGTTAAGAAAAAGATTTGAAATGGAAGTTAGAGAAGAACTCAGAAAAGTTCATAGTCTGAATGAGAGGGAACTGCCAGGGTTACTTGCAGGATACCTCGAAGCCTCCGGTCTCCCCCATGACCCTCAAAACCTCCTGATCAGGTGGGCTGACTCAAAAATAAGGAGAGGAGCCCGGTGGATGAATGTAGACATGACCCAGATCAATAGCCCAGCACCCTTCAGGAGCGTTTACATAAATGGGCGTTTTTTCGGAATCCCCCTTGAGGGCCTCGATATTTATTCCAGAGGCCGTGGAGAGATGATCATCAGGGCCATGAAATTTTTTAAGGTTGCAGAGGAGCGTGGAGCTCCAATGGACCAGTCGGCCCTTGTAACCCTGCTCTCAGAGGCCCCCTTCCTCCCATCCCTTTTCCTTGCAGGGTGTACAGAATGGTCCCAGCTGGATGATAAAATGGTTGAGGGTAAGATAATGGATCACGGCATTGTCGCTGGTGGCCTCTTCACCTTCGATGACCACGGCAGATTCCAGAAATTCCACACCGAGGACAGGTACTGTGCGGAGTTTGGCATGGAACAGCACCCATGGAGCGTTGAGGTGCTATCCTATCAGGATATGGGTGGTTTCATCTATCCCGCAGAGTGCACTGCAACCTGGCACCTCCCTGAGGGTGACCTGAAGTACTTCCACGGAAGGATCAGATACGCAAAGTTCAACATAAGGACGCTTTAACTGTCCGGATCACTCATGGATTGAAGAAAATTCAGGGCACTTTAAATATATTATGAAACATAGGAGATACTGTTATGAAAGAACTCTATCCATTCATTTTCAGAAGAAAATCCACGAGAAAGTACAGGGGCCCTGCATCAGAGGATGAACTCAGGGAGATTGAAGACCACCTGGGGAAACTTGAACCCCTGCTTGAGGATGTTGATACAGAATTCAGGGTCCTCGGGAGGGAGGATGTTAAGACACGGATGCAGCCGCCGGCCCCACACTACATAGCCGCCTTCTCAGATGGTGATCCTGGTAAAACAAATGTTGGCTTCATGCTCCAGCAGATGGACCTCAGAATCTCAGGGATGGGCCTCGGGAGCTGCTGGCAGGGAATCCCCCGACTGAGGGACCATGTTAAGTCGGACCTTGATTTCGTCATACTGCTGGCCTTTGGTGCTGCCGCTGAACCCGTCCACAGGGAGCATTCAGAGTTCAAGAGGAAGCCCCTCAGTGAGATAACAGAGATTAAAGGGATGGATGATATCCTCGAGGCTGTGAGACTTGCCCCCTCCGCTGTTAACAACCAGCCATGGTACCTGACCGGTGGTAATGGGAAGATCCATGCATACTGCAGAATCCAGAACCCCCTCAAGAGGCGCCTTGTGGGGAGATGGAACCCCATCGATATGGGGATAGCCCTTGCACACCTCAGGATCTCACTTGAGTACCACGGTTACAGGTCTGAATTCAGAGTTCTTGATGACGTGGATGAACTCAAAGACTACACCTACACCGGCACATTCATCTATGGTGCTGAAAATGGCCAGTAAAATTCTGGTGGAATTCCTGGGGGATAAGAAATTTAAAAATTCTGAGTTCGTGGCTGGCATTGTAGCCAACCTCGTCCTCCTCTACATCATAAACAGTGTGATGAGCTGGGATATCTCCTTCATTGCAGATTCCTTCAGGGACATTACACCACTATTAAATGCTGTGGTGGGTGCCAGTCTGGCTGCCAATGCCCTTTTCATGGTATACAGGAAGCAATGGTTCGGACCTTCATGCAGATTATCCTGAGTGCACTGGGGTACCTTATGGTATCATCCCTTTACAGTGTCTTCCCCTTCACCTTCAGGAACGTCTACGTGTTCTACTCTGTCAGGTTCGCACTCCTTGTTGCGATGGTCGTCCTTGCTGTGGCTGTATTCCTTTATGGCCTCAAATTTGTGCTGAAGTTCATCCTGAGGATTGATGTGCATCAGGGAATCAGTCCCTGAATATGGCTGATGCCGTGTTCATCGCAGAACCCGCCCTTATCAGTGCAGCCACTGCAGCGGCCTCTGCAAGTTCCCCCTCTGTTATACCTGCCTCAAGGGCCTCTTCTGCGTGTCTCCTTGTGCACGCATCACACCTGACTGCAACCGAACAGGCCACTGATATGAGAAGTTTCTCCCTCTCTGTGAGTTTACCCTCAGATCTAACTGCTTCCCTGAAGTTTTTGAATGCATCTGCAACTGCAGGTAGTTCCTCGAGAAATCTGTCTGCTCCTGTCTTCATGTTCCTTAAAGTGGCATCATCCCTTAAATACCTTAGGGTATGGGGATGCCATGGGGACACCTTGATGGGTTCCTTAGGTACCTCCTGAGGGCTGCCTCTGTTTCCCCAAAGAGCTCATGCTTCATGCGGGAGGCCTCCTCATAGGATGATTCAAGGTCCATTCCGAGGACGTTGTGGAAGAAGCACTCCAGTATCATGTGCCTCCTGAGTATCATCTCTGCAATCTCCCTTCCCTCATCTGTGAGTTCAGCCCCCATGTAGGGTGGTAGATGACAAGACCCATTTCATGGAGCCTCTTGAGCATCTGTGTTACGCTGGCTGGTCTGACATTCATTCTTGATGACAGGTCAGAGGTTTTAACGATCCCGTGACTCCTTAACCTGTATAATGTCTCGAGGTAGTTTTCCATGCTCCTTGTTAGTTCCATAAAGACACCAATTGAATATATATTCAAAACCTATTTAAGTTTTGCCATTCATATCAATGAAAGGTGATGGATGTGCTTGAGATACAGGTGCATGAGATAAGGGGTAAGTGCCCTGTGTACCGGGAGGGGGACCGGATAATAGTTGACGACCCAGAGATAGACCTTGAAAGGACAGACGCCCTCTGCACACACGCCCTATCCACGCTCCTGCACTACACCACAATCCTCGAGAGGAACTGGTGCCCGGTTGAGCTTGGACTCACAGTGGACGGCGATGAGGAGCACGCCTACATGCAGTGCGTGGACCCCGGTGAACCCTACACAGAGGGCGGCACAGTCATATTCAGGGTCAGGAGACTGAAATAAACACTGAAAAGTGGGAACATGTTCTCAGATTGCAGATTCGGATCCGTGACATACAGGGGACGTGAATACCGATCAGACATCGTGGTGCACGTTGATGGGACCGTGACACCAAGGAGGAAGGAGATATCAAGGAGAAAACATGGAACATCCCATCTCATGGCAGAGGAGGAACTCCATGAACTCCTGGAAGAGAAGCCCGACTCAATAATCATAGGCTCAGGGATACATGGAGCCCTTAAAACCGGGTTCAGATCAGAAGCAACTGTACTCCCAACCTGTGAGGCCATAAAAAGGTACAATGATGAGAGAAGTGCCGGTAAAAGGGTTGCAGCCATAATACATGTGACCTGCTAATCCACCAGGCCCTCCATGCGCAGCCGGGTCCAGTAGTACCCAAGCATCCTCCTCCTTTCAGCGAAGTCCGGCATCTCCGATTCAAGGATGGCCCAGAACCTCGGGCTGTGATTCATCTCCAGGAGGTGGGCCATTTCATGGAGCACAACGTACTCCACCATCCCCTCCGGGAGGTGGGAGAGGAGCGTGTTGAAGCTGAGGTTGCCCCTGGAGCTGCAGCTACCCCAGCGGGACTTCATCCTCCTGAAGCGGACCCTCCCATAATCTACACCCAGGACATCCGAGTAATGGTCCAGGAAGCCCCTGACAAGGGTCCTCAGCTCACCATCCCGCCGGTACTCCAGTTCGAGGTCAGATGCCCTCTCAAGCATCTCATGGAACTCATGGATCTTCCTCTGGATCCAGTCACCCCTTGATGATAGAACATCCATGGGGTCCCCCCTGAAATCTGCGGGGAGTATCAGGCGGAGGCTGTCGAATCTAAGCTCAATCCTCGGGTTCTTAACCCTCCTGTATAGGACCTCACATCTGACCTCCAGGTCTCCCACAATTAAACTGTCCATTCTATCACTGATACCTCTCAAATATATCCATAAGGGCCTCCTGGGCCTCATCGACGGCCCTTATCCTGTCCGGCGTATCATCTGGGAGGTTCCTCATGAGGAATCGCCTTATGATCCTCATAACCTCCCTTTTAACCATCTCCTTCTCTGTCCATCCAGGGAAAATTCTCCCATCGACCTCCCCTGTGAGGTCAACAGCATATTCCTTCAGTTTATCCTCTGGTATGCCACTCCCCCGGAGGGTCATCAGGACCGCGAACTCCTTCATGTTAAGCCTTCTGAATGTCCTCCTCTGAGGTTATAAAATTCATCATCCTTATATTTCAGTCCACAGAAATATCATCCCGGAGTGTTAAAGATGAAGGTTCCAAGATGCATGAGTACACAGCACCCAGACAACGTGAATCCTCCATTTTTTGCAGAAGAACCTGAACTGGGCGGTGAAGACGAGATAAGGGAGGCCTACTACGTCTTCTCGCACCTGGGATGTGACGAACAGATGTGGGACTGTGAGGGCAAGGAAGTGGACAACTACGTTGTTAAGAAGCTCCTCACAAAGTACCAGGCCTTCTTCCAGGACCATGTCCTCGGCGAGGATCTGAGGCTCACCCTGAGGGTTCCCAACCCCACAGTCGAGAGGGCCGAGGCAAAGATACTCCTGGAGACCCTTGAGAGCATACCAAGATCCTATGACACCGCAAGCCTCTTCTACGGAATGGACGTGGCCCCGGTCTTCGAGGTCATACTCCCCATGACCTCATCAAGCAGCTGCCTCAACCGGATCCACAGCTACTACCTGGACTTCGTTAAGGGCAAGGAGAGGCTGCAGCTTGCAGATGGTGTGACCGTCAAGGAGTGGATAGGTGAATTCCGGCCCGACGAGATAAACGTTATCCCCCTCTTCGAGGACCATGAGGGGATGCTGAACGCCGGTAAGATCACGGGAGAGTACCTTGATGGTAAGGACATCATGGAGCAGAGGGTCTTCCTTGCAAGGTCAGACCCTGCCATGAACTATGGTATGATATCAGCCACACTCCTCAACAGGATAGCCCTCTCAGACTTCAGGGACCTTGAGGAAGAGACCGGAGTTAAACTCTACCCGATAATAGGTATGGGTTCAGCCCCCTTCAGGGGTAACCTCCGCCCGGATAATGTGAGGGACGTTACAGGTGAATACAGGGGGGCCCACACATTCACTGTACAGTCATCCTTCAAGTACGACCATGAACCATCAGAGGTCATTAAGGGCATAAAGCAGCTCAGGTCTGTTAAACCTGGCAGGGCAGCTGAAATTGAAGGTGGAAGGGTCCTTGAGATAATCTCAGACTACTGCAGGGAGTACAGGAGGCAGGTCATGGACCTCGTGGACATCATAAACAGGGTTGCCAGGTACGTGCCAGGGAGGAGGAAGAGGAAGCTCCACATAGGACTCTTCGGATACTCGAGGAGCATGGGCAACGTTTCACTCCCACGTGCCATAACCTTCACAGCAGCCCTGTACTCACTGGGAGTTCCCCCCGAGCTCCTCGGGTTCAACGCACTATCATCAGGTGACCTTGAATTCATTGAGGAGGCCTGCCCTGGACTTAGGAGGGACCTACATGATGCTGCAAGGTACGTCAACCCTGAATCACCATTCCTGAGCCCTGAGGTTAAATCAGCCTTTGAGGAGTACCTTGAACCCGAGTATGATGAGGGGCACATGAAAACCACTGAGGAGATCATAAGGGCCCTCAGGATCAACAGGACAGCTAACCTCCAGGAGCTCATCCTTGAGGCTGCAAGCCAGAGGAAGTTCCTAGGCTAAAACCCTCACAATTTCTTCATTTTAAGCGCTGCCACCCCCATTCAGCATCCTTTAGATGATGATTCTGGAAGCATCCATAGACCCGTGTTCTTATGGTTTGATTTTGCTTGATCTATGAGTTTTGGGTTCCGGAAGCATCCATAGATCCGTTTTCATGATGGGCTGCCTGATAGAAATATTAAAATAGTTTCACTGACATAATAACTGTTATGGGGGTGTTTTATGGATAATGTTGAAAGAATTAGAATGATTGAGAAGTCCCCTATAAGTTTTGAGGGGCTCAGGAAGCTGAACATGGCAGCCGGGACCCTGCACCTCATTCAGGGGCTTCTGATGGTTGCACTGGGTTACCTGCTGACCTGGGACAGGGACATCTACACGTTCTACCTGAAGTTCAAGGTACTCTCACTGAATCCGCCGTCATTCCAGGTCCTTCCCAGCCCTGAGGTGGCCTTCACGGTGAGCTACCTGGGTGTGATCCTTGCATCCTTCCTTCTGATATCTGCGGTGGCCCACTTCACAATAGCCTTCCTCAGGAATGAGAGCTACGTTGAGAACCTTAAGAGGGGTATGAACCCCTACCGCTGGTACGAGTATGCTCTCTCAAGTTCAATAATGATAGTGATACTGGCCACCTTCGTGGGGGTGTGGGATCTCTGGTCACTTGTGATGATCTTCGTCCTCAATGCATCAATGATCATGTTCGGGTACCTCATGGAGAAGATCAACCAGTACACCGAGAGGATCGACTGGTCACCCTACATCCTTGGGTGCATCTCCGGGTTCACCCCGTGGGTGGTCATTGCAGCCTACTTCATCGCCGCCCTGGGCTCCGCCGAGACACAGCCACCTGACTTCGTCTACCTCACACTGCTCATCTACTTTGTGATGTTCAACACATTCTCCATCAACATGCTGCTGCAGTACAGGGGTGTCGGTAAATGGAGGGACTACCTCTACGGTGAGAGGGTCTACATCATACTGAGCCTTGTTGCAAAGACCCTGCTGGCCTGGCTGGTGTTCATAGGGGTGTTCTCACCCTTCTAGGTTTTATTTTTTTAAAACTGTTTCTGGAGACATTTTAAGTTCAGCGCCATGAAAACCGAAAAGTATTTATATGGGTTCCATGTAAGTTTATCTTGCCGATATGAGCTCTTTTTAAGCATAGTCCCGTGGGGTAATGGCAATCCTGATGGACTCTGGATCCATCGATAGCGGTTCGACTCCGCTCGGGACTATCCCCCCATAACACCCCCCTTTTATCGAAACCTATTTATGAAGAACATCACCACCTAATAACTGTCATAGTCCCGTGGGGTAGTGGTAATCCTGCTGGGCTTTGGACCCGGCGACAGCGGTTCGACTCCGCTCGGGACTATCAAACCACTGATTCTGTGTTTAAAATGGAGGAACTACTGGTAATAGGCGTCAACACCCGGCCTGTGGCTGAATCAGCCTTCAGATTGGGGTACAGGGTCTACTCTGCAGGATACTACTGCACAGCAGACTTCAAACACTACACCGAAAGAAGGTGCATGCTGAATGAGCGGAGCGGTGAAAGCTGCGGGAGATTCCATGAGAACTTCAGCCAGGAAAAGCTCCTCGAAGCAGCCGCAGATTTTATTGATAGGGCTGATGGGATAATACCCCTGACAGGTGCACCCCAGCTTCCCTGGGGGAAGGTGATTGGCAACTCCCGGACTGATCACGTGGAGGATAAGTACCGCCTCTACAGGAGGATCAGGAACTCGTACCCCACACCCGAGACACACCTCATCAGTGACCCGGCCGAGGCCATGGAGATTGTATCTGCGGGGGAGAAGAAGTACATCGCAAAGCCGGTCTCCGGGGCTGGAGGGTTCGGTGTCACAGATCATCATGAAATGGATGGGGAGTTCATCCTCCAGGAGTACATTGAGGGCGTCCCGGTGAGTGCCTCTGTTCTTTCAACCGGAGAGGAGGCCATGACTGTCCTTACGAGCAGACAGATCATAGACAGGAAAGTCCCTGGATTTGAGGGACAGTTCATCTACGCCGGTAACATTACACCCGGGCCATCAGGAGAGATTGAGGAGCTTGCCAGTGACCTCATACTTGACCTATCACTCCGCGGATCCAACGGCGTCGACCTAATCATGAGGGACTCCGAGCTGTATGTTATAGAGGTAAACCCGCGGATACAGGGGACCTTTGAGTGTGCTGAGGCATCCCTGGGGATCAACATGGTGGATGCCCATATCAGGGCGTGTATGGGGGAGCTTATAGAAAAACCGGAGCCCCAGAGGTATGCTGTTAAGAGGATAATCTATGCCCCTGCAAGGTGCCGTGTTGGTGAGATAGAAACTCCAGGGGCCCATGACCTTCCGGTCAAGGGGGCCATCATTGAGGAGGGTGAACCCCTCGTGACCGTGCTTGCCACCCACAGGTCCAGGGAGGATGCAGAGAGGCTTGCATCAGGTATCTGCTCCAGGGTTAAGGAGGAAATCCATTACCTTTAACAGGTAAACTGAACATCTCCCCGGATCTTAAGGAAAAAATTGGATTCACTTCTGACTGGTACCTGATGGAGCTGATTTCTTAATGCATCTGCCATGAAATCTAAGAGCTAATTTAATTACACCTGTTTTGCAGGTATCCATGTATTTTCAATGTCTATCTCCAGCCCTTACTTTTATATGATCATTAGCCGGATCTAGTGTCTCGCGGTTCACCGGTCGGTGCATGGATATCTCTCAGAATATGGCATCAGATTATGCCAAGAAGGAGGAGTATCAGTATTATGGTGCCTATCGTTATGAGCACGGTGCTCAGAATCATGCCACCTGTCATTAAAAGGAAAAGTTTGGCCCTTCTATCAGGGTCCTTAAGATACTCCTTAAGCGGATCCTTGCTCATTACATCAACCTCCCTAAAGCTCCCTCACCAGGAACATGTACTGTGTAACCGTTGGAAACCTCGCCCTCAGCACCCTCATCTCTGGTCTGTAGATATAGATCTCATCACCCTCATCATCCCTCTCAAGGACCTCCGAGACCACCCTCACCTCAATATCCCCGGCTATCCTTGCACCGGAGGTATCGGATTCTATCTCAATGTATATGGGAAGCCTCAGCCTCCTTGCCTCATCCTCAGTCAGCATCCCCTGGAGGTCCTCAAGTTCAGCCCATTTGAACCTGTGCCTGGTGCCGTCAGCCCCCATGACATGGGGTTTCTCCTCCCTGAGGAGCTCCTCGAGGGTCTTCCTCCTTGAGGGAAGATGACGGTTGAGGTTGAAGATCTCCTTCTTCACCAGCCTGTCTGATCTGTCACCCCTCATCCTATTAGGCTATGTTTTATATTCTATAAAAGATTAATATCTTAACCTGATGGAGGGTGGACCTTGGATATTGATATCGAGCAGTGCAGGGAAAATGATAAGATAAAGGAGATAATAAGCAGCAGCGGACTCCCCATAAAGTATATAAAGCTCCTTTTAAGGCTCTCAGATGGGATATACATAAACGGCGTCAACTACAATGTGAAGATAGAAGACGGGATCTCAGTCATCCTCATATCCTCAAAGCCGGAGAACAGGACAGGGGTCTTCAGGACAGGGGCCCTCACCAACATATTCTACCGTGTACGTGAAATGGAAAAGGAGAATGAGGAGATAAGGACCGAGACCCGGGTGAAGGATAATCTCATAGAGTTAAGGATAAATATCCAGTAGGGGTGATGCCGGATGGATCCTGAGGAGTATCACAGGATTCTCAGTGGACTCGCAGACTTTCAGGATCTTGACACCTCAACCATAGCCTCCACAAGGAGTTCACTGGTGGAACTGAAGGATAGAAGGGACCAGCTTCTTGAAATCAAAAAAGAACTGAAGAAGGATATCAGGGGCGTTGAGAGATACTACCTCGACAGGATGGCTGAGATAAGGAGTGATGTTGAGGAGCTGAGGGAGGGCTCATCAGGACTCAGAAGGATCATTGCAGGTAACCCTGCCGCGGCCCAGGCCCGGGCCATGAAGCAGCTGAAGCGGAACCGTGAATCCCTTGTGAGAACCTACCGGGACCTCTGGAGTACACAGAGGAACTCATTGAATACATTGATGACCTGATGATTGAACTCTACGAGGAAATAAAAAGCTTCTTTGGATAAAATATACCCTAAGAGAAATCCTAAAAACTTTTGAATACGTTGAAAGTATCAAGGTGAAGCGCCCCCAACTGAGAAATAAGAGGACATCATCTGAGGAAACTGCGGCAATCTAAAAATAAATTAGTGGGTTAATTCAACTGGTAGGATTATGAGGACACCCAGAAGGTCGTTCCTGCTGATTTTCCCATCTGCAGCAGCTACGAAGGTTGCATGGTCTGCCTTGCGGTCCATGCTTATGGGCAGGGGTGTCTCCTCACCTGCAGCTATCGGGTGACCCAGGGGGTTCGTGGCGTAGGCGCACATGAATACTATGTGGTTCGCAGGTATACTGACCTCCTTGATCTTAACCGGCTTCACCTCGCCGGCCCTCACCTCAACGTCCTCATCTGCAATGATGGCCCTGAGATTCCCGTAGACCTCACCCATCTTGAAGTCCGCGAGTTCCCTCCTGTATTTCTCCTCGGCCTCACGGACCTGGCCGAGCCTTGTGAGTATCCTAACCATCACTCCATCTCCATGGATTTCTTTATCATCTTCAACCGCACGAAGTTCTCCCTCTCCATCTCCTCGAGCCTCATCTCAATGTACTTGACAGTGTTCTTGAGCCTCGGGATTATGATGTGTTCAAGGGCGTTAACCCTTCGCTTGGTTGACTCTATCTCACCGGCAAGGAGCCTTATGGTCTTCTCGATCTCACCGAGTTCTATTATGAGTGCCAGGGACTCCTCGAATTTCTTTGCTGCCTCGTCGAGTTTTACTGATGTGTCCACAAGGCCGTATCCACGTTCAACCACGGTCCTCTGTGTTGCCCTTGCATCGACCACAGGTACAACGACACCCATTATACTCCTTGAGTCTATGTCGACCTCCACGGACTCCCTCACTGACATTGCAGCCCTCTCAACTGCAGTGTCACCCATCAGTATCTGGGCCTCAGTGAGGTCAGAGAAGGCCTCCTTGAGGTGCTCCTCCACCTTTTCACGGGAACCCTTAACCCGCTCAAGGATGTTGAAGAACTCCATGATAAGGGCGTTCCTCTTCTCCTTGAGGAGACTGTAACCCTTGACAGCGAGTTTCTCACGCTGCTTGAGTTTAAGGAGCTCCATCCTTGTGGGGTTGATCCCCTCAATCATTTCCTGTGCCATTGGCTAACTCTCCTGAAAAAGGATAATGGGGTCGTTACTCGGCACCCGGGAGGTACTTGGGTATGTGCTCCTCACGGACCCTCTTGAGTTCGGATCTTGGGAGGAGTGATAGCAGTTCCCATCCAAGGTTGAGGGTCTCCTCTATGGAGCGGTCCTCGTCACGTGCCTGGGTGATGAACCGTTTCTCAAATTCATCGGCGAATTTGAGGAACTTCCGGTCCCTCTCTGTGAGGGCCTCCTCACCCACAACAGCCATGAGGTCCCTGAGATCACGTCCCTCGGCGTAGGCACTGTATAGCTGGTCTGAGACACCACTGTGGTCCTCACGTGTCCTTCCCTCTCCGATACCACCACTCATGAGCCTGGATAGTGATGGAAGCACATCCACCGGCGGGTAGATACCCTTACGGTGGAGGTCACGGCTCAGTACTATCTGGCCCTCGGTGATGTAACCTGTCAGGTCGGGTATCGGGTGTGTGATGTCGTCCTGTGGCATGACAAGTATGGGCATCTGTGTGATTGAGCCCTCCTTGCCGACTATACGTCCTGCCCTCTCATAGAGGCTTGCAAGGTCGGTGTACATGTACCCCGGGTAACCCCTTCGTCCGGGTACCTCCTCCCTCGCAGCTGAGATCTCCCTGAGGGCCTCACAGTAGTTGGTGAGGTCAGTGAGTATAACCAGGACGTGCATGTCGTGTTCGAAGGCGAAGTACTCTGCCGTTGTGAGTGCCATCCTCGGTGTAATGATACGCTCAATGGCAGGGTCGTCTGCCAGGTTCATGAAGACCGTAACACGCTCAAGGGCCCCTGTCCTCTCAAAGTCCCTCATGAAGTAGTTTGCCTCTTCGTGGGTGATACCCATGGCTGCGAAGATAACTGCGAATTCACTCTCCTCTGCGAGAACCTTGGCCTGCCTTGCGATCTGGGCTGCCAGTTCGTTGTGTGGAAGCCCTGAACCTGAGAATATGGGCAGTTTCTGTCCCCTGACCAGGGTGTTCATCCCGTCGATGGTTGATATACCTGTCTGTATGAACTCTGCAGGGAACTCCCTTGCAGCAGGGTTCATTGGGCTACCGTTGATGTCGAGTTCCTTCTCGGGTATGATCTCGGGGCCGCCATCTATTGGTTTACCGGTACCGTCGAATATCCGGCCCATCATGTCCAGGGATACGCCGATCTTAGCGGTTTCACCTGTGAACCTTATCTTTGTTGTCTCTGTGTTGAGGTCACTGGTACCCTCAAAGACCTGTACGACTGCAAGGTCCTCCCTGACTTCCAGCACCTGTCCCCTTCTCTTCTCACCTGTGGGTGTTTCAATCTCAACTATCTCACTGTAGGCAACCCCTTCAACACCCTCAACGATCATTAGAGGACCTGAGACCTCTGTGACTGTGGTGTATTCCCGGGTTTTGATGTTAACGTTCATCTTCACACCTCACTACATTCCTTGACGATCCTTTCCTGGATCTCCTTGATCCTTGCAGGGAATTCCTCTTCAGGTATGTACTTCATACGCCCTATGTCCTCCTTAACAGGGAGGGATATTATGTCAGCGGCGGGTGCCCCCTTCTCGAGGGCTGCTGTTGCATTCCTGTGGAACATTATGATGGTCCTGAGCATCTCGAACTGCTTTGATGGTGAGCAGTAGGTGTCCACCTCGTGGTAGGCGTTCTGCTGGAGGAAGTCTTCCCTTATCATCCTGGTTGTCTCAAGGGTTATCCTCTCCCTGTCTGGAAGTGCGTCGGGTCCGACGAGCTGAACGATCTCCTGGAGCTCTGCCTCCTTCTGGAGGAGGGCCATTGCCTCGTCCCTCACACTCCTCCATTCAGGGTCCACGTTGCTGGCCCACCAGTCCTGGACACTGTCAATGTAGAGTGAGTAGCTCTGAAGCCAGTCTATGGCAGGGAAGTGACGCTTGTCTGCCAGTGATGCGTCAAGGGCCCAGAACACCTTACATATCCTGAGGGTGTTCTGTGTGACAGGCTCTGAGAGGTCCCCGCCAGGTGGTGAAACCGCACCAACAACTGATACTGAGGCTATCTTATCCTCTGATCCTATGGTGGTGACCCTTCCTGCACGCTCATAGAACTGTGCAAGCCTTGATGCGAGGTATGCTGGGTATCCCTCTTCACCTGGCATCTCCTCGAGCCTTCCTGAGATCTCCCTCATTGCCTCGGCCCACCTTGAGGTTGAGTCTGCCATGAGGGCGACGTCGTATCCCATGTCCCTGAAGTACTCGGCTATGGTTATACCTGTGTACACACAGGCCTCCCTTGCAGCCACCGGCATGTTTGAGGTGTTTGCTATGAGCACTGTCCTGTCCATGAGGGGGTTACCTGTCTTGGGGTCCTCCAGTTCAGGGAACTCCTTGAGAACCTCGGTCATCTCGTTACCCCTCTCACCGCATCCAACATAGACGATTATGTCTGCGTCGGCCCACTTTGCCAGCTGCTGCTGTGTAACTGTTTTACCTGAACCGAAGGGTCCTGGTATGGCTGCTGTACCCCCCTTGGCTACTGAGAAGAAGGTGTCCTGTGCCCTCTGACCTGTTATGAGGGGGACGTCAGGGTCAAGTTTCTTCTTGTAGGGTCGGCCCTTCCTTACAGGCCACTTCTGTAGCATCTGAATCTTTTCTGTTCCCCTCCCGGTTTCAACCTCTGCTATATCATCAAGCACGGTGTATTCGCCCTGGGGGGCTATCATTGTGAGTTTACCTTCAATGTTTGGTGGGACCATTATCCTGTGGGTTATTGAGGATGTCTCCTCAACCTCACCGATTATGTCCCCTCCCTTAACCATCTGGCCCTCCAGGGCTGTGGGTTTGAAGGTCCATTTCTTATCCTTTGGAAGTGATGGTACGTCCACTCCCCTCTCTATGTAGTCTCCGGTGAGTGCCTTGATGTTCTCGAGGGGTCTCTGGATACCGTCGAAGATTGAACCCAGTATTCCAGGTCCCAGTTCCACGGATAGTGGGCCGCCTGTTCTTTCAACGGTCTCTCCAGGTTTTATACCTGCGGTTTCCTCATAGACCTGAATTGTTGCTGTGTCACCCTCAAGTTCAATGATTTCTCCTATGAGCTTGTCTTCACCCACCTTAACCATTTCATACATCTGGGATCCTCTCATCCCCTCGGCGATGATAACAGGACCCGCTATTTTTATAATCCTTCCTTCCTGTGTCATTTTACCATCTCAACCCCAATAACTCTTTTAATAAGGTCCCTCAGTGGATCTGTTTCACGTTCTGAGGGGCCTGTCTTGTCTGGTATCTCTATTATCATTGGTAATGCGCTTGAACTTGTGGTTTCCTCTATAAATTCCCTCAGTTCATCACCAATCTTTTCTGTGACGATTATTATGGAGAAGCCATCACTTACAAGTTTTCTTATGGTTTCCTCTGCCTCTTCAGGTGTTTCAACGACGTAGCCTTCCCTGACGCCTCCGAGTCTGAACCCTGTTACAGTGTCCCTGTCACCAACCACTGCAATATTTGAAGTCATACTAACATCTCCTTAACCATTGCTTCAGGAAATCCTGGCTCCCTCTTGCTCCTTGCTATGACCTTGAGGTTCTTCACCTCAACTTCCTTCCTGCTGAGGAACCCTATCATCGGACCAACACCGAAGGGCTTCTTGACTGCAAAGTTCCTTGCCATCCTGTTGAGGTTGTCCTCAAGGACACGCTCGAATACAGCCACTGAACCCGTTGATGTGTACTCTGAGAGGGCCTCTGATAGCATCTGACCGTAATCTGTACCCTCAAGGCCGCTTATAACTCCACTGACATCCTCTGATTCCATGAGGTCCTTGAGTTTCCATTCCCTGATCTGGTAGCCGTGGGGTACTATGTATGGACTTATGTCATCGTAGCTGAGGCCATCTGCCTTTGCACGGAGTATTATTTTAAGGTTGGATATGTCAACCATGGTCCCGAAGTAGGTGTGTAGCATCTTTGTGTTGTCATCTGATGGACTTCCAACTGCCCTTATGAGTCCCTCAAGGAACCTCTTATCAAGAGCTGCCTCCATTGGGAGGAGCATGCCTGTCTCCTCGTAGTCAGATAGGGCGTCCCCAAGTACATCGGCGTACTCTGTACCCTCAAGGCCTGTTACAACCTCCTGGACACTTGAAGCGTCTGCAAGGCCCTCGATAATCTCATAGATCTCACCTCCAGGGACAAGGAGGTCCAGTGTCTCCTCGGCACTGAGACCGGCGGCCTTTGCTGTTATGAGGCTCTTGATGTTCCTCACATCCCATCTCTTCAGGTTTGCCCTGAAGGGGTCCCTTATGGATGCTGGTGCTATCTGGGATACCATCTCATAGGTCTCTGCAAGCTGACTCTCAAGGGCCTTCTCAATGGGAAACCTGTCAATGTATCTGGAGTAGTCAGGGAGTCCCCGGAGGTAGTTCTTGAACTCCTCCATGGACTCGGTTTCAAGGATCTCTGATAGCTGTTTCTCATTTAGTAGGCGTCCTATTCGTGCCCTGACTCTGGCGTTAGGGTATGCGAAGGGGAATAGATCTAATACAGGCCTTATAGTTGCTATTACAACAATAGCACCTATAATTGCCCCTCCCAGGAGGATTAAGCCTATAAAAGGTTCTATTGAAGGGAATCCGAGCGCTGTTACAATTGTTGTGATGCTGTCAGCCATCTGTTATCTCCCCTTTTATTCGAAAAGAACCCTGGCCACCTCTGAACGTAGAGCCTTTCTGAAACGGGACATCCTGGCCTCTATTGTGTTGTTAACCTCTATCAGACCATCCTTTGTCCTTACCAATGCTCCTCCAATGGTTCTGATGCTGTCTCCAACCTCCAGGGTTGTTTTTTTGCCTGTTTCGGCTTCCACTTCAGCTGCGATTTTGTCGAGTCCAGGGTCATGGGACCTGTCGTCCTCCTTCATGCTGACAACAAGGTCGCCTCCACCTATCTCAACCGCTGCCTCCTTTATCATGCCCCTGAGGGCAGTGAGGTATTCCTCATTGGAGGTGGATGCCAGGTTTTCAAGTTCCTCTTCAGCCCTTTTGAAGGCCTCCTGTATTACCTCTTCCCTTGCCTCCAGTTCTGCACGCCTTGCATTCATCTTGGCCTCTGAGATTATCTGCTGGTACCTCATATCAGCCTGCTTCCTGGCTGATTCGAGTATGCGTTCACTGACAATCTGGGCCCTTTTTTCGCCCTCCTTCAGTATACCTGCAGCTTCCTCTTCAGCTTCCTGAATTATGGCGTTAGCCTTTGCCTGAGCCTCTGACATTATACTGGAGACAATTTTTTCGGCTCCGGAACTCATCTAATTAGCCTCCTAGTATTCCGCCGAAGACCAGGAGAAGTATGGCGATCAGGAAACCATAGATAGCCTGTGTCTCTGAAAGGGCTGCGAATATAACACCCCTCGCGAACATGTCAGGATCCTCTGCAACTGCACCCACTGATGATGCTGATGTTATACCCTGACCCATACCTGAACCAAGACCTGCGAATCCTATGGCTGCACCTGCACCCACGGCAACAAGTCCGGCTGTAACATCCAGTCCCTTTCCTCCTCCAAGGAGTCCTGAGAACACCAGGAGAAGTATGGCGATCAGGAAACCATAGATAGCCTGTGTCTCTGAAAGGGCTGCGAATATAATACCCCTCGCGAACATGTCAGGATCCTCTGCAACTGCACCAACACTTCCTGCGGCTGCTATACCCTGACCTAATCCTGAACCAAGACCTGCGAATCCTACTGCAACTCCAGCACCTATTGCTGCTAAAGCAGTTCCTAATGCTATTTCAACCATTCTATTTACCTCCTTATCTTAGTGAAGTTTCTTTCAGCACGAAATGCATTGAATTTGTTTTTTCCACCCATGTAGAACTGGGCGAAGAATTCAACATAATGTAGACGAAGTGAGTTTATGAAGGCACCAAGGCTCTGGAAGGCGTTGTTGGCTATGTGCCCGAACACGAATATTATCGGGGCAAGTACCACTCCGATGACGGGTATCATCTCATAGCTGAGGCCCGTGAGGATGTTCACGGTCATGGCTATACCACCCGTTGATAGACACAGTGCAAGGAGCCTTGCATATGAGAGTAGAGTACCAAGGAACCCGGATATATCCATTAGCCCGAAGAGGCCGTTGTAGTAGATTAGCATGGCGAAGGCCAGGACTATCACTGGCGCCCCGACAATCATGCCCCCAAGCAGGTATAGGATTATACCGAGTTCAAGGATCAGCCATACAATCTGGGATCCGAGGGCATCCCTCATGTTCCCGAGCCTTATGTTGTTCCTTGCGCCTAATATGAGACCAAAGTTTATGTGGAGAACACCCACGGTGAGTGCCATTATCAGTATGTTCTGGGGGTTCACAAATGCGTCTATTGCCGGTATAACCGTTGGCAGTGTTATGTTGAGGAACCGTGGGAAGAAGTCCCCTATGAACCCGTTGGCGACCATCCCGAGTATGAATGCCCACACACCACAGGACATCATGATGATACCGAAGTTCCTCATGAAGTTGTTGACCTTACCCAGACCCCTGTAGAGTATTAAACCTATCAGGGCGTCGATTATACCGTAACCGGCATCTGTAAGGCAGAACCCGAAGAAGAATGGGAACACGAAGGCCATGAAGATCGTCGGGTCGATCTCGTTGTACTTTAGTGGTGAGTACATCTCAACGAAGGTCTCGTAGGGCTTTGCAAATCTCGGGTTGTCCAGGAGCACCGGTACCTCCTCAGGGTCTGGTTCCTCCAGGTCTGTCACGCAGTGGCCCTTAGATGATTCCTCAACCACGGCGATGACCCTATCAGCCTCCTTGAGGGGGACCCATGCCTCCAGCATCACCGTCTTCCTTGTTTCGCCGAAATGGGAGAATACCTCATTTCTCTCCTTCTCTATTTCAAGCTGTTCCTTGAGGACAAGGAGCTCGTCCTCCCATTCAGCGTTTATATCCCTTAATTTTGAGATGATCTCCTGTCGTTCCCTGCTGATCTCCTCAAGGCGGGTCTTTGAGGAAGATATGATCTCTGATGGTCTGCCACGGAGTTCACTGATCTCAAATCTTTCGAATTCCATCCTCCGGAGGACAGATGCTATGCTGTCCGCATGTTTCTTCAGTGTTACAATGATCAGAACACGTTCATCCCTGTTTTCTCCCTCTTTGTCAGATACTATCAGTTCTTCTGTGATCTCTGCAAGTTTCTCTCTGAGTTCCGGGAGGTTCTCAGCCGTTATCCTTCCTGCGATTCCTGTTATGTACTCTGAATCATGGAGATCGGAAAAATCAATATCAAAATCCTTCAGTTTTTCTGCAACAGATAGGCTTGATTCGACAGTGGACTTTTCTGAATCAAGCTCATTCAATTTTTCTTCCATAACCCTGGTCTCTGACTCGACCCTTCCCAGGATCTCCTCAGCCCTTTTGATGAGGGATTCTGTGTCCATTTCCTCAACCTCCCTCTTCTCGAATATCGGGGGGTTGATGAACTCCCTTATGGTATCCCTTAGACCCTTCTCCTCGGCTGCGACTGAGCCCAGGAAGTCCAGGATACCGGTGGTCTTCATGAGGAGAGATGACACCCTTCCGGTGTATGGTGTCGCCCTTGATGGTTTCAGTATCTGGCGCCACTCTGCATCCTGCTGGATGCGCTCTGAGATATCATCTATCTGGGTTACACCCTCCTCATGCAAGGAACGAACCACCGAATCCGAGTACTGATCCAGGGTTATGATCTTGAGTTTTCGCATCCTTGCCGGTAGAAACATGTCACTCACACTACAAGATACTTTTCACAATAACACTGGCAGCCTCCGGGACCTTCCCCATTGCCGCTGATTTCATTGTCTCCACTTCACGCTTTGCCTTCCCTGAGATTTCAATGGCTTCCTTCCTGGCCCTTTCCTCTGCCTCCAGTATTATCTCATCGCCCTTCTCACTGGCCTCTCGCTCTGCCTTCTCAAGGAGCTCCGCTGATCTGTTCCTGGCGTCTTCGAGTAACTGGGATGATTTTTCTCTGGCCTCCTGTATCAACCTGTCAGCATCATTCTCAGCCTTCTTTATGGTAGTGATAGCTTCAGATATCGTTGTCATATGAATCACCCTATTAATGCAAAGGTCTATTTCGTGGTATATTTATCTTTTACTATTTTATTCAAAAGTCACCTAATCCTATTCAGTTAACCAAGCCTTTTAAATCCCTCCTGCTATTAATTGAGTCATTCTATGAAATTTAACCGGAATTGAAGTTCTTATATGAATCTCCAGTACCTATTAGCAATCCATATGGGCTTAATGGGATGAAACCTACTCGGGCATGGGCTCCAGGTCGGCTCCAGCCGAAAGGTCTCTCTCCTCTTCGCCGTCGTAGTGTATTTCTTCGATTTCGAAGAATTTTCTGAAGGCTGGTTCCCTGACCTTTTCCTCGTATACGTGGGATATGAGTCCGGGTAGGCGTCCTATCATGAAGAGTCCTGCGCCTGTCCTCCAGTCGAAGCCCATATCTGAGAGTATGCCGGCGTTGGCCCCATCAACGTTCATGCGGACGCCCTTGCGCTTCAGTAGTATCTCCTGGACCTCCATGGCAAGGGCTGTGTGTGGCCCCACACAGTCGTAATCCTCTGCAAGTTCCAGTAACCGGACAGCCCGGGGGTCCGCGTTATGGTACCGGTGCCCGAACCCCGGAACCCTCCTGTTGGCCTGGAGGTGATCATCAACCAGCCTCACCGCAGCATCAGGGATCTCATCCTCAGAATCACAGGATGAAACCGTCTCCTGGAAAAGCTTCATGGAACGCTCAATGGCACCAGCATGATTCTTACCAAAGGCCAGAAGACCCCCCGCAATACAGGCATGAACCGGGGAACCAGCCGAAGCAATCATACGGGCAGCCTGAGTACTCGGAGGGGTGACACCATGATCACAGAAGGACACCAGGACAGCCTCAAGCATACGGGCAACATTCTGAGGGGGCAGCTCACCCCTTATCAAAAGATAAACCATCTCAGAAAAGGAAACACCACCAATCAGATCCTCCTGAGAATAACCCCTCGTAACAATACGGTTAGGCTCAACACGCGTAATGGAGGTCCTCCACCTTGGGGAACCCACCCTGAATACATTCTCAAGTGATTCCTTTCCTATAGCCATTCATTCACCTCAGAGATCTATTGTTGCCCTCCTGGGCTCCACACAGCATGCCAGCCTCATTGAGACTATCCTCACACCGCTGGCCCTCTGGGGCCCCACATTAACCATGGCCCCCATGGCTGTAGTGGATCCCCCAAGACCAAGGGGTCCTGTCCCGGTACTGTTAAGGGATTGTGTGATATGCTCCTCAATCCCGGACTGTTCGTCAAGACTTCGTGTTGCCATGGCCCTGAGCATAAGGCCAGTGGCCTCAAAATGAGTTCTCCCGACACCTATAACCGGTATGCATGGTGTGCATCCCAGCATCGGGACCTCTGTTTTCATCCATGTTATAACTTCCTCAAATACTTTTCTATAACTGTGTCTGTGGAATATCCTCCTTGTCCTCGCCCTTATCTCGGGGCCTCCTCCCAGCATGAGTACATGGATCTTAACCCCGTCACCGGGTGCTGAATCCACCAGGAAGGGTGCTGGTGGGAGTTTCGCTGGATCACTATACAGTCCCCTGCTCTGCTCTATCCTCTCCACCTCATCACCCCTTACAGCCATTGGGCGTCCCGGGAGTTCCCTGAGGCCCTCCTCAACACCCCTCTTCAGGTGGTTGAAGAAGCCTGCGGGTAGACTGGCGTCCTCCCCCACCTCCACTATCAGGTGGGGTATCCCTGTATCATCACAGAGGGGTCTTCCCTCTCTCCCTGCTATGCGGGCGTTTTCAATTAGAAGTTCAAGTACCCATGCAGATCTCTCATCCTCCTCCACCTCAAGGGCCCTCTCATAGGCCCTGAGGACGTCGGGGGAGTAGGTGGTTGATGCCTGGATGATGGCATCCCTGACCCTCGCAGCGAGATCCAAGCTATCCTCCCCCCACCGGTATGGAGAGGTCACCGCCCTCAGATAGTACTGCCTCAGGGTAGTAGCGCTCTATCATGTCCCTCACAAGGACAACCTGCCTTATCCTCTCACGGGCCTGGGCCTCGGTGGTTTCCCAGCCATGGTGCCCTGCCACGGAGCCCCCAGTCTTGAGGTAGACAGGTGCTGCGTACCTTATGATATCCGGAACCTCGTAGTGCCTTATGAATCCCCCTGAGGACTTCGGGTTCTCTGTGTGAACATCAATTGAAATGTCAATGGCCTCCCTGAGTGATGCCAGCATCGGTATCTGGAGGTCCCTCACCGGATTCAGGGAGTCCGCACCGATATCCTGGAGCAGCCTTGCTGAGGCAGGATTTCCGTGGCCGCAGTGGGCCGAGACCTTAAGGTGGAGGTCGGCTGGAAGTTCACCGTCGGCCCGCATCCTTCCAAGAACCCAGAGGAGCCCCTCGTCATAGACCACTATACCCCTGACGCCGAGTTCAGCTGCCCTCTTAACGTCCTCCACTGCGTAGACAAGGTTATCGTATCCCCTGAGCCTGTAGCCTATCCTTGCACCCTCGGGGGTCCTTGCGGAGGCACTGGTATCATAGGTCGCCCTTGGCCCTACGCTCAGGAAGAGTTCGATTCCTGTCTCCCTGGCCATCCCTGCCATCTCCTCGATCTCGGTGTCAGTGAGGAGCATTATGCCCCGGGTCTGTGTGACCCTGTGGACCCTTACATCCTGCTGCTCCATTGCATCTATGAGGGCTGCCATGGTGCCGGGCCTCTGTATGCCCGGGACCTCGAATCTGTACTGGCCTCCATCACTGAACCTCTTCTCTGATTCGCCCCTGGGGGCCCCTATTCCAATCCTATCAAGGTATCTGCGGGTTTCTTCCAATTTTTCACCTCCAGTTTAACTTTGCCCGTGTGGGATTTCCATGTCATCCGGATCATTTGCCTGACAGTTCCAGGATCACAGACCATGTTCTAGCATCACTTAAGGATCCCAGGCCCAGAGCCTGATCACCCACCCAACAACTCAAGCATCACCTCAGTAACAGGTTCCTGATCAGCCTCTCCTGTAACCTCAAGCCTTTCTGTATCATATCCAGGGTTCAGTTCCCTGAACTTCTCAACAATATCATCCCAGGTGTAGGGTTCCTCTGGTTCACCCCTGGGGAGCTCCCTGTAAGCTGTGAGGACATCACCGTTTCTGAGCCTTACAGTCACCCTTGAGGGCCTCATGTTCCGGAGTTCCTCCAGAGCAGGGTCAACCTCAATCCTTATCCTGGAGGCCATCTCCCTGCATACTTCACCTTCAAGGTCTTCAACCCTCAGCTCTCCCGACTCAAGCATTATTGCCAACGACACCGGGAGGCTCTGCCGCACCGCCTCCACAGTAGCCGGGGAGTAGCTGTCATGCTCCGCTGCGATCCTGTAGGTTGAGACAGTTACCTCCTCTATCTCCGATGCACTGAAATCGTTCTCCATGATTATCTCAGCTGCAGCATCCAGGGTGGAGTGCAGGTGCCTGCAGACAGGGTACCTCTTGAGGTAAACGTCCCTTATGTGGAAAGCCCCTATTTCTGGCGTTTCATTTATGTTTTGACCCTCCGGACGGCACATTGCACGCAGGAATCCCTCATCTCCCTCGATAACCGACTCTGCGCCTGTGAAGCCATGGGAGGCTAGCCTGGCAGATATCAGTCCGGACTGGGCTGCCCTTCCAGGGTGAAGGTGCTTTGCCATGGTCCCTGCATGGTCCGATTCCAGGAGTCCTGCTGCCTGGGTGGCTGCGATCCCCAGGGCATTGACGACGGCATCCACATCAGAGCATATGATACTTGAGGCCGCTGCTGCGGCTCCGAATGTTCCGCAGGTCCCCGTTGTATGGAATCCAAGTTCCCTGTGCCCTGGATTTGCGAGGATGCCCATGAAGATGGCGACCTCGTATCCTGCCACCATGGCTGTTATGAGGTCCCTGAAGGTCGCCCCGCTGGTCTCTGCAGCTGCAAGGGCCGCAGGGATCACACATGATCCCGGGTGCATCTGGGCCCCACGGTGTCCATCATCAAGGTCAAGGTTATGGGCGAATATGCCGTTGAGGAGGGCCGCCCTTTCAGCGTCACCCCTCCCATGACCTATGATGGTGGCCCCGCCTGAGCCTTTACCCATGGCCCTCAGTGCCATCAGACCACTCCTCTCAGAGGAGCCCCTCATTGCAACTCCAAGGAAGTCTAGGAAGCATATCCTGGCCATTTCAATGGCATCGCCGGGAATGTCACTGTATGAGAGTGATGATACAAACTCTGCAAGTTTTCTGGTCATCATTGATCCTACTATCTTGCCTTTAAATATAACAGTGATTGTTATAAATCTTCCCATTTTTTATTAAAGTGGGCTGATTGCCGGGTGCTGCTGCTCTCAGTGGCTTCGAAGGGCGGGGAGCTGATCCCCATCCTCACCAGCTGCTTTGAGAGGTGCCTTCTTGCACAGGTTGGCACCTCATAGTATCCCCCAGTAAGTGGCCTCTCAATGGCTCTCCTGACCTTCTCTGAGCTTCTGAGCCTCCTTCCACATGAGGGGCACTTGAATCCCTTGTTCCTCCCGGCAGATTTCATGCGTTTACCGCAGGTGCAGATGGGGTTTTCCTCAACGTAAAGATCTGCAAGGCTTTCTATATGGATCTTCTCGATGTTAAGGGTCCCCTGTGCTCCAATGCCCCCGTAGACCGTGACTACATCTCCGGGTATGAGTTCAAGGATGATCTTCCTGAAGTCCTTTGTGGGCTCGTAGGCTCCACATTCAATCTGGCCGGATTCATCACCAAGGGTGAAGAACACATGACCTCCCTCGATCACCCTCGGACCGTCGACCACCTCCCCCCTCACCCTGTAGCATCCGAAGGTCTCCATGTCCGCGATCCTCACTGCATCCTGTATGTGCTGGTCGGTGTGCTGGTTGGTCTCAAAGATGCAGTGCCTTTCAATCTCCTCGTCAACACAGACCATCTCCATAGCCCTCAGTAGGACCTCGGGGGACTCTCCCCTTATACCATAGAGTATGGGGCAGGGTGTGTGGGGTTCTATTGCAATGTAGTCTCCATCGATGTTATCAAAGGTTTCAGTCCCTGTTGCCTCATCCATCCTTGCAACCGACTCAGGGTCGATACGTCTGGGTTTACCATAGTTCTCAGGGACCCTGTAGGTCAGAAGCTCATAGGTGGAGTCATCCAGGGGGCACCCAATGGCTGCAAGGGCCCCTATGATACCCCTCCCCTTCTTGAAGCCGTGCACCTCTGCACCGACCTTCTCTGCGAGCCTCCGGGCGTCCTCTATCCTGAGTATCAGCCTTATGGCTGACAGGGCAAATTCCCTCATCTCATCTGTGATCTCGCCTGTGTGGAATACAACACCCGGGTTGGTCCTCTCCCTATCAAGCTCGGCAAGTTCCGCCACCACTTGAAGGACGATGCCCTTTATGGTGTTAATATCCTCAGGGGATTCTGCAAGCACAGTGAAGGTGACTGCACCGTTGCCACGGGTCTTGTGGGGTGCGAAGGGGTTGAGCCTTATCAGCCGGGGATGTCCCTCAAGGGAGAAACCGCAACTTTTAAGTTCCTGGATTATGACACATGATATATAGGTTGTGCACATCCCTTCAGGGGAATCTGTATCATCTATACCAACATGAAGCCTGTACATTACATTCACCTGGTGATATGATTGGATGGATCAGTTAAAAGGGAGCATGTATTACGTGAGATACATGAACTTCTTGCCAGCAACGGGTTTGAGACATCACACATATATGAGCGGAGCTGCTTCGACCTCATGGCAAGAAGGAAACTATTACTTCTATTGCTTAAGGTCCTTGTAAACATTGATGGTATAAATAGTTTGCAGGCCCATGAGATAAGAACCCTTGCACATACCTTCCTTGCCTCACCAATTATCATAGGGGTGAGGTCAAAGACAGAACCCCTTGAGGAGGATGTTGTCTATGAAAGGCACGGTATCCCTGCAGTGGCCCCCGAGACCTTCAGGAACATGGTGGTTGATGGTGAGTACCCTGAGATAATCGCTGACCGGGGAGGCTACTATGTTCATATAGACGGTAAAACCCTCAGGGAGGTCCGTGAGGAGTACAACCTCTCACTCAAGGACCTGGCTGACCTCGCCCATGTCTCCAGGAAGACCATCTACAAGTATGAGAATGGACTTGCAAGGGCATCACCCGAGACAGCCATGATCCTGGAGGAGATACTTAACATCAGGATAACCCTCTCCATCGACATATTCGGTGTACCCGAGAGGGATGAAATTGAGATAAAACCATCAGGTAGACTTGCTGATATTGGCTTTGGCATGATAGAAACCCACAAAACCCCCTTTGATGCTGTGGCAAAGGAGATCAGGTTTGATAATACTGTGATAACCAACCTTGAGAAGCAGAGGGATTCAAGGACCCTGCGGAGGATGGCTGTCCCCCTCAAGGATCTTTCCCTTGTAAGTGGCTCTGAGTCAGTGTTCATAATCGATAATCCCAGGATAAGTGAAAACATTGAGGGAATCCCCGTCATCAAGAGCTGGGAAATCGGTGAAATGGAGAGCAGCAAGGAGTTCCTCAAGGTCATAGCCGAGAGAAAAACCTGCAGTTAGTCTATGAACTGAGTCGAGCTCTGCATGTGGGTGACATCCCTCTGCCGGGCATGCTGTGGAAGACCTGTTTAATCAAATATCATGAGCTTTCAATAGAATACCGCCTTTTTCAATATCTCGCAACAGGCAACCAAAAAATGGATTGGAAGGGTCAGTAATAGTCCCAGACAGTAACCTCCCAGTCCTCAATCTCATAGGCGTATACAGATATGCAGTAGTATCCCGGGCCCCCTGAAACCTCGATCATTCTCTTCTTCCTTTTCGGTGACTCTTTTGGACCCCAATCAGCGGTGCCCGATGCCAGGATCTGGCCGTCCCTGAGGACATCCACTGTCACAGTGTTCACATCATAATTGATTATTGGTGCAGCCGAAATCACCACCTTGAACTTGTTTCCCCTGATATCAACGCACCTGTAATCAGATCCAGACCCGGTGAAGCTCATAACCCTGTGCCATGATGGGCCCTGAGGGCTTCCGGTCACCCCCTCGTCACCCTCAATGGTGACATCATAGTGGTCCACAGTGGACCTTTTGAGGAAAACACCGGAGAGGAATCCCAGAGATCCTATGAGAACAAAACATGCCACGATAAGTACCTTTGTTGTATTATCCAAGATTTACACCTCCCGAGATCATATGGATAAAAATTCTGTGATAACAGCGACCTGAAAGCTGTGGACGGATTAACTCAGCTCCCGAAACCTGACCTCTTACTGCAGACACACACCTGCTTCATCACCTCCAGTGCAGCTCTAACTCCAGAGAATCCATTACCTCCCGAAGAGTTCGTTAAAGGTCTCCCTTGCCTCGGATACAGATGCAACACCCACTGCGACCATATCCACATAGTCAAGACCCCCTATGAATTCAAAGGCCTCCGCTGGTGGGATTATACCCGCTGCAAGGACCTTCTCAGCGACCACTGTTTTCCCGAGTTCATTGAGGAGCCCTCCGAGTTCCTTCCGCTCATCATCAAGGAAGACAGGAAAATCTGTCATGTAGCCAAGTCTGTTGACGGGGATCATGTAGAGTTCGAAGTTATCAACACCCTCATCAATCAGCCTCACCGTTGTCTCCCGTGGCATGGTCGTTGCAAGGCCCCTTAGCATCCCCTCAACACCATCCAGAATCTCAGCAACCTCAGAGGCTTCAAGAAGATCTGTGTAGTGTTCATCAAGAAGCACTGCAGCGGACCCAAGGTCTGAGAGGGTCTGGAGGTCCTCCTCAAGGTGTTCATGCCGCAGTGTACCCATGAGGGTGAACTCACAGCCGGCGTTCCTCGCCATCTCAAGGGCCTCAAGGACCTGCCCCTCGGGTATGATCTGGAAACCCCTCACACCCATCCCATATGATTCGATAATCACCTCCGCAATGGCCTCTGGCCTGTTTTTGAGGTCCATCTCATAGAGCCTTGACCTGTGCCCGAAGTAGGTTGGGGCTGTGAAGGGTGCACTTCCAAGGAATGTTTCCGGCAGTTCCATGCCATCGACGGTGACCGATCCGCTGAACATGATAATTCATCCTCCTCTGATGGGATATTGCAGCGGGCACCCCCATGTGATGCACACTGGCAGAGGTGCCTGCTGATCCCACCCATAATTATAATATACCCTACCTCTATAGATTCTTTTATCATTCTATAAAATCTTCATTGTGATAAGTGTGGTGAAATATATGTCCAGGATGAAAGTGCTTATTGCTGATTCCATCAATGAAAAGGGAATATCTGAACTTGAAGAGGTGGCGGAGGTTGTGGTCAACACCACCATAACCCCTGATGAGCTCCTTGATGCCATAAAGGACTTTGATGCCATCGTTGTAAGGAGCAGGACGAAGGTTACACGTGAAGTCATAGAGGCGGCTCCTCGCCTCAAGATAATAGCGAGGGCCGGTGTGGGTGTTGACAACGTTGATGTTAAGGCCGCCACCGAACGCGGTATAATGGTGATAAACGCCCCCGAGTCCACATCCATAACGGTTGCAGAGCACTCAATCGGTCTCATGCTGGCACTCGCAAGGAAGATTTCGATTGCGGACAGATCCGTGAAGGAGGGTAAATGGGAGAAGAACCGGTTCATGGGTATCGAGCTCAACGGTAAGACCCTGGGTATAATCGGTATGGGCCGTATAGGCTCACAGGTCGTTGTGAGGACAAAGGCCTTCGGCATGGACATACTGGTCTATGACCCCTACATAAGCAGGGAGGCCGCCGAGGAGATGGGTGTGACCGTCACAGACCTTGAAACCCTCCTGAGGGAATCCGACATAGTGACCATACACGTCCCCCTCACCCCTGAGACAAGGCACCTCATATCAGATGATGAATTCAAATTGATGAAGGAAACCGCCTTCATAGTGAACTGTGCCCGTGGAGGTATAATCGATGAGGACGCCCTCTACAGGGCCCTTAAGGATGGTGAGATAGCCGGCGCAGCCCTTGACGTATTTGAGGAGGAACCACCTGAGGGCAGCCCACTCCTTGAACTTGAAAATGTTGTCCTGACACCCCACATAGGAGCCTCAACCGCCGAGGCCCAGAGGGACGCCGCCATCATAGTTGCAAATGAGATAAAAACTGTTTTTCAGGGCGGTGCACCGAGGAACGTTCTAAACATGCCTGTGATGGACTCAGAGACCTACAAGTCCCTCAAGCCTTACATTGAACTGGCAGAGAAGATTGGGGCCATCATTGCACAGGCACTCCCGGGTAACATAGAGAAACTGGATGTCACATACTGCGGTGAACTGGCGGAGATGCAGTTCGACATCCTCACAAGGACCATGCTCCAGGCCATACTCAACCCCATACTCACAGAACCCGTTAACCTCATAAACGCCCCCACCATTGCAAAGAAGAGGGGCATCATGGTTACAGAGGCCCGCAGGTCTGAGTCAGATGGTTACAGGTCAATCATAATCGCCACTGCAGCCTCAGATAAGGGCGAGTTCAGTGTTGAGGCGACACACATCAAGGAACCCACAATAATCGGGATCAACGGTTACAGGGTCGATGTGAAACCGGAGGGTACCATGATAATAGCACGCTACAGGGACCTGCCGGGTACCATCGGTGCCATAGGAACAAAGCTCGGCCAGCACGGTATAAACATTGCAACCATGCAGGTCGGCAGGAAGGAGATCGGCGGTGAGGCTGTGATGGTCCTCAAGGTAGATCAGAGTGTCCCTGCAGAGGTCATCGAAGAGGTTAAGAAGCTGGACAACGTGGATGATGCGGTTGCAATAGAGATCTAAACTCATATCCTGAGATCCAGCCATTACCTTTTTCTTATACCTTTATCCCCACAGAAGATCCAGTTCATGTTTTTTCTTATAAAACCTTTATCCCCCTGAATCTCATTTCATGGTTTCCTTGAGAGACGGACACACGTCTGACTCCGAAGCTCCTGCCACCATCCAATCCCCTGTTTAGTTGCAGACATCCTGTCAATCAGGGAACAACCTCAAAATCTACAGGATCACCGTTCCTTGTGTATGCCGCCACGGTATCCATGGTGTAGGGGTGGGCTATTATAATGTGGAACAGCCCATTCTTTGAAAAGAAGTGCAGATCTGCAGCTGATGGGAGGTTCACAGGTCCCGGGTGGGAGTGGACAGACCCAACAGCACCGGTGAAGGGTGGGAGCATGAGCACATCCATGACAGCCCCCTCATCTGATGTCTCTGATGGGAGAAATATCAGGCCGGTCACGTGGAGCACCTCACCCTCCTGCCTTCCCTCAAGGAGGGCTGCGAATTCATGGGGATGGGATCTTCTGGCTATCTCCAGGGCCTCATCCATGACCTCAGAATCAACGACGACACGTCTGATCGGTTTAAACCCGGCTAAAGCAAATATCTTCTCAATTAAACCCATATGATACACTCAGATAAGATTCTTACTCCCCATCATGCCAGCTAGCCCCCACACAGGATACACTCAGATACTCTTCTTACCTGCTATTTCATGAGGCCCTCAAAGAATTCTTCTGTGAAGAGGGGGAGTTCAAGGTCAACCTTCACCCTCATCCTCACAGCAGATACCTCCTCATCCCTCAGGGGGTTGTATCCCGTAACCGTGTGGGGTACGCGGTAGATCCCCACACCCCTCCTCTGCCATGCTGGGACCCTGGAGATGTTCACTCCCCTCTCGAAGAGCAGTTCATGGAGGGAATCATGCTTCAATCCATGGAGCTTCCGGGCGGCACTTCTGGCCCCAACCTCCCGACGGAGGGTCCAGTAGGCGTAGCTGTTTAGGCAGTTCCTCCAGGACTCATCCTGCCTTGACCTGAAGTATTCCGGGACAAGGTCTGAAGAGATGGGTATCACCCGGCAGTCAAAGGAAACCGGCTTAACAGGTGAAAAACCTGCCTCCAGTGCACTCATGGTGAATGATGATGATGCAAAACCCGCGAATACCGAGTCAAGCTTCTCAACCCTCCCTGCGAATGGTACAGAGTCAAGGAGCACGTTTATCTCATCAGAGAAGGTGTATATGAGGGTGGGGCTGAATTCATCCATGATGTCCTGGCATGTTCCGACCATGAGGTCCCTGAAGGCCTCATCGTAGGGCCTCTCAAAGTCAAGGGACTCTGTGAGCCTGTGGAATCCCCTGCCATCAAGTCTCAGGATGATCCTTGATGATGGTGGTGCCCTGAGCCTGGAGTAGACCTCATGTTCACGCATAGGATGACCAGCCATCATGTTCCAATGTGCATGTTTTCGCTGAGTGACTTGAGGAGTTTTATTGCTGAGTATGCCGCCATAACACTGGTTTTGGGGTTAACAGAGCAGCGGACATTCTCTGTTATTGTCTTGAACTCACCGAAATCCCCCCTGACCGTCACCTCATGGACGTTGCGGTCAACTGCAGGGTCGGCTATTATCTCAACATCAATGTCACGGTTGCATGCAAGGCTGAGGGCCGCGGCAACATTAATGTTAAGCGGGAACTTCTTAACGGCCTCGGATGCCCTGCCCCTGTAGAGGACCTTCTTCTCATCCATGCTTATTCCCAGTGACCTTGGAGGTTTCCTTGTGACGAGTTTAACAGATTCAATGTTCCCCATGGATGCGGCCTTGAGACCGTCAAGGCCCACTATGGCTCCTGATGGGACATGGATCGTTGCATCATTCATGGATGCCAGTTCAACCAGCATCTTTCTGAGTTCAGGGTCCATGAGGGCCCCTACGCTCATGACAACAACATCCTTCCCTGCCTCAAGTATCTCCGGGACAAGGTCCCTCACTGCCTCCGGCGAAGCGGCCTCAACCACGAGGTCCACATCAGAGAGCATGTCGGCAACATCGAGCACTGCCCTCCCATCAACCATTGAGGCAAGGTTCTCTGCCCGCTCAAGGTCCCTGTCATAGAAGAAGCCGAGTTTAACCGGTACCCTGCCATCCCTCACGAAACCCGTGATGAGGTTGGCTATTGCGCCGCAGCCAACTATACCCACCATCATCAGTATCACGCGAAAATAAGATCAGGATTCAAGGGGATTCACTTTCTTCTCCACTGAGACCTCGGGTGATATTATCAGTATATCCCCAACTGCCTGTACCCTGTCATAGTTTATGTCTATGATGCCCTCCTCCTGTATGGGCCTTATCTCATCGGATTCAGGCACTATCCTTATGCTTGTCTTGAGGACATCCTTTATGCCCACGTTCTTCTTGTCATGCCTCATTGGCCTCACCTTGAGGGTTGAGACGCGTCCCTTCTTGATGTTGAGGACAACATCCTGGACCCTTCCAACGTACTTACCCCTTGATGTGTATATTTCAAGTCCATATAAACTGGATAATTCAACCATTTTTCCACCACCAGACAGTTAACAGGGGCTCCACTGCATAACCCTACTGTTGCTTAATATTATTGTTTATAGCTTAAATACTTATAGGGAAATAATAGATCAGTGCAGCGGCAGAAAAGAGGCCGTTTCTTCATGATTGTGGATAGTGATTGGAATGTGGGATACCAGTAAGGATTACAGGCTCATGGTTGCAGTTAAGGCAGTTGACCTCTTCAGGAGAACCCTTGAATCCGGGGGATTCAGGGGACAGTGGAAGAAGAAGGCCGCCCTTCAGGCTGCCAGTGAAATCGAGAGGATACTTCAGGGCCTCACCTATTCCTACATGGAACCGGAGGACCTCGCCTCAAGTCCCGAGGTCACCGGGATCAGGGAGAAGGTTGAGGAGATAGTTGAGGCCCTGGGCGGTGAGGACTGGAGCCGGAGGTTCCTTGAGGAGGCCCCACGTGAGGAGAGGGAGAAAGTTGAGGAGAACATTGCAAGGGTGCGCTTCTCCCTGAACACCCTTGGAAACCTTGACAGGAGGCTCATGCTCGGAAAAATATCTGACCCTGTCATCGCAGTTGACATAATTGCCGGTGAGGTCATGAGCGTCGGTGGACACCCATCAGCAGATAAGCTGCAGGTGTGCAACGTGAATGCTGGTGGTAGGTCCATAAAGGTCGTCACCAATGACCCTGATGTCCGTGAGAAGGACCGTGTCGCTGTGGCCCTCCTACCCCCGCAGAACTTCATGGGCGTGACAAGCGAGGGGATGTTCCTCGGTGTTGATGGCGTTCTGAGGGATGTTGAAGGGGAACCAGGTGAAATACCCAGGGGGATACCCCTGGAGGCCCTTAACGAAACCCGAAACCTTGTTGAGGAGTTCCTGAAGAGTTAACCCTCAAGGGTTCCCTTATTACCGCCCTGCAAACGCCGCTGCAGCTGCCACAGTCTCTTGGGGTTCTGCAACCGGCATCCATCAATCTGTCCTCAAAATCTGTCCTCAAGTTTCAGCTCATAGGTGGGGTAGTGTCCTGAATAGTCAACTCTCAAGTCCCTCTGCCCTGCAGTCCTCAACGAGTCTCTCCATCAGCTCTCTGTCCGGGCCCCTGTGGTAGTAGAGCATGAAGTTCGGTCTGAATCCTATGAGACTGTAGGGTATCTCCGGTCAATGGAGGCTATGAAGGCTGCTATTTCAGGGATCTCGTGGTCATTGATTCCAGGGATCACCAACGTCCTGAAAACCCTTATCCTTTTTTTGGAAGTTTCTGCAAGGTGGGCTGCGTTTCGGAGTACCGGTCCCGCTGGTGCTCCGGTGAGGTTCCTGTGAAGTTCATCTGAAAGGGCCTTTATCTCAAAGCTGAAGAGGGATGCTAATCTTATGAGCCTCCTTAATGCTCCAGGGTTGAGAATCCATTTGTTGCGAGGATAACACTAACATCAATTTCTTCCTTTACTCGCCTTACCATTTCCTCAATGTAGGGAGTGTGTATGGATGGTTCTCCCCCTGTGAAGCTGAGATTGGAAATGTGCCCATGTGATTCAATCACGCTGATGGCCTCAAGTGCAAGTTCCTCTGGTTCAATGTGTCCCCTGTAGATCCAGCCAGACTGGGGGTACTGGGATATACGGTAGGCGTTACAGTAGGCGCACCTGAATGGGCAGCAGAGTAGTGTCACTGAATAACTTCTGAGGGTTTCTGAGACGGATGTATAGGCTATTTCAGTCTCTGATGCGCCGCACACGCCCCTTTCACCATCCCTTCGATTTGCACCGCACCTCCACTCGCAGAGCATGCATCTTCCATGTTCATCCATGGTAGTAGTTTATGGGAGCTGATTAATACGCTTTCTGTTGAGGAAAGGAATTTCATGCAGCTGGTGAATATTCAAAAAGTGGTGGATACTGGTATATTAAAAAAATAAAAGTGGAATGGGTTTATGCTACCTGCCAGTAGCTGGATGTCCTCTTAACGTACCTGTAGGTCCAGTAGTATCTCCACTTGTATCTCCATTTACCGCGGTACCTGTACCACTTCTTGTACCACTTCTTCACCTTCTCCTTGACATAGTAGGTGAGGGTCACCGGCTTCATGATTGTGTAGCTTGCTGAGGATATCGCTGATGATGCGCCGTTAACAACTGCCATGAATCGAAGTGTTGTTGATTTGTTTAGAAACAGTGGCACTGTGTACCTTGTGCTGTTGACCGTTGGTGTTGAGCCATCGGTTGTGTAGTATATTGTTGAGTTTGCAGGGCCTGTGAGTGTCACAGTGACATTGTTGCGGTATATTCCTGATGCAGGGCTTGCAGATGGTGCTGCTGGTGTTGATGTGACTGTCACTGGTGTGAGGTCGCCCACGGTAATGGTGTAGAGTCCTGCTGGCAGCTCGCATGTGAATTCCACTTCTTCGGTTTCTCCTGTGCCAAGGGTCACTTCCCTGCTTTCCTTCACCTCACCGTTGATCTTAAGCTCAGCTGTGTAGTCCCCTGCAACACCAGTGTTTGTGACGTTAACCTTTACTGTCACGTTGAGGGGTGCGCTGCCATTTATGGGGTTAACTGTGAGGTTTGAGAGTTCGAAGTGTGGTTGCAGGTCCACTGTGAGGTTGGTGCTGGCCAGTGTAGTTTCATTCTCAATTCCGCCGGTTGAATTAAGCTGGAATGCCACTGAACTTGCCCTTACCTTGAAGACCTTACCGGTTGCATTCTCAACGACGAAGAGCCATCTGTAACTCCTTCCATCCTCCATGTAGAGCTTTGCTGCCCCCTGGGGTACAGGTGCACCTGTGAAGGAGCTGAGCCAGACGGTCTGAACATCTTCCGGTACTGTGTAACTTGCTGAGGGTCCGCTGAGGTCACCCGTGTAGTACCAATTTATGGTTGATCCTGTGATGTTACCCTCAAGGAGTTCAAGCTTTGCATCAACTGCTACTGTAGGATCAACGTCCTGAAGGTCATCACTGTAGTTAACGTCAACGATTATCTGCGTGGGGTCCGATGCGTTCTGGTGCATTGTCAGGTTAACAGCATTGGCGGGTATAGCTGCTGCTGATGCACCTGAAATACCTGCGGCAAATGCAAGCAGGACCAGTAACGGTAGCACAATATATTTATCTTTCAATGTTTCACCTCCACATTATTTTTCAATTTTAGATTGATATACTTTATATAAAAATTTTTTGAAATAATTAAAATCATAAAATTTAAATCTAATAGTTTATTTTATTATGAAGTTATATATGGACAACAATGTTAAGTATATCTAAAAATCAATTTTAGCTCCCTTAGTTTAGAAATAGCATACTATAAATTCTTAAATCTATTTAGAATGTTCTTATGAATCAAATTAATTCAAATTCGAAGTGCCATTTTTTTTATTAAAAAATAAGTAAATAGGATTTTTTTATTAAAAGCTTTGGATGGCTCAGGGCCGTTCATCCAGGTATTGCGGATTCATGATGGCATGAACACCGTTATATCCCATATTAATCCTTAGGATCTGATATGAATTCATTCAATATATTTCAGAATTAAAATGAGGGATCACAGTGGATTGAATCAGTTTCCATTGAGCACTATCAGCTTTGTGCGTGTCATGTCCCTTATTGCGTACTTCACACCCTCCTTACCCATCCCACTGCACTTGAATCCGCCGAAGGGCATGTGGTCAACCCGGAAGGTGGGCTGCTTGTTTACAAGAACTGTGCCGGCCTCAATTTCAGTGGCCATCCTCAGGGCTGTCCTTATGTTCTCTGTGAAGACACCTGCCTGGAGGGCATAGCAGGTCCCGTTGGCAATTTCTATGGCCTCATCAGCATCTGCAAACCTTATTATCGGGGATACCGGGCCAAAGGTTTCCCTTTCAACAACCTCCATCCCTGGCAGCACACGGTCCAGCACGGTGGGTTCAACAAAGTTACCCCTCCTTGAACCGCCACAGAGGAGCTCGGCTCCATCCTCAACCGCAGCCAGGATAACCCTCTCAACCTCCCTGGCAGCACCCTCATTTATCAGGGGGCCCACATCGGTTCCCATATCCATGGGGTCTCCAGCCCTCAACCCCTTCGTTCTATCCACGAGCTTATCTGCGAACTCGTCGGCCACGTCCTCATGGACTATCATCCGCTTAACAGCTATGCAGACCTGTCCAGAGTAGAGGTAGGAGCCCCTCGCAGCGGCCTCCACTGCAGAGTCAACATCAGCGTCATCCATAACAATTAGGGGGTCATTGCCTCCCAGTTCAAGTGTAACCCTCTTCATGGAGGCCCTTCCAGATATGTACCTCCCAACCTCAACACTTCCAGTGAAGCTTATCTTATCAATGAGGGGGCTGTCGATGATAACATCCCCCACCTCTGAGCCCCTCCCTGTTACAGCGTTAACAGCGCCAGCCGGGAAGTGCTGGCTGAGGATCCATGCAAGCTTCAGTGCAGATAGGGGGGCCTCAAGGGATGGCTTCAGGATCGTGGTGTTGCCTGCTGCAAGGGCCGCTCCAACCTTGTGTATTGCAAGGTTGAGGGGATAGTTGAAGGGGGTTATCGCAGCCACAACCCCCAGGGGTATCCTGAGAGTGAAGCCCAGGAGGCCCCTTCCACCTATACCCGCATCCATGGGGATGGATTCACCGTAGAGCCTTCCTGCCTCCTCTGCACACAGCCGGGCAGTTTCAACTGACCTCTTAACCTCGTCACGTGAGAACCTTATGGGTTTACCTGACTCAAGGGTTATCAGCCTTGCAAACCCATCCATCTCTGCCTTCAGTTCATCCGCAACGTCATAGAGTTTCTCAGATATCTTCCTGGCCGATAGGTCAGCCATTGCATCCCTGGCCCGGTGGGCCGCCATGATGGCCCTCTCAACATCATTTCGACCCGCAAGTGGAACTGTATCCACCTCATCCCCATTGAAGGGGTTCCTGACTGTGAAGATTCTATCTCCTCCAGCCCCTTCACCATCAATAATCATCTCCATACTGAAAAACACCCCACCAGAAATGATGAGAGCATCCTAGAACTTGCTCTTAAGTCCCTTTATCGAGTTTGTAACATTCTGGACATCAGAGTTCATGGCTGTTTCAGATCCCCTGACATAGTTACGGTACCATACAACCGCCACTGTTACGATGACTATTATACCCCCGAATACAAGTATGAGTTCAGCGGATCCCTGACCTGATTCATCGGCAATTACTTCAAACAAAGCCTTAACCTCCTATGGTGCCATGCTACTTACAAGTGTCATTCCGAAACTTCCTATCACATAGAATATTGCATATGCCATTATGGAAAGCGGAACAGCGAATTTAACACCCTTCCTTGCACTCCCATACATTATGATGCCTATCAGGAGCCCTGCTATTATGGAGTGTATTATTATGTAGCCTGAAGCAGCGATCTTTGCAGCCCCCAGTATGGGGTTTGGTTTCCCGACTGACTCCATGAAACCTGAGTAGACCATTATCATCCCCAGGGCGAAGGGCGCTGCGATTATGGCTGCTACGATAAGGAACATGACTGACATCATGACGTTGGCCTTCCTCTCCCTCTTAAGTGCGAGTACCGCCCTCAGGTCCTCTGCAACAGTCTCAATAACATCTGATAGACTTCCACCAGCCCTTCTGCCCTCAAGTATCATTCTGAAGGTCCTGTCAAGGTTTTTTGACTTCAGGCGCTCGCTCATTGAGAGTATGGCCTCATCGAATGTTCTACCAATCTTTATCTCAATAACAGCCCTCTTAAGTTCATCATAGAGGGGTCCCTCTCCCTGTTTGGACACATCCTCAAGGGCTGATTCAAGTCCCACACCTGCCCTCAGGAGGGAGGCTATCTGCCTCAGGAAGTCCGGTGTTGACTGTTCTATGGCATCAACGCGCCTCTCCATCATGATAAAAATGTATGCACCCAGCATTATTGATGGGAGAGAGAATCCTATTAAAACTGCGAGGATAATGTTTAAACCGATAAGAGCTGCGACAACAGATGCGAGAACCGCGAAGAGGGCCCCTCCAAGGAATGCCAGGGTTACTATCTCTGATGCCTTTACATAGAGGCCTGTCCTTATCAGGGTCTCCTGCAGCCTCAGGAGCAGCCTATCAGGTATTATGTTCTCAAGGGCATCGCTCAAGGGTTTCAGTGCACTTGGTAGTACTGCCATCTCAACACCACATTCCAGAAGATCATCCAGGTAATTATGTTACTAACTATCTGGCGCCTATTATTTATAATTACTTACCAGATCAGGTAGCCATCAGAGTTAATAAGCATCTACATATCAATCCAGGACATCAGGCAGGCGGTTCATAACACCCCCACCAACCATCACCATATCCTCAACCCGCACCCCGAACTCGCCAGGGATGTATATGCCTGGTTCCACCGTCAGGACCATCCCCCTCCTGAGGATCGTCTCATCACCGGCTGCCAGGGATGGTTTCTCATGGACATCCAGCCCCACCCCATGACCTGTCGAGTGTATGAAGTTCTCACCGTACCCATATTCCTCTATAACGCCCCTTACAGCACTATCAACATCACATGCCCTTGCACCCGGCTTAAGGGCCCTCACCCCTGCCCGTTTAGCTTCAAGGACCATTTCAAGTACTTCATGTTCCCTTTCACCCTCAACGATTGTCCTTGTGGTGTCAGAGTGGTAGCCTTCCCTTACAGCCCCCCAGTCGATGAGTACCGGTGATCCGGTTGTCTCTGCTGCTGGCACCGCATGGGGGATGCTTGACCTCACCGAGGATGCCACTATGGTGTCAAAGGAGACCTCCTCAGAACCAGCTACACGCATACTGTAATCCAGTCTGGCAGCTATTTCAATTTCACTCCCCACAAGTTCAAGGCTTCTGAATGAGTCCTCTGCTATCCTGAGGGCCTCCTCCATTTTTTTAAGTTCCTCCCGGTCTTTGACCATCCGGAGATCTGATACCGGATCCATGACCCTGAAGTCCCCTCCTATTCCAAGCCTCTCAAGGATGCCCACAGGGGTTGCTGGCTCAACAAGTACTCCTTTGAGGTCAAGGGATTCACCCACATCCGACAGCCTCCTGAAGGTCCTCACATCAACAGAGGATTTCGCCAATGCTGATTCTCTATCCATTTCACTCACAAGGAGTGCAGGTTCATCCTGAAGGATCAGGAATGCTGTGGCTGTTGGCATGAATCCAGAGAGGTAGTATATATTCTCCCTTGCAGTTATAAGGGCCCTTTCACCCTCCTCATGAACATTCTCAAGAGCATATTCGATCCTGTTCAACCTATCACCCTTTCATGCATTCTACCTAATCAATCCATGAGGACAGATGCTTACCTATCATCTCCCTCATTATGCCTTCAAGTTCATCCATCACCGGCCCCGGGACCTTAACCTCAATGGGGAGGGGTATGTGACCAAACTCCCTGTCAATGAAGGTTTCACCTGCAAAACTGACACTTCTGCGGTACCTTGGATGGAAGTGCCAGTGCACCTCGGGGTCTGGATCCTCTGATCTGAAGGCAGAGTTCTTAAAGCAGCTCCAGTTGAAGAGGTCCGGATTGAAAAGTTCCCTCAGGGCAGACTCAAGGCCCCTCAGAACCCCGGCAAAATCGGCCCACTCCTCACCTGAGAGCTCCGAAAGGTCCCTGCACTTCCTCCTGAGGGCCACTACGCATGCTCCAAGGTACCGCTGACTGGGTGCAAGGTATATTATCCAGTGCCGTGTTCTGGCAAGCTCACGCCCATAGTAACCATCCAGGCCACAGTATTCACAGGAAGCCAAAGGAAACACCACGCATCATTAACAAGCTTTATATTAAGAATATGTCCACTTATATCTATAGAAGATAGCATCACTGATGAAGGTATTGAGTCCCCATCAATGAAGTGCGTTAATTCTGATCTGTGGTGGTGAAGTTGGGGGAACTTAGGAAATTCGTTACAAGTGAATTCGTATTTGGGGAAGGGGCAAGGTTTTTTGCTGGGAGATACGCCCTGAACCTCGGAGCCGAGAGGGTCCTCCTTGTGACCGACAGGGGATTAATAAAGGGGACTGGCCTTGTTGATGATGTCGGCTCATCCCTTGATGATGAGGGCCTCGAGTACGTCATTTTTGATGATGTCACGCCCAACCCCCGTGACCATGAGGTCATGGAGGGGGCTGCGGTCTTCGATGCCGAGGAATGCAACATGATAGTTGCCCTGGGTGGTGGAAGCCCCATTGACTGTGCAAAGGCCATAGGGGCGGCTGTATCAAACAGGATGCATGTGCTTGACTTTGAGGGTGTTGATATGATCCCCACCCCATCGGTTCCAATAATATGCATCCCAACCACTGCAGGGACAGGGGCGGATGTCTCCCAGTTTGCAATCATCCTCGACACCAGCAGGATGGTGAAGATTGCCATCATAAGCAAGGCAATGGTACCAGACGCATCACTCATAGACCCTGAGACCACCGTCACCATGGACAGGAAACTCACAGCTGCAACAGGTATGGATGCCCTTGCCCATGCCATCGAGGCCTATGTATCCAATGCGAGCTTCCATCTGACAGACCTCAACGCCCTGGACGCCATCAGGATCATAGGCAGGTGCCTCCCATCTGCCGTTGATGAACCAGAAAACATGGAGTACCGCGAGGCTATGATGCTTGCAAGCCTCGAGGCTGGCCTTGCATTCTCAAATGCCAGCCTGGGACTTGTCCATGCAATGGCCCACAGCCTCGGAGGAAAACTTGACATGCCCCACGGCGAGGCCAATGCACTGCTCCTTGAGCATGTGATAGAATTCAACTACCCTGGAGCCACTGAAAGGTACCTTGAAATCGCGCGGGCGATGGGCCTAAGTGGTTCAGGGCCCGGTGAACTCACCGAGTACATTGGAGAGTTCAGATCCCACCTAGGGATCGATATGACCCTCAGGGACCTGGGGGTCAGGGAGGAGGACATACCCGGCCTTGCAGAGACCTCCATGAGGGATCCCTGCATTGTAACAAACCCTGTGAAGCCCTCCCGTGAAGATGTTGAGACCATATTCAGGAGGGCCCTCTGAGGTGTTGATGAGATGTCTGATAGGGACTGGGAAACACTCAGGGAGAAGATAATCGGATTCGGTGAAAAGTCCGTAAGGAAAAGCTACTACCCCCGACTTCAGGAGTCAATGGCCGAACTTGAGAGGTTCAGGAAACTCCTTGACTGCACAGATGACGCCATATTCCTTGTTAAAATCCCTGGCGGGGAACTCGTGGACGCCAACCGTTCAGCCTGTGAAAGGCTAGGATACTCCACCAGGAACATACCCGGACACGCGGTATATGACCTCCTGCCCCCAGAAATCCACGATACATTTAGGAGGATACTGGATGGTGAGGATGATAAGGTTACCCTGGAGGGCCATCTGCTTAAGAGGGATGGCGAGGAGGTGCCCGTCGAGATAAAGGTAAACATACTTGACTTTAAGGGTGACAGATACGCTGTCCTGGTTGCTAGGGATATAACCGAGAGGCTGAGGATGGAGTCAGAGCTTATGAAATCCCTGAGGGAGAAGGAGGTCCTGCTGAGTGAGATACACCACAGGGTCAAGAACAACCTCCAGATAATATCAAGTCTTCTCAGCCTCCAGAGCCATTGCACCGATGACCCCTCATGCAGGGCCATCCTTTCAGAGAGCCAGGACAGGATAAGGTCAATGGCACTCATACATGAACAGCTCTACCGCTCAGGGGACTTCAGTTCCATAGACTTCTCATCCTATGCTTCAAGACTCCTTAAGAACCTTAGAAGGTCATACGCCCCTGAAAAGGACATCGAGTTATCACTGGAAACTGAAAGTGTGAAGCTCGGCCTTGAAACATCAATACCCCTGGGGCTCATACTCAGCGAACTGGTGACCAATGCCCTCAAACATGCATTTAAGGGAAGGGATAATGGTAGTATAACTGTCAAATTTAAAAGGGATGATGATTACTGCGTCCTTGAGGTCATAGATGATGGTGTGGGATTCAAGGAGGATGAACTAAGGAACAGCCCCTCACTGGGCTTTAAACTTGTTGAAATACTCACCGAACAGCTGGACGGATCATTGAAATACTCTGGAGAGAATGGAGGGCTCTTCAGGATAAGGTTCAGGGAGCCCCTCTACAGGGACAGAATGGGTGATTAAGTTTTTAATAATTCAAGGAATTCTTATAGGAGTCTCAGGGCTTTATAACAGATTAAGTTTTATTTTAATAATTCAAAGAATTCTTATAGGAGTCTCAGGGCTTTATGACATCTTAAAAAGACCATAAGGTTTTTGTATCCTTGCGGCTGGTGAAGGTTTATTTCAGGGCACAGTCAAAAGCCCATGGAAAGCATTATAAATGGTGCTCGATGTTAATATGAATATGGTTAGATTCAGCAGGGGAGAGGTCAGGGACATTCTCGTGTCCATGGTTGTAATTGCAGGCGTATTCGCCTACGTCTTCTCAGGAAAGAACATTGCGGCTGCACTGGTTCTCCTTCCAGCAACCCTTATAACGGTTGGCCTTGGATTTGTCCTCCACGAGATAGCCCATAAACTGATGGCCATAAGGTACGGTTACTGGGCAGAATACAGGTTATGGCCTGAGGGCCTTCTACTTGCACTGGTAACAGCCTACTTCGGATTTGTATTTGCAGCACCCGGGGCGGTCTACATCCATGGCAGCTACATTGAGAGGGATGTGAACGGTAAGATATCCCTTGCAGGACCCCTAACAAATATACTCCTCGCGATCATGTTCCTCATGGTATCCACGCTACTCCCATCACCCCTAAACCAGGTGGCATTCCTTGGATACGCTGTTAACAGCTTCCTGGCCCTTTTCAACCTCATACCCCTCGCAGTGCTAGATGGGGCCAAGGTTTTCAGGTGGAACCCCCTGATATGGCTTCTGGCAGCTGCGGCTGCATTTGGGCTGACCTTCAACAGCATGCTGAGTGGTTAACATGTTCCATGATATTCCCGTCAGGTACATTGGATGCACCCACAGGGCCATGAGGCCCTCCGAGACCCTGAAGGCCTTCGGAGACAGACTCTCCATGATAGGTGTCACCAGGATCACCGAGATAACACACCTTGACCGCATAGGCATACCTGTATTCTCCGCCATAAGGCCAACTGCCGAGGAGGGGGCTGTGAGCATATACGCAGGTAAGGGGGCCACCAGGACACAGGCAAGGGCCTCCGCCATGATGGAGGCCTTCGAAAGGTACTCAGCAGAAAGAAAGCCCCTGGATGAAACATTCAGGGCACACCGTGAGGACTGTGAAGGTCTTGATCCTGAGTCACTGATACTCCCCCCATCGGCTGACCTGGAATCTGAACTGGAGTGGATCAATGCCAGGACCCTGACCTCTGATGAGGAGGTCCCTGTACCCGCAAATGCTGTTTTTCACCCCTACAATCCCCCTGAAGGCTGTATGAGCCTTTTCAGGTCAAACACCAATGGACTTGCATCCGGGAATGTCATGGAGGAGGCCATATTCCATGGCTTGATGGAAGTGATTGAAAGGGATGCATGGAGCCTCTTTGAGGCGAGGAGGGGTCCTAAAGTGGAGGTTGACTGCTCAGGGGCAGATAATGATATAATAGCCGGACTCCTTGAGAAGTTCCGTGCCGCCGGGGTGGAGGTGACCCTGGTTGACCTGACAGCAGACACAGGGGTTGCGACGGTGGCAGCGGTTGCAGATGACACCGTCCTGAGGGACCCTGCACTCCTCACCATGGGCGTGGGCACCCACCTTGACCCTGAAATCGCAGTTATAAGGGCCCTTACAGAGGTCGCCCAGAGCAGGGCCACCCAGATACATGGAACCCGTGAGGACACCGTCAGGGCAGAGTTCATGAGACGTGCCGGATATGAGCGTATGAAGAGACTCAACAGGCACTGGTTCGGTGAAGCAGATGACACCATCGCCCTGGATGACATGGAGGACCTCTCAACAAGGTCATTCATGGGGGACCTTGAGATAACCCTAAAGAAACTGCGTGAAGCCGGGCTGAAGGATGTCCTCTACGTTGACCTGACACGTGATGTGGGGGTCCCGGTGGTGAGGGTCATAGTTCCCGGGCTTGAGGTCTTCTCTGTTGACCCTGAACGTGTGGGTGGTCGCATCCTGTCCTAGACTGGGGGCCTTTAAGGGAAGGCTACCACTCTGATATAACCTGATTGCATCTAAAGGATTAATTATCAGCGACGAGATACCAACACACATGCATGGTAAGAAAATAATCATCTTCACGGGACCATCCCTCTCACACCTGGAGGCCTCAGCTATCCTTGAAGCAGACTACAGGCCACCCGTGAGGAGGGGTGACATCCAGGAGGCCATGAAGGAGAACCCTGACATAATAGGGATAATAGACGGTGTTTTCCACCAGAGCCCTGCTGTTGGTCACAGGGAAATCATTGATGCCCTCCGGAAGGGTGTGAAGGTTGTTGGAGGGGCCAGCATGGGGGCCCTGAGGGCCTCAGAGCTCAGTGAACTCGGAATGGTGGGTGTTGGCCGCATCTTCACATCATACCTTGAGGGTGAAATTGAATCAGATGATGATGTTGCAGTGGCCTTCAACCCTGAAAACCTGGAGCCCCTCTCTGACTCCCTCGTAAGCATAGAATTCAACCTTAAAAGAGCCCTCAGGAGGGGTGTGATAGGTGACCCTGACTTCAGGGAACTTATGGATACCGCCAGGAAGATATTCTACCCCATCAGAAACTACAGGAGGATCCTCCATGAAGCCAGGATCCCAGATGATGTTAAGGAATCCCTGCTTTTATTCCTTGAATCAGAGGGCAGGGACCTTAAAAGGGAGGATGCCCTTGAGGTCATCCATCACATAAGGAAACTTGCATATGGATCAGAAAGCAAGGACTGAATACATGAAAAGAGAACATATATCCAAGTCATGGATCTGGTATCATGGATCTTGAATCAAAGGTTGAAAGGGTTAAGATGGCCCTCATGGGTGAGAAGGTAGCTGCTGGATTCTCAGGTGGTGCTGACAGCACAGCTCTCCTTGACATGGCTGCGGATGTTGCTGATACTGTTGTCGCATTCACCGTGGATACGGGTGCGATGCCCAGGGGCTTCATTGAGGGGGCTTCATCTATAGCCAGGGATATTGGCGTTGAACATGTGGTGCTTAAGATGAACCTCCTTGATAACCCTGAATTTACGAAAAACGCTGCTAACCGGTGCTTTGTATGTAAGAAAATTATGTACAGTTCCATAATCAGTGAAGCCCGTAAGCGCGGCCTTGATGTGGTTGTAGACGGCACAACTGCAAGTGACATGTTCGAGGACCGTCCCGGGGTCCTTGTGAATCGCATGTTTGGAATAAAAACACCGCTACTCGACGCCGGGATGAAGAGGAGTGACGTGATTGAATACCTCAGATCCAGGGGGCTTGAATATCTGGATGAGACCACCTGCCTCGCAACTAGGATCCGGACCGGCGAGGAAATCACTCCCGAGATTATAAACAGGGTTTCCTATGCTGAAAGCCTCATCAGGGGCTTATATGGTGATGGGAGGATCCGTGTCCGCCACGAAGGAGGATCCGCCATAATAGAGGTTGATGAGCCAGAGAGGCTCCTGGAGGCAGCCATAATCAGGCACCTTGATGATGAGCTGAGGGCCGTTGGATTCAGCAGGGTCCTTCTTGACCTTACAGGACCTAGAAAGACCCCTGATGATGCCATGATCTACAGGCCCTGCCGTGATGCCGAATCGAGGATAATGTTTGAGGTTAAACTGCCCTACAGCATTGATATTGCAGGGACCTGCAGGGAACTCCTGGATAAGGAGCCCAGGTGTTCAGAGAAGATGGGGGTCATAATGCTGGAGGTTGGTGATGGGAACCTCACCATCTTCAGGAACGGGAAGATAGTTGCAAGGAGGGTCACAGACAGGGAGGAAGCAGAGGATCTCCTCCTTGAGGTGCTCCCCCACATAGTAAGGGGCATGTCAGTTAATGAAACTGTAAGTGAGTAAGTTCACGTGCCAGTCTTAAACTCTGAACTAAAGAACCTCACACCAAAAGGAATAATCTAAATCCAAAAAAAATAAACCCCTGAACTAAAGAACCCTCCTCACATTCTCATCAACCCTTCTCCTGAAGGATGTCATCCTCCTGAGGAGGCCCCTTGAGTCCGGGCCCCTCAAAATCAGGTCCTCCCCAATACTGAACTGGACACCGTCAGCGCTTATCTCATTAAAGACCAACTCAACCTCATTAGACTCGTCAGGGATGTCATTGGTCCTCACATTGTAGTCAAGAAGTAGTTCATCATGTTCAAGGACATCTGAAACAGCAGACTTAAGTGTCATCTCCAGTACATCCAGGAAGGTTTCAATGACCGGGAGGCCGTTCCACCAGCAGTACCCGAGGAGCATCTTGAGCTGTATATCCCTTATTGAGACCTCAGCATGGTTCTTAACAGCAACCGTGAGAAGCCCCCTTGAGGTTCTCAGTGTTATCCTCTGGTCAGTCATTTCCATCAATGAGAGCATTTATAAGGTCATTGGCCCTTGCAAGCCCAACGAGGTCTCCTTCATAGTCGATGATGGGTATCTGCTCAATCTTCCTCCTCTTCATCTTCTCTGCGCAGGAAGTTACAGTTGTTGATGTGGTTGCAGTCACAATATCAGTTGTGGCAACATCCCTGACCTCCTTGTCAGGGAATTTCAGCTGATTCTTTATAACATATAGGACGTTCTTGCTGTCCCATGACCACCTGTCACCCTCTGTACCCACCGAGGTGTTGTGGACCGTGCTCTCTGAGACCACCTCACTCTCATTTATGAAGTCTGTCTCTGTGAGGACACCTGAAAGTTTTCCGCTGTTATTGAGGGCAAGGAGCACCTTTAACCTGAAGTACCTCATTATCTCGAAGGCCACATTGAGTGGCGTCCTGTCCCATGTTGTGGGGATGTTGCGTGTCATGTAATTCTCAACAGGTTCATCGATGTCCATCTCAGCGATGGCCCCTGCAACAAGGTCATAGCTTGTCACTATACCAACAAGCCTGTCCCCCTCCACAACAGGGACCCTGCGGATGTTGTTCTCCAGCATCCTCTCTGCGGCCACCCTGACGTCATCATCAGGGGATACTGTGACCGGGTTTCTTGTCATTATGAGGGCTATCTGCTCCTCGTCAGGGTTTTCAACAAGATCAGATCTCGTTATTATACCTACAAGTTCTTCTGTCCCCTTCTTAACTACAGGAAGCCCTGAAACATTTTTCTTTCTCATGAGTTCAAGGGCTGTTGCCCTGTTCCCCGGAACAGTAACATAGTGTATGTTCTCTGACATTATCTCCTTTACAAGCATGACAAACACCAGAAGTAATCAATAAAAAAAATTTTTCAGTGAACCACCAGGACCGGGCAGCCTGCGGATCTTACAACTTTCTCGGCCACACTTCCCAGGAGGAACCTGTCAAGGCCGTGTTTGCCTGATGTGCCCATCACCACAAGGTCCACACCCTCCTTCTCCACTGTCCTGAGTATGGCCTCTGCAGGTGAACCCTCATCGGTCCTCAGTGTCAATTTTATATCCGCCCCTGACTCCTCAACGAGCTTTTTAACGGCCTCCAGGGACCTTGAGGCCTCCTCCTCAAGCATCTCCCTCAGTCTTATTATGAGGTCGTCTGCTGGTAGACCCACCAGTGAAGATGTCTCCATAACAGTTAAAGCGATTATTTCAGCTCCACTTTCCCTGGCAATCCATATTGCATGTTCAGCCGCCTTGTTGGCATGTTTTGAGCCGTCGGTCGGGAGCAGGATTTTACTGTACATAGCCTCACCTCTTAACTGGTTTACCTTTTATTATTAAGTATATTATATTTTTCGATTCGGTCCGGTTTATGATTGAAAGGCAGGGATCCTCTGACATCTTCTCAACAAGGATAAGGTCCGCGGGGAAGCCCTCCTCAATTACCCCTGTGCCTGTGAAATCTGATGTGTTGGATGTGGCCATCCTCAGCACCTCCCGCGGGGGGAAGTAGCTGCGTGTGCATCCCCTTGTGACCTTGAGTGTGTATTCCATCTCACGCAGCATGTCAGGGGAGTTGAACATTAGGTTGTCTGTGCCAAGGAGGAGGTTGATGCCCATCTCATGCAGCCTCCTGATGGGGGGTATCCCCGATGAGAGCGCCCCGTTGGACCTTGGGCAGAGTACAACAGACGCCCCGCTCTCCTTCACAAGTTCAAGGTCTCCCCTGACAGGGTTTGTGAGGTGTACAAGGAGTTTGAATCCTGCGTTGATGGCCCTTTCAACCTCACTCATACCTGTATCCTCAATGGATCTTCTCTGTGACTCAATGTGCTCTGCAACGTGTATGGATGCTATCTTTCCTGCCCTTTCACATTCCTCAACGATTATTGATGCCGCTTCATCGGTTATCTCACCCATACCACTGGGGGCGAATCCATCTGAAACCCTGAGGACCCGCCTGACCTGACGGCGGATTTCAGCAGGGGACGCCCCCTCATCAAAGACCACGGGATCCCTTCCAAGTACAATCCCTGAGATGGGGAGGTCAGCGAGGGCCTCCCTGAGGAGTTCAACCCCCCCGGTACCACCTTCCCGGTAGTCAATGAATGACCCTGTCCCGTGTGTTATCATGTCCCTGGCCGTTCTTCTCATTGACTCCACGAGCACCCCTGGAGATGAAGATTCCAGTATCCTGTGCTTAAGGCCATGGGGGGGTCTAACTATATCCTCGAGTGGCATTCCATCACCCACATCAAGGGCGACTGAGTCACCAATGTGGACGTGTGAATTTACGAGTGCCGGGCAGACGATGAGATCTGAGGCATCTATTCTGTCGCCTGAGGTGACAGTTTCATCTGTTATCTCCTTTATTATGCCATCCTCAATCACCAGGTTCATCCGCTGGGGTGCAAGTTCCGGGCCCCTCAGGATGGTTCCATTTTCAACCACAAGCATGTTCATTATATAAGTTCAGGATCTTCTTTAATGCTTTCTGGACCAACATGGTTCTCGAGAAACAGGGCAAGAAAAAAGCAGGAAACCTCAGCTTAAGCAAAAAAAGAAAAGAGAGTAAAAAGATTAAAACTTCCTCAGATTGTTTGTTTCAGACTTCTCAGCGACCCTGTTGTAGTAGTCCACCTTAACCGTGCCCCTGTAGTACTTGTAGTATATCTTAAGTGTGGTGCTTGCACCCGGGTTGAGGGTCCCGGTGTAAACCTGTCTGTAGTTCTTTGTTGAGTAGCTGCCATACCAGACCCTTGTGTAGAAGTTCCTGGCAGCGACTGTGCCCTGATTCCTGATGTATATGTACAGTGTGCTACCTGACTTTCTGATCCCTGTGACCACAAGGTCCGGTTTCGGGTTTCCAACGGTTAATGTCTTCTTTTTAACTGATATGAGGCCATGGGGGTCTGTAGCTGTTAATGAGACCGTGTAGTAGCCCTCGGATGAGTAGGTGTGTGTCACATCAGGACCAGTGGCGGTTGAACCATCACCAAAGTTCCATTTAAGTGTCAGTTCGTCCCCATCAGGGTCATATGAGGTTGAAGTGAATGCAAATGTTCTGATTGATGTTGAGCCACAGTAGGCGTAGGTGAAGTCAGCCACAGGTTTGCTTCCTGTGAAGCTGGGCCTGTTCTTTGTTATGTACCATTCCTCTGCAGCTGCATCATCGTAGGGTGTTGTCTCGTTTACCCTTGGGAATGTTCCGTTCCAGTCCCCGACGAAGGCTGCGTATCCATGATCGTTGCGCCATATCAGTGTTCCATTGCATTCCGTGCTCTGATTTATAACCTCGTAGTTCTGCTGGTTGGCCTCATAGAAGTTCCTGGCGCCATTGAGGAAGTCATAAATTATCTCGGCGCCATCCCATGCAGTTGCATAGTAGTTGGCCCCTGCCCCTGTGAACATCCTTGCAAAATTGTACACCGTTTCCACAGGGTTTTTAACCTCATACTCCTCAACCCACCCGGTTGAGAAGCATGCGTGGAGTAGAATTGCGGGTATGCCCTCCTTGAAGGGGGCATAGAATGTGGTGCCGTTCACCATCATCATGTCACCGGCACCCCATATGTGCCCATCCCTTGCAACAAGGCTGAATGGGGGAGTGGCGTTGCCTCCACGGCCATCATAGTGACCCGCCATGTAGCCGCCGTGTCCAGCGTAGATCACTGCATCTGCCCCGTACATGCCTTTGAGTATGTTCTTGACAGTTGCATTGCTCCTGTAGAGTTCAAGGACCTGGTAGCCCCTATTTTTGAGGGTCGTTGCAACCTTCTTTGCCTCATCATACATGTCAGGGCTGTCGGAGAGGCTATCTGCTATTATGAGTATGTGGGCCTCTGCCACTGGAAGTGTGATGACTGATGCAATGATGAGTGCTGCGAGCATGAATCCTGGTATCTTCATCATTCTCACCAGTCAAACCCTATGGATTCACCTAAACTTAAATATATTAATGGGTCTTGGTGCCATGGTTCACATAGCAGTCAGTTTCCATGGTATTCGTCAAGGGCCTTCACTGTTATTTTCCCCATGCGGACTGCTTCAATGGCATTCAGGGCGGCCCTGGCCCCGGCGAGTGTCGTGACGTAGGGTATTCCCAGTTCAACCGCCATCCTCCTTATGAGGTAGCCGTCATCGGCTGACTGCTTCCCTGATGGTGTATTTATTATGAGACCAACTTCACCGTTGAGGATGGCGTCCCTGATGTTTGGTGACCCCTGGCTCACCTTCCTCACAACCTCTATATCTGCTATGTCACTGACTGCCCTGGCCGTTCCCCTGGTTGCCATGATCCTGAAGCCAAGTTCATCGGCCTTTTTAACGATATCTGCTATCTTATCCTTGTCCTGGTCTCTGACACTTATGAAGACCTTCCCCTCGTTGAGGAGGTCCATGCTGGCTGAGAGCTGGGACTTGTAGTAGGCTATCCCAAAGTTCTCATCTATTCCCATGGCCTCACCCGTTGATTTCATCTCAGGGCCCAGGACAGAATCTGCTCCGGGGAGCTTTATGAATGGGAATACAGACTCCTTCACAGCCACATGTTCCACATCCTTCTCCTCTGTGAGGCCAAGGTCCCTTAGCTTCGCACCCATCATGAGCCTTGCAGCAATCTTGGCGAGGGGGACCCCTGTGGCCTTGCTGACGAAGGGCACTGTACGGCTTGCCCTCGGGTTTGCCTCGAGTATGTAGACCGAAGGATCTGAGTCTGGCTTGACAGCGTACTGTATGTTTATGAGACCCACCACCTCGAGTTCGAGGGCCAGTTTCCTCGTGTAATCCTTTATGGTATCAATTATGTCCACAGGGATGCTCTGTGGTGGTATAACGCAGGCTGAGTCTCCTGAATGAACTCCTGCCTCCTCTATATGCTCCATTATACCCCCTATGTAGACGTCGGTGCCGTCGCAGAGTGCATCCACGTCCACTTCTATGGCATCCTCCAGGAACTTATCCACCAGTATGGGGTGTTCGGGGGATACCCGGACTGCCTCCCTCATGTACTCCTCAAGTTCCTCATCATCATAGACTATCTCCATTGCCCTTCCACCCAGGACATAGGAGGGCCTTACGAGTACAGGGTAGCCTATGCGTTCGGCCACGGCCCTTGCATCCTCAAAGGACTTGGCGATTCCATAGGGTGCCTGGGGTATTCCAAGTTTGTTTAAGACCTCTGTGAACCTTTCACGGTCCTCGACCCGATCTATGCTCTCATGGGGTGTTCCAAGTATCCTCACACCAGCCTCAGCCAGGGGGACCGCCAGGTTTATGGATGTCTGACCGCCGAACTGGACAACAACACCCTCAGGTTTCTCCTTCTCTATGATGGCCAGGACGTCCTCGAGGGTTAGGGGCTCAAAGTAGAGCTTATCTGAGATGTCATAGTCTGTACTCACCGTTTCCGGGTTGTTGTTCACCATTATGGTCTCATATCCATCCTCACTGAGGGCCATGGCAGCGTGCACACAGCAGTAATCGAACTCTATTCCCTGGCCTATCCTTATGGGCCCTGAACCTATGATGAGGACCTTCCTGCGGTCTGATACCTCCACCTCATCTTCAAGGTCATAGCAGCCATAGTAGTAGGGTGTCCTGGCCTCAAACTCCGCTGCACATGTATCAACCATCTTGTAGACCGGTTTTATGTTATGTTCAAGCCTCAGGGCCCTGATACCTGATTCATCCATGCCTGTGATGGATGCCAGTCTGGAATCTGAAAAGCCCATCCTCTTGGCCCTGAGGAGTATACGGGGGTCCTCCAGGGCTTCCCTGGTGAGGGATGATTCAAATTCAGCTATGTTCCTTATCTTCTGCAGGAAGAAGGGGTCTATCCTGGTTAGCCCATGTATCTCCTCTATGCTCATACCATCCCTGAGGGCAGTGTAGACCTGGAAGAGCCTCTGGTCCGTTGGATTTTCAAGGTCCGCCCGGGTGTATGGTGTCTCAGTGAATCCGTCTGCACCGATGTCCAGGGACCTTATGGCCTTGTTGAGGGACTCCTCAAGGGTTCTCCCTATGGCCATGACCTCCCCCGTGGACTTCATCTGAACCCCTATCTCTCTGCTTATTCCCTTGAACTTGTCAAATGGCCAGCGGGGGATCTTTGTGACCACGTAATCGATTGTGGGCTCGAATGATGCTGGTGTCTCCTTTGTGATGTCGTTCTGTATCTCATCGAGGGTCATTCCAACAGCGATCTTGGCTGCGATCTTGGCTATTGGGTAACCCGTGGCCTTTGATGCCAGTGCACTGCTCCTGCTTACCCTTGGGTTCACCTCTATGACCTTGTACTCCCCTGTCTCCGGGTGGACAGCGAACTGTATGTTGCAGCCACCCTCTATCTTGAGGGCCCTTATGATCTTTATGGCCGCATCCCTTAGCCTCTGGTTGTCCTCATCGCTGAGGGTCTGGGCAGGTGCAACCACCACGCTTTCACCTGTGTGTATACCCATGGGGTCGATGTTCTCCATGTTACAGACGATTATGCAGGTGTCATTGCGGTCCCTCATAACCTCATACTCAAATTCCTTCCACCCAAGCACTGACTGATCAATGAGAACCTGGTTGATGAAGCTCATCTCAAGGCCCCGGGTTGATATCTCGATGAGTTCATCCCTGTTGTGGGCCACCCCCCCACCTGTGCCCCCCAGGGTGAAGGCGGGCCTCACTATCACAGGATAGCCTATCTCCTCGACCGCCTCAAGGGCCTCTTCAACTGAACTGACGGCCCTGGCTGCAGGTACCGGTTCGTTGAGCTTCTTCATGAAGCTGTCAAAGAGGTCACGGTCCTCCACCCTCCTTATGGTCTCAATGGATGAACCTATGACCCGGACCCCCTCAAGTGCTCCCATCTCTGCAAGACCTGTTGCAACGTTGAGTCCTGTCTGACCCCCCATTGTTGGGAGTACTGCGTCAGGTTTCTCCTTCTCGATTATCCTTGCAACTATCTCGGGTGTGAGGGGTTCTACGTAGACCCTGTCGGCCATGTCCATGTCTGTCTGTATGGTTGCAGGGTTGGAGTTAACAAGTACAGTCTCTATACCCTCCTCCCGGAGTGATTTGCATGCCTGAGAGCCAGAGTAGTCAAATTCTGCTGCCTGCCCTATCTGTATAGGGCCAGACCCTATGATAAGTACCTTATTGATGCTTTCATCCCGCGGCATTTTATCCCCATTCCTCTCTTAATATTCCCTTAAAACATCCAAAAAGCGATCAAACATGTTCACTGTGTCGTGTGGCCCTGGACCCGCCTCAGGGTGATACTGGACACTGAATACAGGGAGTTCCCTGTGCTCTATACCCTCAGGTGTTCCGTCGTTTAGGTTCAGCTGTGTTATCTCTATGTCAGTGCCCCTCACTGAATCAGGGTCAACCGTGAAGCCATGGTTCTGGGAGGTTATTGAAACCGTCCCGCTCTTCAGGTCCTTCACAGGCTGGTTTATGCCCCTGTGACCGAACTTCATCTTGTATATGCGGGCCCCGAAGGCCAGTGAGATTATCTGCTGTCCGAGGCATATACCGAATATGGGTAGGCGTTCTGACAGCGTTTTAACCGTGTCTATGGCATCCCTCACCCTTGTGGGGTCCCCTGGTCCGCTTGATATGAGGAGACCGTCGGGCTCGTAATCCATTATCTCGGCTGGTGATGTATTGTAGGGTACCACCACAACCCCCAGATCCCTCTCAAGGAGGGCGTCTATGCTGTTCCTCTTGATTCCGCAGTCAACTATCACAACCCTCCTTGAGGCATCCTCATTCATGATGACCGGTTCCCTTACGCACACCATGTCCACAAGGTCTATTTCGGTTATATCTGGCTGTTTCACCGCCATTTCAAGCAGTTCATCGTCATCAATCTCCTCGGTTGCCAGGGCCCCCTTCATTGCACCCCTCTCCCTTATCTTTATTGTCAGGGCGCGTGTATCCACTCCAGCTATTCCAGGGATTTCATATTCCTCCAGGAACTCGGGGAGGGTCTTCTCTGAGAGGCTGTGTGAGGGTGCAGGGCACATTTCCCTGACGATGAGGCCCTCGGCCTTTATCCCATCTGACTGGTACCACTCCTTGGAGACGCCATAGTTACCCTGCAGTGGATAGGTTGGCATCAGTATCTGCCCCTTGTATGATGGATCTGTGAGTGACTCAACATATCCAGTCATCCCGGTTGCAAAGACGACTTCTCCGGTTTTCACTGTCTCAGATCCGAATGCTTCTCCTCTGATTATGGTACCATCTTCCAAGGCGAGTTTCGCTTCTTTAAACATTTCACCACCATGATCCTGATTTCCTTTGATTAGATTAGAATGGCCGATATTCCTTGCCATGGAGCGAATCAGTCTGGAGATCCATCCTCATGACCACAGCATCCTCTCCATCCTCATAATAGTTCTCTATTATCTTTTCCTCACTGAAGCCAAGGGCCCGGTAGAATTTTATGGCCCCCGTATTTCTTGCCCTTACCTCCAGTTTAATATTTTTAATGTGAAATTTTTCAAATATACTTATGGCTGCCATGACCAGTGCCGCCCCAACACCCCTCCTGCGGTAATCTTTATCAACTGCAAGTGAGATAATATGACCCTCATCCTCAAAACGGATCCAGAATATTATGAATCCAACGACCCTCCCATCCACCTGGGCCACGAGGAAGCCTGCTCCAAGGTTGTAGATATCCCTGAGGAGGTGGGCAGGGTATGGGTCCGTGAAGGAGTCCCTTTCAATCTTAAGAACCGTCTTAAGGTCCTGTGGTCTGAACTCTCTTATTATCATCTCTATCTCCGTGGTATCAATGTGGAAGGATCTTGCAGTTTACATAATCAGGTGCTCAGGGCCGGGAACCCGGGTTGTTGAGGTCGGTGCAGGCAGGTTCCTCTATGTTTCAGATTACATCAGGAAACATTCAAAAGTTGATCTGGTTCTTACAGATATTAAACCTTCCCATGGGGGAATTGTATGTGATGATATCACGTCCCCAAGGATGGATCTATACAGGGGGGCCTCAGTAATATACTCCATAAGACCACCTGGAGAGATCCACAGCCCCCTCATGAGGGTCGCCAATGCCGTGGGTGCCCGGCTAATAATCAAACCCCTCACAGGGGAGGATATTGTAACTGAAAGGAAGATGAAGCTTGTGAACTATGGCAGGACCTACTTCTATGAATACCTGCCTCAAGCCACAGCCGATAGATCCCCATGAATGGCTATGAATACCTGCCTCAAGCCACAGCCGATAGATCCCCATGAATGGGAGGATAGGTACCCTGAAATACCTGAGTTAGTTCTGAGCACCTATATTTTATTTATTTACTGAGATGGATATGATAATGTTACTGAAGCAGCATTGAACAGATATAAGAACAACGTTCAAAAATGACTGGACTTAAACAGAAAATGAACTTATCAATGAAGGGTTAATTAAAGATTAAAGACGTGTTCAAAATGAGATGGGCTGATATGAGTGTTGATGAAGTTTTAAAGGAACTTAAAACGTCCAGAAATGGTTTAAGCCGAGAAGAGGCATTGAGGAGGCTTGAAGAGTACGGTAGGAACGAGCTTGTTGAGGAGAAAAAGGCAGGTCCACTGAAGCTCTTCCTCAGCCAGTTCATGGACATACTCATAATACTCCTCATTGTGGCTGCAGCTGCATCCTACTTTGTGGGTGACGTCCTTGACTCCGCAGTTATCCTCTTTGTTGTGGTTGTGAACGCCACCGTTGGTTTCATTCAGGAGTACCGTGCAGAGCGTGCCATGGAAAAACTCAAGGGTCTGGTATCGACAGAGGCTGTGGTCGTAAGGGATGGTGAGACCATGAGGATCCCTGCCTCTGAGCTCACACCAGGCGACATAGTGATCATAGAGGAGGGAGACAATGTACCTGCCGACCTCAGGCTGATAGAAACCTATGATCTCCGGATAGACGAATCAGCCCTAACCGGCGAATCAATACCCGTCCGTAAGACCCATGAAAACCCTGAAGATAAGAGGGATGTTATTGCATTCATGGACTCCCACGTTGTCTCAGGAAGAGGTAAGGGGGCTGTGATAGCCACAGGCATGGAGACATCAATGGGTAAAATAGCCAGGATGATACAGGCGGATGAGGGCAAAACACCCCTCCAGGAGAAGATAATCTCCCTCGGGAAGAGCCTAGGCCTCATAGCTGTGTTAGTATGTGCCCTGGTGTTTGCAATACAGTTCCTCCGCGGGCTGCCACTTGTGGACACCTTCATGACAGCAGTCTCCCTTGCAGTCGCATCTGTACCTGAGGGGCTGCCGGCAATACTCACACTGACCCTTGCCCTTGGAATGCAGAGGATGGCCAAAAGCAACGCCATAGTGAGGAGGCTCCTTGCAGTTGAGACCCTCGGGTCATGCTCGGTGATCTGCACAGACAAGACAGGTACACTCACCCACAACCGGATGACCGTGAGGGAATCAGAGCTCACATCCCCTGAAATGGCCCTCAAGGTATGCGCCCTCTGTAACAACGCCACGGTATCAGATGGGGCGGTGATCGGGGACCCCACGGATGCCGCCATACTTAGCTTCGCGGCTGAGAAGGGTTACCTGCGGGATGAACTCGAAAGGAAGTACCCCCGGCTGGCAGAGATACCCCTTGACAGTACAAGGAAAAGGATGAGCACCATAAACCAGCTGGAGGATGGGCGCTACCTCCTGGTGAAGGGCGCCCCCGAGATAATACTAAGAATGTGCCGTTACATCGACAGCGGGGAAGGTGTTGAGGAACTTACCGATGAAGAAGTGGAAAGGTGGCTCTCCCGCCTCAATGATATGACCTCAAGGGCCCTGAGGGTGCTTGCACTGGCATACAGGAAACTCCCTGATGGGGATGATGAGGAGAAGGACCTTGTTTTCGTCGGCCTTGTTGGTATGATGGATCCGCCCAGAAAGGAGGCCGCAGAGGCCATAGAAACATGTAAGAGAGCTGGTATAAAGGTTGTTATGATTACAGGGGACCACAGGGATACCGCTGTCGCCATAGCACGTGAACTGGGACTCATGGATAACGGTATGGCCCTCACAGGGAGGGAGCTTGATGAGATCAGTGACGAGGAGTTCAATGAAATCGTTGAGGATGTCAGGGTCTATGCACGTGTTTTCCCTGAGCAGAAGGTCAGAATAGTTGAGGCCCTCCAGGGCAGGGGCCACGTTGTTGCAATGACCGGTGATGGGGTTAACGACGCCCCGGCCCTCAAGAAGGCCGCCATAGGTGTGGCTATGGGTAGCGGTACAGATGTTGCCAGGGAATCATCCGACATGGTCCTTCAGGATGATAACTTCGCAACCATCGTCAGGGCTGTTAAGGAGGGCAGGACGATATTTGATAACATAAGACGTTTTGTTAAGTTTCAGCTCTCAACAAACGTTGGAGCCATCCTGACAATTGTATCAGCCTCCCTCATCAACCTCCCTGTCCCCTTCAACCCCATACAGATACTCTGGATCAACATAATAATGGATGGACCCCCTGCACAGTCCCTGGGTGTTGAGCCCCCAGAGTCAGATATAATGCTCCGAAAACCTGAACGTGAGGAGATACTCCCAAGGAGGAACCTCCTCAGGATAATCCTCGCAGGTGCTGTGATGGCTGCCGGTACACTGGGGCTCTACATGTACATGCTATCATCAGGGGCGGGTATTGAGAGGGCCATGACTGTTGCCTTCACGGTATTCGTCATATTCCAGATATTCAACGTGTTCAACTGCAAGTCACGGACTGGCCTGTCAAACAGGGCCCTCATACTTGCCGTTGTGGCATCACTGCTGCTGCAGATCCTTGTGATCTACATCGCACCCCTTGAGGGGATATTCAGGACCGTGCCGCTATCAGCGGGTGACTGGGTACTCATAGTCCTTGTGGCATCACTGATACTCATCCTTGAGGCCATACTGAGATTCGTCGATGGAAGAAAATGAATTCAGAGACAGAGGAATCAATGAGAAAAACACCAAAGACACCACCCACGGAGAAAAAAATCATGCAAAATCCCGGAACACGCAAAAACACCAAAGACACCACCCCAGGAAAAAAAACCCTGTCTGTCCTCGTTATGGCGGGAACCCGGGACGCCAGGAGGATAATATCCTGGCTCTCAGGGATCCCAGGGGTTGAGGTGACAGCGACCACGACAACAGATCATGGAGCTGAACTTGCAGAGAAGGCAGGGGCCTCAAGGACAGTTACAGGGCCCCTTGACAGTGAAGGGCTCAGTGAACTCATACTTAAAACTGGTGCACGTCTTCTGATTGACGCCACCCACCCCTTTGCAGTCCAGGCCACAGGGAATGCCCTCATGGCCTGCAGGGACACTGAAACCTTCTATGTGAGGTTCGAGAGGCCCGAGGTTAACCCTGAGGGAGTTATAAGGGTTAAATCATTCATGGAGGCCGGTGACGTGGCTTCGTCCCTGCTGGGGGATGATGAGCTGGTGATGCACCTTGCAGGTGTATCAACCCTGGGAGATGTCCTCAGATCCCTTGAACCCGAAAGGGTCGCTGTCCGTGTACTCCCATCCACATCATCCATTGAGAAATGCCTCCAGCTGGGTGTCCCTGCCAGCCAGATAATAGCAATGCAGGGGAGGTTCTCGGCTGAAATGAACCTTGCCCTCCTGCGAGAATACCGTGCAGGTGCCGTTATAACAAAGGAGAGTGGTGAGACAGGGGGACTCCCTGAGAAGGTTGAAGCTGCATCTGAACTCGGCATACCCCTTATACTCGTGGAGAGGCCCAGGGTGAACCTTGATGGAGAGGCTGTCTTCAGTGACATGAGCAGCCTCAGGGAGCATGTTCTGAAGATTCTCAGGGATATTAGGTGAGCCAGTGATTGCACTGGAAATCACAGTGAATCCTTTAACTACCGGTTTTCAAAGAGGACAACTTCAACCTCCTCTCCCTCACCTATGATCTCAACGTTCTTGGGGACCTCAATGTAGCCATCGGCCCCTGCCAGGGCTGCCACCGCACCCGAATCCTTGAATATGGGGTGTGCATAATCACCATTCACCCTCACAAGGGCATAGTGAACACGGCCCCTTGATGAGTGGAGCCTATCTGCAAGTTTAAGGGTTTTAACCTGCCCTGATGATGCCTTTTTACCTGAAAGTTTCCTGAGGAATGGTTCTATGAGTGACATGAAAACTATGAGTGCTGATACAGGGAAACCCGGGAGTCCAACAACAATTTTATCATCAACCACCCCGACTATGGTGGGTTTACCAGGCTTTATTGAGATACCATGGATAACCACCCGGCCCAGTTCATCCAGGACCTCCGAAAGTATATCTCCTGGCCCTGCAGAGGTCCCCCCGGATGTTATGACTATGTCAGCCTCCTCAAGGCCCCTGAGGATGGCATCCCTGAGCTCTCCATAGTTATCCCTCACTATACCACCATTTTTAACAGCACAGCCAGCCTCCTTCAGGGCGGATGAAAGACCCATAGAATTTGAATCAAATATTTTACCAGGTTCTAAATGTCCTGAGGGGTCAATGAGTTCATTACCTGTGGATATAACATATACAGATGGCTTTGAAACCACATTGACCCGGGTTATCCCTGCAGCTGAGAGTGCTGCTATTTTATCGGGTGAAAGTAGGGTTCCAGCCCTGAGGAGGATGCTTCCAGCCCTTATATCAGATCCCCTTGCAGCTATGTGCTGTGATGGGTACGCTGGCCTCTGGATGTAAACCAGGTCACCGTCCTCCTCAGTATACTCCACCATGACCACAGCATCTGCACCCTGAGGTACAGGAGCCCCTGTACTTATCCTTGTGCACAACCCCTCAGCGACCTCAAGGGAAGGTACCGATCCAGCCTCAACGGTCTCAATGCACCTCAAGGTGGCAGGGTTCTCCTCGTCCGCCCCGAAGGTGTCCTCAGCCCTCACAGCGTAGCCGTCTCTGGAGGCCCTGTCAAAGGGTGGGAGGTCCAGCGGACTTTCAGTGTCATCAGCAAGCACCCTTCCAGCAGCATCCAGTATATCAACGGTTTCAGTGCCCTGGCTGTAGAGTTCATTGAACAGTTTCCCTGTTATTCTCCTGGCATCATCCAGATCGATTATCTCAAGAAATTCAACACCCATCAAATCACCGCGAATCTAGTCTCCTGAGCAATTTATTTATATCTGCATGGGTAATAAATTATAATGTCTATTTCTTTGATTGCTGGATATCCAATTCCATTAAAATCAAAGTTAACCAACGAAAATCAGGAGGAGAGTATTTGAGTAGAGGACATCAAACACAGGAAGTCAGGCGTGTTAGGACCCCGAGGAGGGGTGAGATACCTGGAGTTGTTGAACAGATAATGGGCCACGGAAAACTGAAGGTGAGATGTGCCGATGGCCATATAAGGCTCGGTCGTATCCCAGGGAAGATGAAAAAGAGGATATGGATACGTGAAGGGGACGTGGTCCTTGTTAAGCCCTGGGAATTCCAGAGCGAAGAGAAAGCAGATATCGTATGGAGATACACCCGTACAGAGTCAAACTGGCTTGAAAGGAAGGGTTACCTTAAACTCTGAAGTTGATTTTAATGGACCCCCAGGAAACAGAAAAGGCTCCTGAGATCAGGGCCCTTAAATCCAGGGCAGTCAACAGGGTTGATTCTGATCTTGGCCGGATGGAGGCTGTTAAAAGATTAAAGGGTGTTGAGGACCGCCGGGTCGGTAGCGAGGTCTTTGATGAGCTGACCCTGAAAACTCTCTACAAGCTGGCGAATTCAGGTTACCTTGCTGTTCTCAACGGTGCTGTGAGTACCGGGAAGGAGGCCAATGTCTTCAAGGGCATCACAGACACCGATGAATTCGTTGCAGTCAAGATCTACAGGGTGGCCACATCCGACTTCAAGAAGATGCAGTACTACATCCAGGGGGACCCACGATTCAAGGTCAGGACAACTAACAGGCGGCAGCTGGTCCAGGCATGGGTTAACAAGGAATTCAGGAACCTTAAGAGGGCCCTTGAGGCAGAGGTCCGTGTACCGGAACCCGTCACTGCAAGGGACAATGTGCTCCTAATGGAATTCATAGGGGAAGATGGGGTTCCAGCGCCCACCATGAGGGACGCCCCACCCGAGGACCCCGAGGAAGCCCTTGAAACAATACTTGAATACATGTACCGCCTCTATAATGTGGCCAGACTTGTGCATGGGGATCTATCATTCTTCAACATACTCAACCATTGCGGTGAACCCGTAATAATAGATGTATCCCAGGCAATGGTACTCGAACATCCCCTTGCCGGCGAACTCCTTGAAAGGGACATAGAGAACATGGTACGTGACTTCAGGAGGATAGGGGTTTCTGTAAGTGCAGATTATATGAGGGAAAGGATAACTGGAAAGTAAATTATAACAGACAGCCCCCGGGGGGAATAAGGTAACATATATACATGCAAAGACCATTATGATGGTGGAGGTCCCTGCCAGGTAATAAACAGTGAATCATGGACACGAAGCCCCTGATAATCATCAGAATCATAATAACCAGGAAAATATAATCCATAAACTATTTATTTCATTGAGGTGAATGAAATGCCTGCCGAAGAATACATTAAAATACCCCGTGAGAGGGTTGGAGTTTTAATAGGCAAAAATGGTGAGGTTAAGGCAAAGATAGAGCGCCTGACCCAGACTGAACTGGAGATTGACAGTGAAACCGGTGCAGTTACTCTCATACCACAGGATGAACTTGATGACCCGCTCTCACCATGGAAGGCCAGACACATTGTAAGGGCCATAGGGAGGGGTTTCAACCCGGAGGTTGCCCTGAGGCTCCTTGATGACGATGTAGCCCTGGACGTCATCAAGATAACCGACTATGTCGGTAAATCCAAGAAGGCCATTGCAAGGCAGAAGGGTCGTGTAATCGGCCGTGAAGGGATAACAAGACGCATAATCCACGACATGACAGGAGTGGACATATCGGTCTACGGCAAGACAGTCTCGCTCATAGGAGAATTTGAGAAACTTGCTGTTGCCAGGGAAGCCGTTGAAATGATACTTAATGGCGCAAGGCACAAATCTGTGTACGCATTTCTTGAAAAGAAGAAGCAGGAACTGAAAATGAAGGAGTTTCAGGAAGGCGCTAAATTAATGTAAACTCCACCATAATCCTAATTTTTATGGGTTTTAACTTCAATTATTCTAATGATACCCTCCAAACTGCATCTTCTGTAATAGTTACATATAGGAGTATAAGTTTATATGCCATGAATTACACATATATAGATATGAACATGGCAGTCCCCATGTATTAATCCCATGAAAAAATCTTTAAAGGAGGCGAATTTTTGGCTAGGCAAGCTTTGGATCTCTTTGATGAAGGATTCCAGGAACTCACCCCCTCAGAATTCTTCAGAAAAAACAAGCAGATGCTTGGTTTTACCGGGAAAATAAGGTCACTCACAATAGTCTTCCACGAACTCATAACCAACAGCTTTGACGCTGCCGAAGAGGCAGGTATACTCCCTGAAATCAAAATAGACCTCAAGAGGATAGGGAAGGACCACTACATACTTAGACACCAGGACAACGGGCCAGGTATACCTGAAAAGTACATCCCAAAGGTCTTCTGTACCATGTTCGCAGGGTCAAAGTTCAGGAACATCCAGTCCAGGGGACAGCAGGGACTCGGATGCAGTGGCTGTGTGCTTCTATCACAGATGACCACAGGTAAACCCGTGAAGGTCATCTCGGGTACAATGGAAAACGGAGAACTCAAGGGAGTCAAAATGACCCTCAAGATGGACGTTAAAAAGAACCAGGGCCTCATACTCGAAAAGGAGGAGGTCGAAGTCGATGGTACCGGTGTCTGCATAGAACTCCACTTCAAGGACGTCTCCTACTCACTCTCAGAACAGGGAGCCTACGAGTACATAAGGAGGACAATGATAGCCAACCCCCATGCAAGGATAATATTCAATGACCCGACAGGGAACCGTTACGTCTTCAACAGGGCGTCAGACGTCATCCCCCCAATGCCCAAGGAGGTCCCCCCCCCCCCGGGGGGTGTCACCGCCGATGACCTCATATTCATGGCAAAACACACCGATAAAAGGCGATTCAGGAGCATGCTGACAAGCAACCTGTCAAGGATGTCCTCCAAGAAGATCAAGGAACTGGAGGAACTTACAGGAATAGACCTCAACAAAAGACCAAAGGACATGAAGTGGGAGGAGGCAGAGCAGATAGTTGAAGCCTTCAAGAAGATGAAGTTCATGTCACCACCAACCTCAGGCCTCATACCCATAGGAGAGGAACAGATTGAGAAGGGTATGAAGGAGATACTCCAGCCAGAGTTCACAGCCACGGTAACAAGGAAACCAAAGACCTACCGTGGGGGTATAGCCTTCATAGTTGAGGCGGGTATCGCCTACGGTGGAAACTCAGGAAGACTGGTCGGTGATCAGAGGAAGGCTGAGATAATGAGGTTCGCCAACAGGGTACCCCTCACCTTCGACGCCGGAAGCTGCGCAATAACAGAGGGCGTTAAGAGCCTCGACTGGAGGCGTTACGGTATAAGGGACCTTGAAAATGCACCCATAAGCATATTCGTCAATGTGGTGTCAACCAACGTCCCCTACCTATCAACCGGTAAACAGAGTGTGTCACCTGAACCCGAGATACTCGGAGAGATCAGGCAGGCCACCATGATAGTTGCAAGGAAGCTCTACAAGTACCTCAGGAAGAAGAAGGCCGCCAAGGAGGAGGCCCAGAGGGCAAAGATCTTTGAGACCTATGTGCCCGTAATCATAAAGCAGGCCGCTCTCCTTGCAGAGAGGGAAGAACCAGATTACAGAGAACTGCTCGACACAGTTACAAGAAGGGCGAAACTTGAAATTCTGGGGGAATCACTGAATGAATAGAAGAGAGATAGCCATTAACAAACTCAAAAGTCTTGGAGACGTTATACTCGATGATGTGACCCGTGGTAGGATCCCCAGGATAAAGGTCCCCTCAAGGGGTACATCCAACATAATCTACGATGAAGATAAGAGGCACTACGTCCTTGGGGACCGCTACGGTACACGTTCAATGGGTAACGTTAAGCAGATCAAGAAGATAGGGCAGATGCTCTACACAGCCAACTTCTGCAAGGACCTCGTTGCAAGGGAGAAAACAGCCACCCTCAGGGAACTCTACTACATCTCCGAGGGGTGGGAGGTGGACTTTGCAGACCAGCAGGAGTCCAACATCGTTGGAGAGGACCTTGAGGTTACCCTGGGTATGACCAGGGAGGAACTCGGCCTGATGCCCGAGGAGGATGGGGCCTCTGTCTACGGAGCCCTGACCGTCCGTGAGGGTGATATAGAAATAGACGCCCTCAGATCAGGTAAATCAGGCTACAACATATCCCCAACCATCGATGAAGTTGAATTTGTTGACCATGATGTTGAACGAGTCATTGCAGTTGAGACAATGGGTATGTTCCACCGTCTCGTTCAGGAGAAGGCCTACAAGAAGTTCGATGCCCTCATAGTGGGGCTGAAGGGTCAGGCCGCAAGGGCGACAAGGAGGTTCATCAAGAGGGTCAACGAGGAACTGAACCTTCCGGTTTACATCTGCAACGACGGAGACCCATGGGGATTCCACATCGCCATGGTTATAATCTCAGGCAGTGCAAAACTCGCCCATGTAAACCATCAGCTTGCAACCCCAGATGCAAAGTTCCTGGGCGTAACTGCAAGTGACATAATAAACTATGACCTTCCAACTGATCCACTCAAGGATATCGATGTTGTGAGGCTCAAGGAGCTTCTCCACGACCCAAGGTACAGGGATGAGTTCTGGAAGACAGAGATCAGGAAGATGCTCAAGATCGGTAAGAAGGCAGAACAGCAGTCATTCTCAAAATACGGTCTTGAGTATGTTGTGGACACATATCTTCCAGAGAAGCTCGAGGCTGTGGAAAACCAGTAGCCTGACAGCCTAATTTTTTATTTTAAATTCATTATCTTTTCTATTTTAATTGCCGGTAGCAAGGATCAGATAATACCTGCCACCGGCTATGAAAACATATCAGCAACAACTATCCACTGATCTGATACCCTCACACCTCTTTCTGGAGTTAAACATCAACTCAAAACATTTCTCTAAATCCTGTTTTCACTGGAAGATCCTCCTGCCTATCCTTTTCCGTAGGAAGGCATTGAAAGACACTGAAAATTATCAGGGAGGTCCTCTAATCCCGGATCCTCAAGCCAATGCATTTTAGATAAGTATATAAAATAATCCATGAAAAAATAGTATCAGTTAATAATTAAACTCAAAGAGGTTTCCCTGGAAACACTGCTTTTCAGGGAATAGGAGGTTTTTTTAAATGATATCTGTAGCCATTAACGGGTATGGGACAATAGGAAAGAGAGTTGCTGATGCTGTAGCTGCCCAGGACGACATGAAGGTCGTTGGTGTCAGCAAGACAAAACCTGATTTTGAGGCAAGGGTTGCAATAGAAAAGGGATATGACCTCTACATCAGCATCCCTGAACGTGAGAATCTCTTTGACGAGGCAGGCATACCTGTGAGCGGTACCGTGGAGGAGATGCTGGAGGAAGCCGATATAGTGGTCGATGCAACACCTGAGGGTATAGGTGCAAAGAACCTTGAAATGTACAGGGAAAAGGGTATAAAGGCCATATTTCAGGGCGGTGAAAAACACGACGCCATAGGACTATCCTTCAACTCCTTTGCAAACTATGAGGAATCACTTGGAGCAGACTATACCCGTGTGGTTTCATGCAACACGACAGGACTCTGCAGAACCCTCAAGCCCATTGATGACCTCTGTGGCATAAAGAAGGTAAGGGCTGTTATGGTGAGGAGGGGTGCAGACCCTGTGCAGGTCAAAAAGGGGCCGATAAACGCAATAGTACCAAACCCCCCAACGGTTCCATCACACCATGGCCCGGACCTCAAGACCGTCATGAAGGGTGTTAACATCCACACGGTGGCCCTCCTGGTGCCAACAACACTGATGCACCAGCACAACATAATGGTTGAACTGGAGGACCCTGTTGAGGCCGATGAGATAAAGGCCCGCCTGGATGAGACCACCAGGGTCATGCTTGTCAGGGCCTCCGAGGGTCTCGCATCAACGGCTGAGATAATGGAGTATGCCAAGGAACTTGGAAGGTCAAGGAACGACCTATTCGAGATACCTGTATGGGAGGAGTCAATAAACGTTGTTGACGGGGAACTCTTCTATATGCAGGCCGTCCATCAGGAGTCAGATGCTGTGCCTGAGAGTGTGGATGCCATAAGGGCACTCCTCGAGCTCGAGGAGGACAACATGAGGTCCATCATGAAGACCAACAGGGCCATGGGTATCCTCTAATCATCCCCCCTTTGGAGTGGTGCTGCCTTTGATAAGGGTTGGCCCCGCAGGTAACCCTGTTGGTTACCGTGGGAGCACAGTCAATGTCTTCGGCAAGATCAGGGCCATGGGACTGGACGCCTACGAGTACCAGGCAACCTATGGCCTGAGGTTAAAGAACGAGAACGCGGTCAGGATCCATGAAAACTCAGTGAAGAATGATGTTCTTGTCTCGATGCACGGACCATACTATATAAACCTCTCATCGGCCAAGAAGGAGACCGTTGAAAAATCCATTGAACGCCTATTTGACTGTGTAGTTACAGGGAAACTGATGGGGGCCTACAGGATCGTATTCCACCCGGGTTTCTATGGTGAACAGGGAAAAGCAGGGGCCCTCGATCTATGCAGGAGGGCGCTTGGTGAGCTCATTGAACGCCTCCATGGTGCAGGGATCAGGGAATTCACACTCGCACCCGAGACAACCGGTAAGAGGTCACAGGTGGGAAGCCTCGATGAGATAATAAAGCTTTCAGAGGAATTCGATGAGGTCATGCCCACAATAGACTTCGCACATATACATGCAAGGGGTGGTGGATGTATAAGGGACGCCAGAGGTTACATGGAGATACTTGACAGGGTCGAGTCAAGACTCGGATCCCATCAACTTCACTGCCACTTCACAGGGATAGAGTACACCGACGCCGGGGAGAGGAAGCATCACAGCCTCTCCGAGGGCTACGGGCCTCCAGTAGAACCCCTCATAGAAGTTCTTGTAGATGGCGGCTGGGAAGCCACCATAATCTCAGAGACACCCATGAAGGACGCTGATGCCATGAAAATAAAGGCCATCATCAATGAATACTTGAAGAGAGAATAGAGCTTGTATCCAAGGGATCTCATCAAGTCTCCCTGAGTCGTGAGCCAATGAATACCTGAAGAGAGAATAGAGCTTCGAAAATAGGTAAGGGGGTAGGTGACTCATTAAGCCATGCACACAATTATCTATCTTTCTGAAAACCTAAAGGTTTATACAGCCACGCGCACAATTTATCTATGATGAGTTTATTTCTGAAATATGTCACAGTATCAGAATTTGTTTCTGAAGAACAGGTGATGTGGTGAAATTCAACAATATAATCTATGACCCCCAGGTATCCGATAAAAAGTTTCCAGTGCAGACATCAGACCCTGAAAGGGAGGCGAAACTTGTTGTGCTGCAGCCAGTTGGATACCCCTTTGTATGCAACCTCATGGATGCTCCAAGGATAGACGCCGTTAACAAGGAGCTCTTTGAGATATACGCCAGGGACCAGTGGGAGGGCTTCAGGGCAGCTGAGGGTTCATACCTATTTGACCAGAAACTTCTCCCAGATTATGCCTTCAAGATAATAAGGGCCCATCCTGACGGCTCAAAGATAACCAGAAACACCTCAATAATACTCCTCGAGAACGAGCGGGAGGAATTCCATGAGATCAGAAGCAGCATCACCATGGATGACGTCATCGGACAGGAGGACGCCAAGATAAAATGCAGGATAATCATGAAGTACCTTGAAGATCCTGACCGCTTCAGGGACTGGGCGCCCAGGAACGTCCTCTTCCATGGAAGCCCTGGGACAGGTAAGACCATGCTCGCAAAGTCCCTTGCAAATGAACTGAAGGTCCCCCTCTACCTCATAAAGGCCACGAGCCTCATAGGAGAACATGTGGGTGATGGTGCAAGACAGATACATGAGCTATATGAACTCGCATCAAAGACAGCCCCCTCAGTCATATTCATAGATGAAATGGACGCCATTGGCCTTGACAGGAGATATCAGTCCCTCCGTGGAGACGTATCAGAGGTAGTAAACGCCCTACTGACAGAGATGGATGGTATAAACCAGAACTGGGGCGTTGTAACAATAGGGGCCACCAACAACCCTGAACTACTTGATAAGGCCATAAGAAGCCGTTTTGAAGAGGAAATTGAGTTCAAGCTGCCGGATGATGATGAGAGAAGACTGATGCTTGAGAAGTACATCGAAACCATGCCCCTCCATGTTGATTTTCCTGTTGACAAACTTGTAAAGCTCACCAGAGGAATGTCCGGGAGGGATATAAAGGACAGGGTTCTTAAGACAGCCCTCCACAGGGCCATAGCAGAGGACAGTGAATCTGTTAGGCCTGAACACATAGAGTACGCCCTTAAGGAGCGTAAGGTCTCAGGCGAACCCAAACACATGTTTGCCTGAAAAAATTTTTTTATTTAGAGAGCCTTCTAAGACCACACATAAAGAATTTCATTTAAGAATACTTATTTTAGATTCCTGCAGTTAAAGAGTTCCGCGCACATGCTCAAAAAGTTATCATCACCCCTCTCAGCCGCCTCACGGATACTGATGGCTATATCATGGAATATCTTATCCACTATGGACCGGCTGAGACCATCAATAACCCTCTCAGGGTCAGAGGAGTTCATAATCTTATTAAGGGCCCTTTCAGCCTCACGCCTCCGGATTAACTCCATGTTACCCCTCACCTCTGCAAGGAGTGGTTCAACCTCCAGGTGCTTGAGGGAACTCAGGAGGAGCTTAAGTTCACTTTCAACAATTCTTTCAGCCTCCTTCGCCTCGGCCTCCCTCCTTCTCCGGTTCTCTTCCGCCACACCCCTGAGGTCATCGATTGTGAAGAGTCTGATGCCAAGTTCCCTCACTGATTCCTCTATGTCACGTGGGTTGGCTATGTCCACCATGACCACGGATGATCTCCTCTCTGGTGGTATTGCATCCCTGACACGTTCACGGGTCAGTATGTGGTGGGGTGATCCTGTGGCGCTTATAATGACGTCCGCGTCCCTGAGGGCCCTGTTGAGTCTGTCGAAGTGTATAGCATCCCCACCGAGTTCACACGCCAGCTGGTAGGCCCTCTCATAGGTCCTGTTGGCCACCATGATTGCGCTGAGGTGCTTCTCTGCAAGTGCCCTTGCAACCAGGGTCCCCATTTTACCGGCCCCTATGACAAGGACCTTCCTGCATTTCAGATCCCCCTGTATGGATTCTGCAAGGTCAACCGCTGCTGATCCTATGGAAACAGAGCCCCTGTTTATCTGAGTCTTCCTCCGGACTGTCTGCCCCACATGGACTGCCTTGGTGAACACCATGTCAAGGACCGGGCCGCAGGTCCCCTCACGTAGGGCCTGAACCCTTGCAGCCTTTATCTGGCCGAGTATCTGGTCCTCCCCTATTATCATGGATTCAAGACCTGATGCAAGTCTAAGGATATGACGGAGGGCATCTTCGTCCCCTTCAACTGTAAATCCATCGAAGTCAAATCCTTCAGGTATATACCTGACTAAAATGTAGTATTCGATGCGGTTGCAGGTCCTTATCGGGACCTTCTCCATCACAACTCCCAGGGACTCAAGTTCATCCACAAGTGCCTGCATCCTCTCATGGGAGGACTCCATGGTCTTCACATCGGATGTCTTGTGGTCCAGCCTTATGTTGAGAATCACCTGCAACCCCCCACCATATCCCTGATTATGATTTCAGCCCTTTCAATTGCCCCATCAAGGTCTCCCCCTTCAATCATCTCCTTCACCAGGGGATCCTCAGAAATTTCATAGAGTATGCGGCGCCTCTCCCTGTGATCACATGTCTCCGCCATTAGAACCCTCCTGGCCCTGTCCTGGACCTCGATCATGAGAAGGTCCTCAGGGTTGATGGCCTCCTGGATCCTCTTCCTCAGATACCTTGCCATTAGGGGGCTCCTTGTCCCTGTGAAGATCGAGACTGAAACATCTCCAATGCTGAAGGTGGCAGGGACCACAACATTGCCCCTTGAGGGTTCATCTGCCCGGTTTAGTAGTTTACCATCTGCAAGACGGGTTACCCTCTCATTCAGGTCCTCATCTGCACTTGCAGCCACAATGAGGTCAGCCCAGTCCACCCAGTACTCAAGGTTATCCCTACCTGCATGGATGGTTCCCTCAATTTCTGATGTGCCTATAACAGCTACCTCTGCTCCCGCCTCAAGGAATCTCTCAGCCCTCCTCCTCCCCACCGCACCGGAGCCTACGATGAGGACCCTTCTACCATCCATGTCTATGTAGAGGGGTGTGAGGGACATCATATCATCCGTCAGAGGGACTTCATTCTCAGTATCTTCATCGCAGTCCTGAGGTCGTTGCCTGCCTCCTCAAGGGCCTTCATGGCCTCCTCGGGGGTTACATGGAATGCATCTGCCAGGGCCTTCACGCTCTCGGTGTCAGGTGCTGATGTGCCCACGAGTTCCTCGGAGAGTTTCTTCTTGAGTTCCATGTACTCCTCTGTGGTCATGTTTATCCTCTTCATGGCCATGTCCCTGAGGGGGCATGGTTTTGATGGCTTGCAGCACCATACCAGGGACCCGAAGCATGTCCCCTGGCCCTCGCCGAGCCTTGTTCTCTTTGCGAATGACTCCTTGATTTCAATGTAATCCTGGGGTGTGAGTCCTGCCTCCTCAAGGGCTATCATTATGGGGCAGGGTTTAACCGGTGGGCAGCAGAAGGTGAGTGCCCTCTTATCACCACCCCTGCAAACATGGGATGGTGCATCGCTCCATACCAAACAAAGTCCTCCTTTATTAATTATATTTATTCAATTAATAAGACGTCATGGTTGACAGATACTTTTAATGCCTTTAATTACAGTTTAATAAATAATTTTGGTAATAAATTGTCCCAGATCAGGGGGGTTATCTACTCCCTGAGCATCTTGCTCTTCTCGTCTGGTGTGAGGTCGCCGACGATTGACTCGGGGTCACCTGTCTTCAGAATCCTGCCACCCCTCATGAGGGATGCCCTGTCACATACATCCAGTACAAAGTCCATGTCATGGGATATTATGAGGAAGGTCTGATTAAGTTCCTCCCTTGCCTTGAGGATGGAGTCTGTGACCTGCACCCTGGTTATGGGGTCCATTGTACCTGTTGGCTCGTCAAGTATTATTATGCGGGGCTCCTTGATTAGGACCTGTGCAAGGGCCACCCTGTGCCTTTCACCACCTGAGAGCTCATCAGGATACTTGCTCAGGATGCTCTCGGCGTATTTCTCGTCGAATCCGACAGCCTTCAGGACATATACAGCCTTCATTCTGGCGAATTCAGCTGGAAGCTCCAGACTTATGGCCTCTGTGAGGTTGCCAAGGACATCCCTGTGGGGGTAGAGGCTGTACTCCTGGTGGAGTATCCCAAGGTAGGGTGTTACACGGCCACGGCCGAGGGGACCCTTCTCTGTCATGTCAATCCATTCATCACCGAGCCTGACACATACCTTCCCGCTGCTGGGCTCTGTGATGCCTATTATTATCCTTGAGAGGGTTGTCTTCCCTGCCCCGCTGAGGCCCACAACACCGAAGATCTCTCCCTCATAGACCGTGAGGTTAACGCCATCAACTGCCTTAACAACACCCCTGTCAATGGAGTAGTAGTGTTTCTTGACGTCAATCATCTTTATTATGGGGTTCTTCTGTTCGAATTCCTTGGCCTTTTCAGGGGCGGGTACCTGTTCCATGAACTTGGCGACCACTGCATCGGGGTCTCCCTCCTCAACAATTTCACCCTTCTCGATCCATATGGCGTAGTCTGAGAGGTCGCTCATAACCTCTGGCCAGTGGGAGGTTATGATCATAGTGATGCCCTTGTCCTTGACGCCCTCAATGAGTGCGTCGTGTATCAGTTCCGCTGTCTGGGGGTCCAGTGTACCTGTTGGTTCATCGGCCAGGAAGAGCATGGGCTCCTTTGCAAGCTGTCGTGCCAGTACGACCCTCTGTTTTTCACCGCCACTAAGGTCCCTTGCAATGTGGGTTATCCTGTGGCTCATCTGGGTCATCTCAAGGAGCTCAAGGGCCCGGTAGAGGGCTGTCTCATATTCAACTTCGGGCATTGATTTTATGACGTTATCAATTACTGTGTCATCCTCGTAAAGGGCGAAGGTCCTCTGCAGCATGATGGCTATCCTTCTCCTAACCGCAGAGAATATCTTCTTGTCACAGTTCCAGAAGTCGACCTCCTGCAGTGCGAAATTTGATCCGCATGAGCATTCCCTGCCATCAAAGGATGGTGGCTCCACTCGAAGGCATTCAGGACATATGGCGACGTTGTAGATCACGCGGCCACTGTCAGGCCGGTACTCCTTCATACCACGGAGCATGTTGATGAGAACTGATTTTCCGGCTCCACTCCTTCCGAGTATGCCCAGAACCTTGCCCTCATCGATTTCTACGCTGATATCCCTCAGAACCTCAACACCCTTAAACTTCTTTGTGACATTTTCCAGCTTTATGAAAGACATTTGCTCACCCTCAGCTACCAGAATTAACATCGTCAGTAAACATGAATCTGTATATTCTTTTGATGAAGGGACTATTAAAATTTTCCTAAATTTTTAGTCTGAATTAAATTTAAGTTCCCTGAGATCGAAGCCGAGTCTGCCGGATATTGCTGCCCTTGCAACGGACACAGCATCAGCTCCGGCTGCAAGCATTGCCCTCGCGGATTCGAGATCCCTCACCGAGTTGTTACCTATGAGGACGGAGTCCCCCTTGACCTCTGAAACTGTAGATACGAGTTCAAGGTCAGCCCGATCCTCCCCGTGCTTCATTGCATCGAGGTGGATGTAGTCGACCCCAATGTCAGCCAGCATCTCAACCACCATGACGGTTTCAACTCCAGGTACATTTCCACGTATCTTGACTGAAACCTGGGATCTGGCCTTCCCCTTGACCTCAGCTGTGAAGTCCTCCAGGAATTCAGGGTCAAGGAGCATCGCCTGGCCGGCCCCTATCTCTGTTATCTCTGGCTGTCTGCAGTGTGCATTGATCTCAACAACATCTACAGACTCAATTGAGGATATATCAACTATCCTTTCAGGTTCAAGGGCCCTGAGATTCACTGAAACCCTCACATCTGAGTGTTCCCTTATCCTTAAGGCCTCATGCTCGATGATTGACCTCAGTTCAGAACAGTCAAAATCAAATTCAGGTCTGCCCCGCTGAGCTATTAGCCTGCCGGCCCTTGAGGTTTCTCTATCTGCATTGTAACCTCCAAGGGTGACCATATCGAATCCATAGGGGATAAGCTTCAGACAGAATTCCGCGTCACTTATTCCTGCCATGGGGGCTAGGACCCTTATAGTATCAGCAACCCTGATTTTATGAGGCATCAAAGGGCAATTACTCCTTCATCACATGGACAAGGTCATAGGTGAAGCCGCCCCTTATCTCCTCGAGGGCCAGGTCAGCCAGGCCAGCAGCCTTCTCGGCTGTTGGGGCCTTACCTATACCTGCCTTAAGTGCCACGTTTATTTCATCATCTATCTCATTGATTATCCGTAGAAGCCCCTGAGGTTCAAGGCCATTGCACGGGGACATGAAGTTGTCTCCCCCTATGAAGAAGAGAAGGGCTCCCTCATTTATCAGCTTCTTCATCAGGAAGTGCTGAACCCGGTTCACGATGAAGGATGTGTCATAGGCAGGTACAATATCGGTCATTGTCTCTGTGATGCCGTTGATATCGATGTGGGCTATCTGCACGTAACCCTCATCCACAAGACCGTCAATGGCAAGGACCTCCTTCCTCTCCTCTGACTGGGCACCTCCATGACTCTGAAGAGCCCTTGAAGCGTTCCTCTGAGCATCGTAGGGTGTCTCAGCGGCACCAACACCCATGCTAACGGTTATCGGGTACCTGTTGCCTATGGACTTCTGTATCTTGCGGTGGTCCTCGAGGTCCATCCCATTGGTAACTGCAAGCATGTTATCGAATCTTGTGAAGAACACCAGCCCCTGGTGGGCAGCGAACTGGCGCTGAAGGTCAGCGTAGAGTTCTGCCTGCAGTATCTGGAGATCAGCCTCATTACGGGGGGTTGGTGTGACTGTCCATGGCCCATAGTTGTCTATCTGAATTAAGGTCATCTGTATCATAATATTTCACCCAAAAGTATTCTGGCCAACATTATTTTATCCCCTATGTTTTTCATGTTGGTCTTTGTTATCGTCACCTCTTTTATTAGTTTTTCTATTTCCCCCCTGAGACCTGAATCGGTTTCATCGATTACCAGCCTGTCAAGGAAATCTCCATAGATCTCTGCAACACCGAGACTTGAGGCCTCATAGCCCTTAGCCTCCATGAATTTGCCGGCTGGACCGCTGAAGGGTCTCCCGCCAGTAAAGGGGGATACGGCAGATACATTCACCCTTTTGAGTGAATCAACGACCCCCTCCATCTGTATGATTGGCCCTATGGATGTGACAGGGTTTGATGGGCCAAGTATAACCATGTCTGCCGATTCAATGGCATCAAGTACACCTGGGGCGGGTTTAACCCTGCTGAATTTCACATCAATGACAGCCGGTTCAGATCTCCGCTCAACAAGGAACTCATGGAACTCCATATCACCCTCGTCGGTGACTATCACTATGTCAGATTCCTCATTGCTCATGGGCAGAACCCTTGATTTAACTCCCAGGGCCCTGGACTGTACCTCAACCACCCTGTGAAGGGGCATCTCCCCCATGAGGATGGTCTTCTGTATCTTAAATGCCCTGTCCCTGTCCCCTATCCTCAGGAGTTCAGGGCATCCGAGTTCCCTGAGGGCCTCATGGGTGATGAAGGTATCACCCTCCACACCATACCATGTCTCCTCATTGATGATACCCGCGAGGGTGTAGAGAACCGTGTCAATGTCAGGGGCTACATAAACTCCGGAAAAGTAGCCGTTCTCAACTGTGTTCACTATAACTGTTATCTCCTCGGGATCAACGACCCTGACGAGCCCCTGCAGCAGTTTAGGTGTTCCTGTACCTCCTGATAGAACAGTTATCATTGATTAACTCCCAAAAGGCAATTTTCATTCCTACCTTGGATCAGTCCCTGAAAGCGTCCATTTCCCTTGGCCTTAAGAGTGGTTTGATGCCTCCAGAGGATCTCAGGTGCCCCCAGGGGTAACCCCTGATAATAACGGCTGGTACGCCTTCATCTGCCTGACCCATTACAAGGGATGCCGCAGCTGCAAGTTCATCTGCAACTGCAACCCTCGTTGTCTGAAGGCTCCTCCCATAGAGGTCCGTCTCACCCTTCCGGTCCCATAGGGGTGAAAGACCCGCGACACCCACAGCAACCCCTACAGCGCCCTCCCTGAAGGGCCTTCCCTGGGTGTCAGATATTATGACGGCAAGTTCCCTTCCGGTGGCCTCCTTCAGTGTTTTCAGAATCCTCTCTGCACTCCCATCTGGGTTAACTGGGAGGGGTGTTGCAAGGCCATCGTCAACGTTGGACTCGTCAATACCGGCGTTTGCACACACAAAACCGTGGCGGGTCTCAGAGACTATAAAGTCATGGCCGATCCTGATTATTTCACTGGACTCCCCCAGGATCGCTTCAACGAGTGATGGGTCCTTACCGGTTCTCTTTGCCATATCCAGCGCCCTGGAGGATGGTTCGATTCCTTCAAGGTCTATTATGTTGCCCTCTGCCTTCGACACTACTGTCTCTGCGATCACGATTATGTCGCCATCAAGGAGATCTTCACCGGTCCCTCTTAGGGCATTGATGATGAGACATGCTATGTCATCACCCTCCCCCACCAGGGGCATGCCCTCCACTCCAATTAAGGTTATTTCCATTCAAGCACCCTTATTACTCCCTTGCTGCCAGCTTCCATCCGTCACCGACATTGAATGCAGCTGCGGCTGTAATCGGGTGGGTGAAGGAGGCAAAGACCCCCCTGTTGAGTATGAATTCAGCTGCCTCCTCCGGGCTTCCTGCATCGAATTCTGTGGGTGCTGGCTCTGTCTGTTCATAGGTGGAGATGTACATTGCTGTGTCCTCAGGGACCCTGCTAACCCTTATTCCGTCTGCAGTCACTATGCCTATGAATGCCTCTGATCCGTTGATTGCCGCTGCTATGCGTGGTGTGTTGAGTTCATCCTTCTCATAGTCCATTGCAAGGAGTGAAAGGCCTATGGCGTCCCTCAGGTTCATGCCAAGAGCCACCTTATCTGCAATGGTGTCTGTATGGGAGCCGTTGGATACAACCGCAGTATCACCAACTATCCTTATGCAGTTGTAGGCTATGTATGGGTTCCTGAAGACGTCCCCCTCATGTCCCTCAACAGGGACAACTGCCACCCTATCCTCATGTATGCTGGTTGTCCTGTTGGGGAATGATCTGCTTGAAACCCTGTATGCCACAAAGGAGCCCTTACTGTTTCTTCCGACTGCAAGTATTCTTCCAAGATACAAAAAAACCACCACTTCAAATTTTTTTTATGTGAACATGAAGGCAATGACTAGGAGGGTGTCCTCACAGCCATTTCAACTGGAAGGTCAGGGGGTGTGGTTATTATTATGGCCCCCTCCCTTGGCCTTATTATTATTTCCCCCTCATCTATGACCCTGGTGTGGACGGCAACCGCACCGTTCCTTATGCGGTCCGACATGTCAACGCCGTTCACGGTGACCCTCCTGAGGCCTGCCACCGGGATGAGGTAGTACTCTGAGGGCCCTGTGTTCTCACTTATCTCAGGTTTTCCAGATGCCTCTCCAGCCCCCCCTCCAGAGAATGTTGCTGTTACAACGAGGAAGATCAGTATTGTGAAGAGTATGTCAATGAAGGGAACCATGTTGAATCTGGGCTTCCCGTGTACCTTGTTCCTGTACCTTTCTGTATCAAGAACCATCCTATCACTGTCTCAGCTTACTTTCAATGATCTCGGCACTCCTACCGCACCTTTCAATTATAATGTTGTTTATGCTCTTCTCAAGCATGCTTGGCTTGAATGCCACCACCAAATTGGCATCGGGTTCATCAACGACCCGGACACTCACCACGCCATCGGATTCCATGAGGGCCTTCACCACGTCTTCCACATCATCATCAACCCTTATCCTCATAACAGCGTAGCCCCAGTTTGTCATCTTCTTTATGAGCTCAATCTTGTCTATCTCATCATCGATCTTTCCTGTTATGTATGAGTACAGTGGCATCAGGATTATGGCAACGGCGAGTCCGAGTATTGTTGTTATCAGGGCCACATAGATACCCTCAGCCATTGCAGCAGGGTCGGCGTTAACCCCCAGGGCCCTGAAGGTGTACCATATCCCTATAACCGTCCCTATCAGACCCAGCATGGGGGCCACCTCTATGATTGTCCTCAGGGTCCCGAGGCCCCTGGTCATGTTGCTCATCTCCACGATGAACACCCGTTCCATGGCATCTTCAACCTCTGAACGGTTACGGTACCCTATTTTAAGGGCCTCTGATATTATCTTGGATACGGGGTTCTGGTACTGGCCTATCTCTCTGAGGGCCTCCAGGGCCCCGCCCTTCTCCATGGACTCATTGACAGCCCCTATTATCTGGGGAGTGCTTACACGTGAAATCTTCCTCAGGTAGTGTATCTTCTCAAGTGCTGTGATGAATCCATAGATTCCTATCAGTGCTATGATGTAGGTGATAACACCACCACTACGGAACATCTCAAGCACTGTGCCGAAAAAGTTGATAACCGGATCGAGAAACATTTTTCTGCCTCACCTGATGGGATATTATAATCGATGTCTATTTAAGAATAGTGGTTTCAATCTAGTGCTGCGAAGGACACTGTGCAATCACGACACTGCTGAAGGCAAGATTAAAGAAATAGATATTGGCCCCAAGGTCCTAGAGTCGCCAGCAAAAACAATATACTTGACATAATTGGCCTTTTAATTGAATGTTCATCCCCTAAAATCTGCCATAACCCCCCAGGGCACTTCATTCACTGCTTCTTCCTCTGAACTGTTGCCCAGGACCTCCTTACAAACCCTGGCAGTTCCTCATATGTGAAAGATTCTAGGAATTTCCTTGTGCGCGGGTCAGCCGGGTAACCGGACCCAATATCACCGAGTTTCCTGTTCTTCTTCTTTATTTTCTCTATTTCAAGGTCCCTTTCGACTTTGGCCATTATGGATGCTGCAGCCACGGGGTAGTACCTTGTATCTGCACCATGCTCTGCAGTGACCTCAATTTCCCCGAAGTGTGACCGGATCTCCTCCTCAAGCCTCTCTGGCTTAACATCCACCGAGTCAATGATCACACGGTCAGGCCGGGCCTCTGCTATTATCCTCTTTATGGCTATCTTCTCTATCTCATTGAGGTTGAAGCCCATTTCACGCATTCTGTCAATGTCAGAGGCCGAGATCTTAACCGTGAATACCCTGGATATTCTCCTTATCTTCCTTGCAAGGAACCGTCTCCTCTCTGGTGTGAGCTTCTTGGAGTCCTTCACACCCATCTTGCGGAGTATGGAGAACTTCCTCTCAGGGATCATCACACCAGCGACAACCAGGGGGCCTATCACCGGTCCCCTTCCAGCCTCATCAATCCCGAGAACCTTCATCCGCTCGAGGCCCCTTCAAGTCTAAAAAAATATTATTTCATGGCCTTGAGCCTTACCTCTGGTTCGAGGGCCCTTGGCTCTGCAGCAACTATCGCGGCTCCCTTGGCAACCACCGTCATTGGGTCATCTGATATCTCCACAGGGATACCCACCTCATCGTAGATCCTTTCCTTAAGACCCCTCAGCTGTGATGTTCCGCCAACAACCACTGTCTTGTTGTAAACCCCGGATATGAGTTCGGGTGAGAGCCTCTCCAGGACCTCTGCGATGGAGTTTACGATACCCTTCACAACGGGTTCAGCTGCCTCTGCAACCATCTCTGAATCGATTTCAACCTTTTTGGGTTTGTTGGTTTCCATGCACTTTCCTATGACCACTGTTTTGAGGTTTTCAAGGTCCTCATCGCATTTGACCATTCCGACCTCTATCTTTGCCTTTTCTGCTTCATGGATGCCTATCTCAACATTGAATTTATCCTTAACAAGTTCCACTATGTTGCTGTCTATGTCGTCTCCACCAACCCTTATTGTCTGGATATCAGTTATCCCGCCGAGGGATATCACCACGATGTCACTTGAACCGGCGCCGATGTCAATCACCATGGTCCCTGATGCCTCGGCTATTGGAAGACCCGCCCCTATGGCTGCTGCAAGCCCTTCACTTATAACGAGGACGTAGCTGGCTCCGGCCTTCCTTCCTATCTCCTCAACGGCGTTCCTCTCCACCTCTGATGCGTCGCCGGGTATGCCTATAACTATCCGGTCTATGGAATCAGAGTCACCGGCACCCAGCTCCATTGCATAGACCAGCAGGGCTTCTGCCTGAGCCACACTCTCAATAACGCCCTTCCTCAGTGGTCTCACTGCAACTATATCCTCAGGGGTCCTCCCTAGCATCATCTTTGCCTCTTCACCAACTGCAAGGACATAGGATGGGTCATCCTTCTTGACAGCCACCACAGATGGGATCTTGTAGATATCAAATTTATCCCCTGCCGGCTTGGCAACGACAGTGTTGAGTGTACCCAGATCTATCCCGAGGGTGTTGGTGATGGCGCTCTTCTTTTCAGGTTTTTCTTCAGATTTCTTTCCAAATGAAAACATGTCACTCCTCCTCAAATATGTCTTTAAAGTCAACTGCAAATATGTTGTTACGGGATGCTATTTCAGCTATCCTCTCAACGTCCCCCCTTTCATGGACAGAGATGAGAAGTGTTACAAGTACAACGTCTGTAACCTTGAAGAGGGGGTCTATGATGTTCCTTATTACTGCAGGAAGCTTCTCTGTTAGATAAACGTCAGTCTCGATGAAACCGCTTGTTTTATCTTCAAGTATGAAGGAGAAACCCACATCGTTCTTTTCAGCTTCACCTGCAAATTTCTTCATATAGTTCTCAGGTGCAACAAGAAGGACAAGGTTGGGTTCATTCTCAACGTAGTAGGGGGCTATCTTAATGTAGGCTCCCCCCTTCTCCTTACAGATAAGTGAAAGGTCCCTTATCTTGTTGCTGTCACCATAAAGCATGATTAGGTCGAACCTCTTCCTTAAGAAGGAGTCTCTGATGGTAACGTGTTCCCTGAAGACTATCCTTACAAGGTCCCTTGATGATATTGCCTCATATGCCACAGAGTTAACCATATCCTCATTACCTGCAATGACACACCACAACCTATCTGAACTCTGGGCCGTTGAGACCTGTGCCGCCTTTCTGAGAACCTTTATCTTACTCTCTATCATCACCATCACATCTACCAGAAGGAACTCATGAATGAAGTTCACCCTCTCAGAGGGAAGTTAATCTTTAACTTGGATTACATTTACTCTTCAGTACATGAGTATATATATCTTTCACCAGAATATTCACATTCTGAGATTCTCACATGGCCCATGGAGAAAACCATGTGAATCCTATCCAGATGTTCAGGTGAGTTATTTGTTTGTAAAGGGTGTTACAAAGAGGGTCAGCTTCCTTGTGAGTGTGGCGACCATTCCCCTGCTACTTGGTTACCACGCCATAAGCATACTCATGTTCACGTTTATAGCCTTCATGATGCAGTTCTTCAGGGACCCCGAGAGGACACCCCCCTCTGATGAGAACCTCATTGTTGCCCCAGCCGATGGGAGGCGCCTTTCAGGTAAGATAGACAGGATAGAAGTGGTTGGATCAGACTACCCCCTCATTGACAGGATATTCCCTGATGGGGGTGGTGGTATCCTCATAAGTACCTTCATGTCACCCTTCGATGTCCATGTTAACAGGGCCCCTGTCTCTGGTAGGGTTGTATACACCGAGCATGTTGATGGAAGGTTCAGAGTGGCCCGTTCGAAGATACTGACTGAAAACGAAAAAAACTTAATTGTGATAAAAACAGATTATGGAAACGTTGGTGTTGTCCAGATAGCGGGCTTCGTTGCAAGGAGAATCGTGCAGTACGTTGAAGAGGGTGAATATGTGGAGAGGGGCGACCGTATAGGTATGATAAGATTCGGCTCCCGCGTGGACCTCGTACTCCCTGAGAACTGTGAGGTGCTTGTGAGGACGGGTTCAAGGCCCATGGCTGGGGAGACTGCTGTTGCAAGGTTCAATCCAGAGTGAGAAGGTATATGGACTGTGAATATAAGAAGGTGGCAGCTCATGAACGATAAGAAAATAACCTCATTTATAGCCCTTCCCGATCTTTTATCAATGTTAAATGCATCCTCAGGTTATCTTTCCATTCTGCTATCCATTAACGGCGCCCTCAAACCTGCATGCATAATGATGCTCATGGCAGTATTATTTGATTCCCTTGATGGATGGGTTGCGCGGAAAAGAGGAAGAAGGGACATCCACGGATTCGGTAAAAACATGGATTCCCTTTCGGATGTAATCTCCTTTGGTGTCGCCCCCTCAATTCTCATGTATTCAGCTGCTGCTGATTTTCGATATATTAATATATTAGTGGGTCTCTTAATAGTATTATGTGGTATACTGAGACTTTCAAGGTTCAATGTTCTCATAGGGGGTGGGAAGAACTTCACGGGTCTGCCAATACCTGTAGCGGCCGTTATAGTATCATCATTTTATCTCACGGGATTTTACAGTGAACTGAGCGCTGCATCCATAATGGTTTTAGTTTCGGTTCTAATGATAAGCAGCATAGAATACCCTAAGGTGAGTGATAGGGGGGCCATTGTCGCCCTCATACTGATAATCGCAGCCATAATCTCGGTTGCAACCGGAGAAATCCTAGGAGTCGCCAGGGTTGTCGCAGGTCCCGTGGCAATTATACTTTTCATCGCTACTTTGACCTATATTGCAGTACCTATAATATCTAAAAGAGACGTGATCTAGATGCTGGACAAGATTAAGGGTAATGATAGGGAGAAGAATAATCCTCCTGATCTCCGTAAAAATGATAAAGGTAAAGGTGATTCTGACATTGGGGGTAAACTGAAGGGACTTGTGGGTAAATTCAGCGGTGGTGGGTCTGATAAGAAAAAACTCCGCCCCATGCCCAAACCCCGCCCCAGACTGAAGCCTCCTGAGAAGCCAGAAGATCAGAAGGCCCCCAGGAAGCCCCTTAAGGGTGGTGAAAAGCCGCGGCTAGGTAGTGAGAAACCAAGGCCAAGACTCACACCACCCCCCAGGAAGCCAGATGGTCCTTCAGGGGGTATAGGTAGGAGAATACCCGAGGAGGATCAGAGAACCATAATCGGCGCCCTTGTATTCGGGCTCATAATCCTTGTGCTTGCAGGGGCAGGGTACTACTTCCTGGTCTACCAGCCATACCAGGAGACCCTGCAGAATGCCAAGGCAACAAAGATCGCTGAGGTTGACGCCCTCTTCAAGGGGCCCCTTGCAACTGATCCGCAGAAACAGGCCATACTTGCCCAGATAGACGCCGCGGTGACGCCTGAGGAGGCCCTTGCAGTTGATGTTGTGGGGCCAGCCACCCAGTCCTGGCGCACCTATCAGAACCAGCAGATAAACATCAAGAAGGACCGCGTGGGCAGGGTAATGGTGAACTACACCGATAACGATCAGGAAAAGCGTGTTATAATGAAGGTGGACGATGCCAAGAAATTTGTGAGCCAGGCAGATGCAACAGTCCTTGCCAACACACAGATCCAGACACCTGACACGGTTGCAGTCCCCATCATGATAACCAGGCTGCAGGCTGCCGGTGGACTTATAAGTGTTGGGGACATGGTGGACGTCTACCTAAACCAGAATGCGACCGGGAACAACTCATCGCCGGCGGCATCAACACCCCGTATAAGTGGTGCCACTGTGCTTGCAATTCTCCGCTCAAAGGACAGCGGAGCCGTTGATGCACGAATACTGAACACCCAGAGACTGACCCTGAACAGTATAACGTCACAGAGTGAAAACGAGAGGGCCTCATCAACGGATGTTGAACAGCTCTTAAGGGCAGCTGCATCCGGCGGTCTCAATGAGGCAGAGATCAACGCCATACTCCAGAACTATGGTATAAGGCTATCAGATTATGAGAGATCATCAAACCTCGGTGAACTGGACACCAACTACCTCATCATACTGGAGGTTCCAAGGGAGGATGTCCTGTTCCTGATACAGAACATGAACAGCATAATCCTTACAGTGCCAACACAGAATGCACCACAGTGGATGATACAGGAGCTGCAACGTATATACGGTTAATCAAAAAATTTATTAAACTTTTATTTAATATTCTGTGTGGGGACGTTTATGAAAAAATGGTTGTGCATGGCTATACTGACAATATTTATTATTTCTGTCATGGGAGTCTCAGATACCGGCTCAGCTGCAAAGCAGACCTGGGTCAAGGAGAAGCCAGAGGCGACAAGTTTCAGGCTGAAGGACCTCACCGCAGTTATCACCGTCAGGATAAAGAATAACGACAACAACGTCCAGTACTTCAAGATAGGGCAGGTATACCAGGGAAGTCTCTCTGAGAACAGCACCATAAGATGGCTCATCCAGTGGACAGACCCTGCAGCGGTCAAGATGGTTAAATCAAGGACCCCCCAGCTTGGAGGGGACTACGGATGGAAGATAAAACCCGGGGAAACAAAGACCGTCTCCTTCGGTCTTCAGGCCACAGGTGACATGGGGGAGATACCCAGCTACATCATAAACGTTGAATCTGATGACAGTAACTACTGGCCCCTCATAAACGAACCAGGTCTCATGGCCTCCTGGTTCATGCCAAATGAGATAGAGGTGCTGAACCCATCACTTGACCTCAAATACTGGAAGGGCACCTTCGGATTCACACTGGTAAATCTTGATGAGGAAACAGTCTCCGGAATAGTTAGGGCCCCAATCGCCCCTGCCAACTCCAAGCTCATATACAGCAGCCCGAAGGCCTTCGTGGATGACGACCTCTTTGTGGGTACACAGGTGGCTGCCTGGGATGTCACCATGGAACCAGAGACATCACAGAGGTTTGTCTACACCTATGAATGGCCAGCCAAGGTCAGTGGTAATGGCTCAACTGGCAGCGGATACTATCCTCCAGGTACCCTCTCTGGATCCACAGGCCCATCAACACCGTCCACTTCAGGAGCTAAAACAGGTGCTCCCTACGGGCCCCTTGTGATTGGTGTGCTGGTAACAGCCGCCGCAGTTGCATACACAAGGATCATACGCTGATCCAACCACAAAACTTTTCATTTTTCAGAAAATGAGAGCATCAACCCTTCTGATAATCACCGGCATGTTCATAGTATCCCTCTACGCCCTCATTGAGGTGAGTTTTTATTCATCCCAGGTAACCGTTCACAGCCCTGACGTCAGTGTTCCTATTATTGAAATACCATCCATAAACCTCACAGAGACCATCAACAACAGGTCAGTCTTCTATGGGGTGTACCATGAACCCATGTCCTACCCTCCCGGAAACCGGACCGTTATACTCTTCGGGCACAGGACCCTCTATGGATCACCATTCCTCCACCTGGATAAACTCAGGGCAGGGGACAGGGTATACCTGAACTGGCCGTCCATAGGATTCGCTGAATACCGCGTCAACAGTTCATTCATCGTACCTGCATCCTACCAGATGCCAGTGAATCAGGGCGCTAAACTTTTCCTCATAACATGCCACCCCCTGGGATCCACCAGGGAGCGGCTGATAGTTGAGTGTCACCTGGAGAATATAAAGCCATACCAGAGGAATATCCGGGTTGACAACCCCAAGGGCTACTACGCCATCCTGATAATCCTTGGCTTCCTAGCTGCAGGGCTCCTGGTTACACACTTCTACCCTGTTGATGAGGACCGGAGGTTCCTCCTTGCCGCGGTCATCGGATTGACCGTATTCCTGGTGCTGGGATACCTGTTCCCCATACCACCAGAATTCATATCTGATAGGCTCATGGAATTCAACAACATCCTCGGCGTTTGAAGTAAGTAGAGTTAAAGGTGTTTGATATGAAGGAACCTGGAGAGAAGTACTTTTCAAACCTTTCAGACAGGGAGAGGGCCATATTTGAGGGAGGCATAAGTATGGGGGCCCTCTTCCACCAGTTCACCGGGACACCTGTCAGCCTCAGGACAGCCGATGGACTTGAGAGTGCCATCAGTGAATCCATAAAACTTCAGCCAGCCATCAGGGACGCTGAGGTCCATATAGACAGGGATATGATCAGAAAAACTGTCGGGGAATTCGGTTACGTGTCCCTGACAGGGGAGATGCTAAGTGTGAGGCTGACCGTGGAGTGCGGTTCAGAGAGGATCAGAGTCCGTATGGAGTACATAGAGGAACTCAAATACCCGCTGATGTACATAGAGGACTGAGCAAAATAGCTATATGCTGGTGGACCCGGCTCATCATGACTGCACTGATCGGATAAAATTATGCAGAACAGATAGCTATGTACTGGTGGACCAGTATTTGACTCCCCTACCCTTGAAGGGAAACACGAGATATTATTATAATTTGATTTATAGATAATATTATCTTGATTAATTATTTAAATTCTGAAGGCAAAGCTAAGATAAGAACCATGATGGAAGATGACCATGATAAAGATAGATTCAGATCTCTGTAAGGGATGTGACATATGCAGGGAGTTCTGCCCCGAAGGGGTCTATGTTAGATCAGAGGAACTCAACAGGAAGGGTGTGCATGAGCCAGTCCCCAAGAATCTGGAAGAATGCACGGGATGCAAGCTCTGCATGCTCCTCTGCCCAGATCAGGCGATAGTGGTGTATGAAGATGACTGAAGAGTACTTCATTCAGGGAAATGATGCCTGCGCACGTGGAGCCATAAAGGCAGGTTGCAGGTTCTTCGCCGGCTACCCCATCACCCCATCAACCGAGATAGCAGAGGAAATGGCCCTACTCCTCCCCCGGGAAGGTGGTGTTTTTGTACAGATGGAGGATGAGATAGGGGCCCTGGGGGCTGTTATCGGTGCTGTCTGGAGTGGTGTCAGGGGGATGACCGCCACATCAGGACCCGGGTTTTCCCTCATGCAGGAGCACGTGGGATACGCCGCCATGACAGAAACGCCCCTGGTGATAGTGAACGTCCAGAGGGGCTCACCATCAACAGGACAGCCCACAATGGCATCCCAGAGCGACATGATGCAGGCAAGGTGGGGCTCCCACGGGGACTACGAGATCATAGCACTCTCCCCCTCATCTGTGCAGGAGTGCTTTGATTTCACGGTCCGTGCCTTCAACCTTGCAGAGGAATACAGGGTTCCGGTGATGGTCATGGGGGATGAAATAGTGGGCCACATGAGGGAGAAGATAACCATACCAGACCGTGTGAAGATCAGGAAAAGGAGGGGTCCCTCAGTTCCCCCGGAAGAGTTCCTCCCCTTCAGGGCCCCGGAGGATGGTGTCCCGGAGATGCCAGCCTTTGGTGACGGCTACAGGATACCCGTAACGGGGTTAACACACGATGAGAGGGGCTACCCGGACGCATCAAACCCCGAGGGACATCACAGACTGGTTAAGAGGCTCTGTGACAAGATACTCAGGCACCGGGACAGGATAACCGATGTCCATGAGGACCTGACAGAGGATGCTGATATAACTGTTATCTCCTATGGAGCCCCCTCACGTTCAGTTGCAACCGCCGTCAAGATGGCCCGGGAGGAGGGTGTCAGGGCAGGTTACCTGAAGATCAACACTCCATGGCCCTTCCCTGAAAAGGAAGTGAGGGCTGCTGCAGAGAGATCCGGGAAGCTCCTTGTGGTTGAGATGAACCTCGGCCAGATGTTCTATGAGGTTCAGCGTGTTGCCGCAGGGATGGCTGAGGTTGAACTCCTCCCAAAGATTGGTGGAGAGATACACAGGCCAGAGGAGATCCTCAATATGATTCGGAAGATGAACAGATAGGAGTGTTTAGATGGAGAAAAGAGAAAACCCTTACCTAAGGTATCTCAGAAGGGAGAGGCTTCCACACATATTCTGTGCAGGTTGCGGCAATGGAATAGTCCTCAACAGCTTCTTCAAGGGCATGGAGATGGCTGGCCTTGACTTTGAAAACATTGCCATGGTCTCAGGTATAGGCTGCTCCTCAAGGATTCCAGGTTACGTTAACTGTGACTCACTCCACACAACCCATGGAAGGCCCATATCCTTTGCAACCGGTCTCAAGCTCGGCAACCCATCCCTCGACGTGGTTGTATTCACAGGTGATGGTGACGCCGCCGCCATAGGGGGTAACCACCTCATCCATGGTGCGAGGCGGAACATCGACATGACGGTGATCTGTATCAACAACAGCATATATGGGATGACCGGCGGTCAGATAAGCCCCACATCTCCAGAGGGGAGCTATGGGAGCACAGCACCATACGGGGCCCTCGAAGAACCCTTTGACCTTGCAGAACTTGTAACCGCCGCAGGGGCAAGTTATGTAGCCCGATGGACCACCGCACATCCCCTCCAGCTTGCAAACTCCATAAAGAAGGGGCTGAAGAATCGTGGTTTCTCATTCATAGAGGCTGTATCCCAGTGCCCCACCTACTTCGGGAGGAAGAACAGGATGCGCTCCCCGGTGGAGATGATGAAATTCATGAAGGAGAACAGCCTTAACAGGAGGAAGGCCCTTAAGATGGAGCCCCATGAGGTTGAGGGTAAAATCATGGTTGGAGAATTTGTAAACAGGCCTCAGCCTGAACTCTGCGAAAAGATCTGCAGTATGGTCGATGAGAAGTCAGGCAGGGCACCTGCAACAAGAACAGCTTACCGGGATGATTAAAGTGAGGAAAGAAATCAGAATAGCTGGATTCGGTGGACAGGGAGTTATACTTGCAGGCATAGTCCTTGGCAAGGCTGCAAGCCTTTATGATGGCCTATACGCCGTTCAGACCCAGTCCTATGGTCCCGAGGCCAGGGGAGGGGCGTCAAGGGCTGAGGTTGTGATAAGTGACCAGGAAATAGACTACCCCAAGGTCCAGAGCCCGGACATACTCGTTGCCATGTCCCATCAGGCCCTCATGACATACATGGACGACCTCAAGATGGGAGGGACCCTCATAGTTGACCCTGATATGGTTGTTGAGGCTGAAATAGAGGACTTCATCAGGAAACGGAATGTTCAATACTTCAGGGCACCTGCAACAAGAACAGCCGAGGAAAGGGTTGGCATAACCATCGTCGCCAACATGGTCATGATGGGAGCCCTCACCGAGGCAACAGGGATCGTTAGCGTCAGGGCCGCTGAGGAGGCCATAAAGGACAGCGTACCGCCAGGCACCGAGGAGAAGAACCTCATGGCATTCCAGGCCGGCCGTGAACTTATTGGAGGGAAATAGATGAAATTCTATGAGTACAGCGCCAAGGAGATATTCAGGGCCGAGGGTATAAACACGCCCCGTGGAGGTGTTGCAGAGACCCCTGAAGAAGCTGAAAGGATAGCCGCTGAACTGGGGTGTGAGGTTGCAGTCAAATCCCAGGTCCTTACAGGTGGGAGGGGGAAGGCAGGTGGTATAAGGTTCGCATCCCCCTCCACTGCCGCCGAGGTTACAGGGGACCTCCTTTCATCAGAGGTCCGTGGTGAAGCAGTTGAGAAGGTCCTCATAGAGGAGAAGATACCCATAGACCGGGAGCTCTATGTGAGTGCCGTCATTGACCGGACAGCGAAGAAGCCCCTCATAATGGCCAGCGCAGAGGGTGGTGTTGATATAGAGGAACTGGCAGCAAGCTCCCCCGAGAAGATCGTGCGCTACCATGTAAACCCCCTCGATGAGTTCCTCCCCTATGAGGCCAGGGAGATCGCAAGGAAGATGGGACTTGAAAGTGAACTTATACCCCCGGTTGGTGGAGTGATCTGGAAACTGTATCATCTCTTCAGGAAGTACGATGCCAGGCTTGCAGAGATAAACCCCCTTGTAATATCAGGGGATAAGGTCATTGCAGCTGATGCAAAGCTGGAGGTGGATGACGACTCCATTTACCGCCACAGAGAATTTATGGAAATGGATGAGTATGAGCCTGAGGAGTTTGCCTTCGTAAAGCTCGACGGAGATGTTGCGGTTATAGGCAACGGTGCAGGGTTAACCCTCACCGCAATGGACCTCATAAAACTGAAGGGTGGGGAACCTGCCACCTTCCTCGACATCGGTGGTGGTGCCTCAGAGGACGTCATAAGGAGAGCCCTTGACCTTGTCATATCCCATCCCTCAGTGCGGGTTGTATTCCTGAACGTCCTTGGCGGTATAACGAGGGCCGATGATGTTGCCAGGGGTGTTGTGAACGCCCTGAGGGATGCCAGGAGAAACGTCCCCCTTGTGATACGCCTGACCGGAACCAATGAGGAGGAGGGTCAGAGGATCCTCAGGGAGGCCGGGATCCCCTTCGAGACGTCCCTCGAGAGGGCTGCTGAGAAGGCTGTGGAGATATCAAAGACCCTCTAAGTTCTATTCTCCCCTTCTGATTTTTTCTGAGACATTAAATGCCTGAATTCTACCCTTTTATGATTTTTTCTATCCCTGCAGCATCTGTTTTTATGTGCATTAGTTCATCAGG
>NZ_QKOF01000004.1 GCF_014889545.1 Methanothermobacter thermautotrophicus | reverse complement strand
GATCCACCGTTATTCACTGGTATGAGGTCAGCCAGGGTCCTGTTTGCAGGTATGCCCTTAACATAGGCTATCGGGTTCTGACCGTTTGCACCTGCGAGGATCATCTGAAGTTCGCTCTCTGTGATGAGCCTCTCGGCATCATAGGTCACAACTGGTGGAGATATCAGGTAACTTGGTGTCTCACCCTTGTAGAGGCTGATGAACCCTGCTATCTGTTTCTCCCTTCTAGCATCACTGGTAGCGCAATCACTCACATCAAAATTTGGCCATTTGAAGTCGATGACAACGGCCCTTCCAACCTTGTTCTTGTTGTCCCAGATCACAAGGATACCCTCAATGTTACCTCCATAGGCATCCTCGTTCTCAGGGTCGTTCTCTGTTCCGGGTACGCGAAGGTTGAAGTAGGTTCCCTGTCCAGGTGAGACTCCTAGACGGTAGACTATGGCGTCGTCCTTGCAGTAGATGGTGTTACCAAGGTAGATGTAGTTCTCATCCTCCTTCAGGGGATAGTTCTTGAATATGTACTCTGTTATCAGATAGCCAGGTGATACACCGGGACATGCATGGTCATGGAAGAGGAAGGTCAGCACCTGGTCGTAGGGTGGGTCGTTCCTCCATGCATTTGCTATGCTCTGTATGTTGAACCATCCATCCTTTGCAAAGACCTTTGATACCTTGCTGCTCAGCTGTGTGCTGTTCAGGGTCCTTGGACCGATGTCATTCACGAATTTACCGTCTGATGCATTGCATGCAACAAGCTGGCCTGTTGTCGGGTCATAGTAGATGTAGACTGCATCCATTGTCACTCCATCGTAGCCCCTCAGGACGAATGTGAACCATAATGGCTTCCAGAGGGGTCTGTGTACCGGCAGGAGTGTTGCCCTGCTGAGCCTTGATCCCAGGACATCGAATACTCCATCCCAGGCAGCGCTCATATCCTGTCCATTCACCCTTGAGTAACCTGCTGATGTTAACACCACAAGGTCCCTGTCATCCTTCTCAAGGTTCACACCCTTCTCTGTGAGGAATAACTGCTTTGCAAGGTTTGCTGCATCAGCCCCTATCCTCTTTATCTGCTCATAGGTGAGGTTGCCCCAGCTAAGGGTATTGTTCTCACGGGTTGCGTTGGGGAGTCCGAGGCTGTCTATGTATGCCATGTCAAGTCCATGGGCAATCTGGGCTGGAATGAAGTATGTGTTGTTGTTCATATCCCTCGCTGTTACATTGCCCTCTGTACCCAGGAGATAGTAGTAGTGGGTCACATTCAGGTCCTTGAGTTCCCTGACGATTGTAACGAGTGATGTTGGGTCATTCTTCAGTTTAGCTATGAGCCATGCATTGAATTCGAGTTCTGTTTTCTTTCCTGTCTGCTGCTGGAACTGCCTCCTGAGGGCATCCCTGTCAAATTTCATCACAATGAGATCGCCCCTGAGGGTCTTGGGGTTCCACCTTATGAAGCCCACGAGGTTGGTGTCTGCACCGCTGGCTGTTGTGTTGAATCCACTGTATGATCCACCCTTACCTGGTGTTGTGTCGAGGAACATGAGGAGTGCATCATCATCTGAGTCACCGGGTACACCCACTGTCACGTAGCTTGTTATCTCACCGGGTGATCCTGGATTTGTGAAGTCCATGACAGGTGGATAGTACTTGAGGAGGGTGAGGCTCATTGCGTAACCGCTGATGGTACCCAGGCACATGTGCCCATGGAAGGCTGCTGCCCTCAGAAGGTCTGATGGAGCTCCCTGTGCCCAGGCATTGGCAAGGCTTGCAACAGGGAAGGCCTGGTTCCCGTATTTACTTACAAGAAGGTTCCAGTTTGCCTCTGTCATGTTCTTTGTAAGGTCAATGGTGTATACCGGTTTACCGTTAACTGTTTTAATGACGACCGGTGATGTGCTCGCATTCTTGAAGTAGACTCCAAGGAGAGCTGCGCCCCTCTGGATTACAAAGAATGTGTCCAGTGGATCCACCGGGCTTTTCCTTATGACAAGGAGGTTACCCTTACCATAGGCTACCTTCCCACCTGCCTGGTTGAGTATACCCTCAATGACATCCTCTGATGTGTCATTTCTGTATTTGACTATCCCTGCAGTTGTTATGACCAGAATATTCCCTCTTGAGAAGTTGAGGATCTGGTCTGCCTTCTTTGTGATCTCCCTTCCCAGTTTGTAGGCATCTGTGGCGTTCATCTGTAACTGGAGCTTCGCATAGTATCTGGTGTCAAGGGGATTCAGCGGGTTGGTTGATAGGGTGAATTCATGTAGAATGTCCCTGTAACCCGGGGCTGTAACCTTGATTCTGAATTTTGTGGTGTTTGTGACGTTCTGGTAGTTGAATATGATTTTTGTGATGTTCGCCGAGGGATCAAAGGTCTTTGTGAAGTTTATCTTTGTCCCGCTGGTGTCGCTGATGTAGTTTATGTCAGGGTTGATGCGGGTGTTGTCGTCTGCAAATTCATATTTGACGTCAACCCCCACCTCACATGTCGTATCTGCTGCGCTCACCGAACCTGTAAGTGCCACAGCAACGAGAAGAACCATGAAAACCATGAAATACTGTCTTCCCATACATTTTCACCTCCTTTAAGTTCTGTAATGTTTAATAATGTACAGATCTCCCTTGGAGTAATAACATATATAATGATTTTGTTAATACTTCAGGGTTTGAAATTGATGGAAATGTAATACTCAATTTTTCCTGTTAAAAAGAGAGGATTCATGGGGAGACCCCATGAACTGATTGCTGGAGGGAAAATTTAATATCAAACACCATTATGGTGTTACATTTTACTCTTGAATGTCCCTACTATTTAACAATTTCTATTTTAAAATTAATAATAACCATCTGCTGCCGTTCACCAGAATAGTAATAAATCTGCCACAAACTTCTGTATCTGGTGGAAGAATCAATCAAGGCACTTAAAAACAAGGACAGAAGTGTTGTTAACCTTCCCTGAGGGGAGAACCACTCCAGCCCTCCTGAATCCACGGATATCATCATCACTGACAGGTGCGTAGAGGATGGCCCTCATACCTGTATATGTCCTGTAGATAACCCGGGTTTCTGTATCAACGTATCTGTGTATGTTCCTGAAAACCCTCCTCTTTGGCTCTGCAAGGGCCGCCACCATCACCACATCAAATTCAAGGCCCTCAATGGCGGTTTCATCCCCGGTTATGACCTTCACATTCTCCATTCCCAGGCTCTCAAGCACCCTCCTTGATAGCTCAGCGATCTCTGCTTCGACTTCAACAACCTGCACCTTCATGCAATAGATGTGTGATAAAAGGATACCTGTGAGTGGGAGGGGCCCTCCTCCAATGAAAACTGCCCTCTCCCCCCTCCTGAATCTTCCAAGGGCAGCCTCATTCTTAAGTAGTTCAAGGTAACGTGGATAGAAGTAGAATGATCTGAGGGTCTCCCAGGGTGAGTCTGACTCTATGACCTCCTCTGCCTTTTCCATTTCAAGCTTCATCCCGAGATTCACGTAAAACTTCCTTATCAGGCTGAGGGCATGATTCATTTCAGCATCATCGAGGATGTGCTTTGCTGATTCAAAATCGATGGTTGAGTCATGGGCTATCTCCTCGATCTCATCAAGAAGTGGCATCACCTCGCTGGTGTCCATCTCATTGAAGTGATAATTCATTCCCTCAAGTCTTGAGGCTATCCTCTTTATCTTATCCCAGTAGATGTAACAGCTCATAACGGTTCCCCTTGGTCTGGTGATGCTATTGAACACCAGCATTTATAAGAATTGGGTACATATATCATATGTGATGATAATCCTGTATTACTTTATCTGGACCTGACACAGGATAATTATTACTCACTGTGATGGATGTTATCGCCGTGGCTGAAGGAAGGCAAAAAATACTGAAAAACAAAAGGTGATGGAAATTATCACTGTGGCTGAACCCGTGAGTGAATCTGAACTCGAATCCATAAGAAAGTTCCTCTTCAGGATAATCAGGAGGGAGTTTGGATTCGGATACATACCCGAGTACCACAGGGACATAATAAACCTTGAGGAGTACTACCTCAAACCCCCAAGGAACACCTTCCTCTTCGCCTCCAGGGGTGGTAGGGTAATAGGGACACTGGGACTCCGTGCCTATGACCGTGAATTTGAGGGCCTGAATTATGATCCAGAGACAACGGCCAGCCTGTGGAGAGTTTTTGTACATGAGGATCACCGGAGGTTGGGTGTTGCATCCAGACTTGCTGAAATCGCCGAGAAGGAGGCCGCATCACTGGGCTACCAGAGGATCTACCTGCACACACATAAATACGTTGATGGTGCCCTCGAATTCTGGCTTTCAAGGGGATACCGTGTAACGGTAGACACAGGGAATGAACTCGGGACGGTCCACATGGAGAAACCCCTCACATGCAATTCAAATGCAATTACCATGATCCCTGAGAAAAACTCTGAAATCTCACATTCACTCCTAAGGATCCAGAAGGTTTAATTCCATCTTGTTAAAAAGGAATCAGATGGCATTTGAACTAAATTATTAAAAAGAGGAGGAACAGGGCATCAGATGACATTTTTTGAGCGAAAGGATTGTTACTGGATGCCCTGTTGAGCTGGCTTCCGTTTTAAGCTAGGAGGAATTCATGCTCACTAAAGTGCTTGTCACACGATATATAAATACTTTTTGATAAAAAGTTATTACGAGCTTTTAAATGGAAACTGGTTAAGTATTAATAAAGGAGGATAATTACATAATAGTCGTCTTAATCCAGAGGCGGCAGTGATTATTCCCTGAATCCATCAAGGAAGGATTCAAGGCCCCTGTAGGCTGCATCCACTGCCTCATCAACAATCACGGGATCTGCATCTGAAAGCTCATCAAGGTACAGTTCAGCGCTGATGTCAACCTTCAGTTCATCGGTGTACTCAAGCAGCACAGTTATGTCAATATCAACTATCTCCTTGGAAGACACCCTCTTCAGTATAAAATCAGAAATGGTATTGTGGAGGAAACTGGATATCTCATCCAGATCCCCTTCAGTGAGTTTCCTGAGACTCAATTAGTTACCCATCCCTGGATTGATGCCTGCACCCTTCATCGCTTCCTGGATGTTGACCTGCATCTCCTGCAGTTTCTTCATGACGCGTTCTTCCTGTCTCTCAATGGTCTTCTCCCTGAGCTGAAGGGTTTCAAGTTTTTCCTGAAGTTCCTCTGTAAGCTCATCCTTGGCAACCCTGATTAGGATGTTACCTGAGCTCTTATATACTTCAGCGTCATCTGCAGCCCTTGAGAGTTCTTCAAGGGCCTTCTGTGTCTCATTAATCTGCATTTCAACCGTCTGTTTCTGCACAGATATCGCCTGTGCCTGCTGCTGCAGCTGCTGGAACTGAGCTAACTGGTGCTGTACATTCTGTGGAAGTTCCATATTATCACCTTCAATTATTCATTATGTTCCCATCAATTCAAGAATCTCCATGGAAAGCCTCACCCAGCGCAGTGATGAGTTGAGGGCAGCCCGGAAGGATGCCGAGTCCCCTGCACTTATGTTGATGGTTATCCTGCCATCCTCAAGTTCCATGGACATGGAAGACCTCTGTGAGGGTGAATCCATGACCTCAGGTTTGATGGCCCTGTAGATCACAGATGCTGATTCAGGGTCCGTCCTGATGTCTATTACCCCCTGAATTTTCCTGAGACCCAACTCACTCACCGGCCCTGAAATCACGTATCAGAAGCTTAAAACCAGCGGGCATCCCCCTGGCATCAATGAGCTCCATCACCCAGGCATACTCCTCATCACTCCCTATACTCCATGCATCCCTGGATGCGGATTCATCAACCTCAAGGCCCATTAAATTGCAGATGCCCTCAGATCCTGGAGGGCAGCTACTGACCCTTACCGCTTTATCTGCCAGTTCAGGTTTTTTCATTTCAAATGCCGGGTTGAAGAGGATGTAACCCCTCTCCCCTCCCCTTTCATCAAGGAAGGTTATCCTTGCAGGGTTACCGTGCCTTTCAGAGACCACAGCTACAGGGCCTCTGGCCTCGATCAGCACATCCCGGAGGCTCATCTTTCCCCGGTTAATGTACCTCCAGCCCATTATCCTGGAGAGCCTCTGGGAGAAGGACCTTGTGCGCTGGGATGGCTTTCTGGATGTTGTGAGGAGCATCCTACCGTGCCTTCAGGGTCCTCTTAACCGGAGGCACCTCCTTGAAGAGGATCCTGTACCTGCACCTGGGGCACTTGTTCTCCATGTACTTCTTGGGGTCTATGAGTGTCCCGCACTGGGCGCAGCGGTACAATCTACTTACCTCCAACTATCCTCTTGATGTTACGGGCTGCTGTCTTACCCATTGGGGTCACCGGGAGGTATGCTCCGCCTGTGAACACAGCACCGCATTTCCTGCACTTCCATATGCCCCTGCTCTCCCTCTTAACACCGGGACGGTCACAGCTCGGGCATATGTGCTTCCTCTTCATCTCTTCTTCAATCTTTTTAACAGCTCTTTTAGCTTTACGACCGTAACGTGGACCGAAACGTCCTGTGATACCTACTTTCTTTGTTCTTGCCATTTATATCACTCCAGTAAATATGATGTTATAGATATTGTCTGGTCAGTATTTAAGATTTAGGGAGTCATTGACTCGTCAAGGTACTCAATGAGCTGGGGCACCTTCTCCACTGCAATGGAGACTGCCTTAAGGACATCATCCCTTGTAAGGGGCCCCTCACCACCCTTCTGCATGGCGCATATGGAGCCCTCCTCAGTCACGCCTATGGATATCCTTGCGGTGAGTATATCCTCTTCCTCAAGGGATGGGTCAAGGACCATCTCGTTTCCTATCTTGGCGAAGGTGCACATGAGGGCCTTCCTGTTAACAGGGAGTGGCTGCATCTTCTCCCTGTTGATAACAACCTCACCATCCTCAACCTCTGCTGCAGGTATCCTTGTATCCAGCAGGGCTGCCACGGTTGCAAGGACCGCTGCATCGAAGAGGTTGCCATCGTAGTCTATGATGTGGAGGTCCAGGAAGAGCATCCAGACCTTGCTGCCCTCTATGATGCAGAGCTTCTCAAGGTCTATCATCCGGCTCTCCCTTATGCATCTGTCCACGACCCTTGAAAGCTCCACTGACCTCTCATCGGGGGGTCCTGGCTCAAAGGTCGGTGATGCCATTGGAAGTAGCTCTGAGTTGGTGAGTATAACACCCATCTCAGGCGTGTCAGGGAAGGGTTCACCTATCTGGGGCTTCACACCCACAATTATCTGGGTGTTTCCAAGTTTCACCCTTGAGGAACCCTCAGCCTTGGATATCACCCCCGTTTCGATGGATATGTCCCTGAACTCATGGAGTGACCTTCCATCAATACGTTCCTTATTATTTATAAGGTCCGTTATACTCTTTCTTGTAATTTCAGGTATTATATCCATTTTATTCACCATACCTCTTTCTGAGGGCCTCCTTCTGCACCTCATGTATCCGGAGACATCCGTCCACTGCAAGGTCAAGTGCCCTTTCAAATTCCTCGGGTCTGAGGTTCCCATCACTCTGCAGCAGTGTGATTTCACGTGTCCTCGGGAGTATCGCCACCGGCACATCTGCCTGACCCTCCTTGTCCTCCTCCTCGGAGAGGTCAAGGACCACCTGATCACCAACCTTACCTGCTGCACAGGCAACAACCATGTCCCTCATGGGTATGCCTGCATCTGCAAGGGCAACCGAAGCCGCAGTTATACCTGCGCACCTTGTACCCCCCTCAGCCTCGAGTACCTCTATGAACACATCGATGACTGACCTGGGAAACTTTTCAAGTATCAGTGCCGGTCTGAGGGCCTCTGCAGTTATCTTGGAGATCTCAACAGAACGCCTGTCAGGGCCAGGTCTCTTTCGCTCCTCAACTGAGAATGGTGCCATATTGTACCTGCACCTTATAACGGCCCTGTCAGGTCTCTGTAACTTTCTTATCTGAGCCTCCCTTGGTCCGTATACAGCCACCAGTATTTTGTTACCGCCAAATTCAAGATAGGATGAACCATCTGCCCTTTCAAGTATTCCTGCCTCAATTTTTAAGGGCCTGAGTTCATCAAATGCCCTTCCATCCTCCCTGACACTGGGGGAGGTCTTCAACTGATCCTGTGTGATGATAGTAATCACCTCTCGGAATTATTCTCATCCTTAACTTCTGCATCCCCGGCTTCTCCATCACCCTCTTCAGCGTCGGGGGTGTCTGTTCCTTCTTCCATGCTTTCAGACCCCGGAGAATCCACTTTCACATTCTCAGGTTCCACTTCAAGGTCCTCAGACTCATCAGATCCTTCCTCAAAATCCTCAGACTCCGGAGACACCACCACATCCTCAGACTCATCAGATCCTTCCTCAAAATCCTCAGACTCAGGGATTTCAGGTTTTTCTGTCCCTTCAGACTCCTCAACCTGAATATCAGGTTCAACTCCTGTAAGTCTGTCTAGGAGTTCCCTCACACGGTCAGTGAGTCCTGAGGTGTGGGCCTCACGGTCTATCATCAGGATTACCTTCTCAGCTATCCTCTCCATGCCGGCTTCACCCTTTATCCAGACAACACCGTTCTGTCCCACAACGATATCGCATTTGGTCTTCTCCTTGACCATGTTTATCATTGATCCCCTCTTGCCTATCAGCCTTGGGACCTTTGTGGGTGTTATGTAAACAAGGATACCGTCCCTGAACTTTCCAAGGCCGCGGCCCTTGAGGCCAAGCTTCACCTTCTTAACCTCATCCACATCCACAACCCTTAAAAGCAGAACGTCCCCTATATCGAAGACACTTTCGAGTTCCCTTTTATCCTTGCCAAAGACCTCAGAGGCTGGTAAGAGACCTGTGTAGGGTGAGTTTATGTCAAGTCCCCACATTGAGAACCTTATGTCTGTGATCTCCCCGATGACCACATCCCCCCTCTTGGGGATGTACTTACTCTGAAGTGGTATCACGTTTATCTTCTTGTTTCTAACAGAAACGAGTCCCACGAAGGATGAACATATCCGGTTATCCTCTTTGAAGGTTCCCCTTCCAGGGTAGTATTCGTTCTCTGCCAGAACCTGACCTGGAACAACCAGGTCCTTTTCATTTACAAGTAGCACATTATGCCTCCCTGTTTTTTGAAGGCTAAAAGGAGAGGAGGATTTATTTTATTAGCCTGGTTTCAACGTTACCGCCTGTGAGTTCACTGAGCTTCTGATAGAAGCTATCCTGAAGACCTCCAGGTATTTCAACCACGGCTATCCATGATCCGTCACTCTGCCATTCCTCGTTGGTTATCTTACCAAAATTTGATATTACACCGTAGGCTGACCCTGCCTTTTCCCCGGGTATACGGATGGCCACCCTGACCTTCTCAAATTTAATTGGAATCTTGGTTCTGATGGCCTTCAGGACTATGTTGATCTGTTCGTCAACGGTCTTGAATGGATCAATATGAACCCTGGCTTCCTCCATGGCCTTTTCAATCCTCTTTGGAGGGTGAGGAAGTCCGTTCTGGGGGTTTATAGCCTCACGTGCAATTTTGTTGATGATCTTCAGGCGTTTATCCTCTATCATCTGCCTTCTCTGGTCTGCAGTGAGCTGTATTGTCCCCCTTCTGAGTATTATTTGTGTTACATCAAGTGGATCCGCTGTTTCAAAGACCTTCCTCATGGCCTCCTCAGATGCCTTATCACCCTTCCTGGCGTCCCTGAAAACCTCCTGAACCGCTAGTACATCCTCAACACTTACATCAGAGTCTTCCCTGCGGAACTCTGCTGCCAGATCAGGGTCCACAAGGACCTCGAATCGCTCACCATGGGATTCAAGCCGGGCGATAACTGCATCTTCAAGGCTGACCATTTTTTACTCCTCTTCCTCCTTTTCCTTCCTGATCAGGAGCTCCTCGACATGATCCCTGATCTCATCATCAGGAAGCCTTCTGTATTTCTTATCTGCGGCTTCTATAACAGCTATCTCAACACTTTCAGGTGTTGTTTTACCCTCGGTGGCCTCATAAACCGCGTCGAGTGCCAGTTCTATGGCCTGATTGAGGTTCATGTCGTCGCTGTACTTCTTCTCAAATTCCTCCATTGCTGCGGGCCTTCCAGCCCCTATAGCCGTGGCCTTGTACTCTATGAGGGCACCGCTGGGGTCTGTTTCGAAGAGTCTGCAACCTCTGCCATTGACACCACCAATTATGAGAGCCGTTCCGAAGGGCCTGACACCTCCATGCTGGGTGTACATCTGTTTCATGTCACATATCTTCTTGGCCAGGCTTTCAACCCTTATTGGTTCGTTGTAGGTTATCCTGTTTATCTGGGCCTCAAGCCTTGCCTTCTCAATTATTGCACGTGCATCCGCCACCAGTCCGGATGTTGCAGCCCCGATGTGTTCATCTATCTGGAATATCTTTTCTATGGATTTCGGTTCAACCAGCTTGCTTGTGGGTCTCTTGTCCACAACAAGAACTATTCCTTCCTTTGATTTCACTCCAAGGGAAGTGGTTCCTCTTTTAACGGCTTCCCTTGCATATTCCACCTGGAATAGTCTGCCATCCGGGCTGAATACTGTGATGGCCCTATCATATCCTGCGCTCTGAAGTGGTTGCATTTTTCTAACCTCTCTTTATTGATGGATAATTTATGTAATCATGTGTCATGTGATAAAGATTAATCAGTATTTATCTTTCTTGGAAGGTTTAATAAACTTTTGTGTTGCAGATCGTATCGTCCCTGAAAGGCCGAGGATGTGGATGGCGACCCTCACACCGCCGTAGTGGTGGGCGCATGTGAGGGCCATCATAACTCTCCTCTCATATCCCCTCTGGCACTGGAGTATGCCCCTCATCCTGACTGCGTCTGGAAAATCGAACCTCCAGAGCTTCATGAGCCATAAACGAAAATTTGATGTTTCACATTCCCCATGTAACTTGAGGCAGCTGTCCCAGATGAGTGAGACAAGTTCCTCCCTTGAGAGTTCCCTCTCACTGATCACCTCAAAGGCTATGTACCTCCTGGGGACCCTCAGGGTGGGTGGAAGTATTTTCATTCTCATAGGCTCACCTTAACTCTCAGGGAGTAGTCTAACTCCATCTGCGATCATTAGCTGACGGTTCCCTGAGTCCTCGAGTATTGATGCGGGGGTGGAAGTGAGGGATTTCTCTGCCTCTTGGGCCTTCATACCGAAGCATTCGGCGAGGTTAATGATATCACGCGGGGCCCTCAGGTCATAGATTGTGGAAGCCCTGCTGGTGAGGACCAGTGGAAAACCGAACTTTCTCTGGAGTTTCAGGATCTCCCTGAAATGTTCAAGGACCCTCGCACGGACCTTGAGCCATGACCCGATGACGTCCGCAAGGGGGAGTTCAATGGCCACACCGTTTCTTGCAGCCTCCCTTGAAAGTACATGGTTGATGCCAGGGTCCCTCCTTGAAGTGTAGGGTGCTGACAGGATGTCGACCCTGCGACTCTCACATGCTGCCCTGTTAACCTTCAGGTTACCCCCTGAGACATAGATCACGTCAGCCTTTTTCCTGAATCTGTTCACTGATCTCCTCATATCACGGGGGTCAGATGCCCTTATCATTACACCACAGGCTATCTCGAAGTCCTGGAGTTCAGGGTTCTCCCTGAGGGATTCGAAGTCTGACTTGAGGTCAGAGTATCTCTCAGAGGGGTATACCAGAACTCCGCCATGGTAGCCGAGGCGTGATGCCTCAAGGAGGAGTCTCAGACTGGAATCATGGTCCCTGCCCTGTATGTGGAAATCAAAGAATTTCATCAGAATCCTTTGGAGAATCAGTCATTCAAGTATCTTCCTGATGTTCTCGACCGCAACTTCCCTCTTTGCGGGGTAGGCCTCCACCTTGATCTTCAGGTGGATTGCATCACCGTGCCTCACGGGTTCCCAGACCCCCTCAAGGGCCTTCTGCTTGTCCAGCCGAAGGAAAAGGTTACCGTTCTCGTCGAACCTGTCCTCAAGTTCGTCCATGCGGCCCCTGAAGACCTCTCTGAATTCATCCATGAATTCTCTGAGGGCCCTTCTGCGGTCCAGCCTTCCCCTGAGGACCGTGATGGGGTTTCCATGGTATCCCTCGGCTTTCTCCCTTTCGGGTGTGGCCCCCGGGATTACGTTTCTGAGGGCCTCGAGGACCTTTTCCTCGTCCTCTGTACCGTATACCATGAGGCGGTAGGAGATGTTGTGTATCATGTCCCTCTAACTCTAAAAAAAGTTGAATGGGGCCTTTACCTTACCTTCTCAGCCCCTTTACCCCTGTTCCTGAGGCCCCTGTTCTTTTTGCCTTCACTTGTGAGGCCCCTGAAGACGCGTCCCCTGTGCTGTTTTTCACAGATCCAGTTTATCTTGGGGTCATTCTTTATGGCAGGGTGGTTTGGATCCACGAGGATGACCTCATAGAACTTGTACTTTCCATCCTCCCAGACCCAGTAGGAGTTGAGGACCTCCATGTTGGGGTATTTCCTTGCAACCCTCTCCTCTGCGATCCTCTTGATACTCTTTGCGGTGGTTATCTTCTTTACACCCATCCTCTTGGGCCTTCTACCTGCCTTGAACCGGGTTTTCCTCTGGCTTCCACGCCTTACACGTGTCCTTACAATTATGTATCCAGGTTTTGCCCTGTAACCCAGTGCCCTTGCACGGTCTATTCTGGTTGGTCTTTCTATTCTCTTAATTACGGGATCCCTTCTCCACTTAGGAGCCCTCTCCCACATTAGCTCCCTTACATAGGAGTCCTTTGGATTCTTCCATGCATCTTTAACGTATCTGTACATCATTTACACCTCTATTCTGTTCGGCTTTACGCCACATCCATGGGAACGTATCCCAGAAAAATAGCGGTTTAGGTGCTACTACATCTGCTGTGATCACTTAAAAAGTTTACTGTGATCTGCTTCGATGAACGTCTGAGAAGGTATCTGTAATGGAAAAATTAAAGGTGTTGTTTCAGTCCCCAAGAACCTCGTAGAGTATTCTCATGGCCTTGACGAAGGGTGGATTGCCTGATGTGAGGAGAACAACACGCAGGACATCAACTATCTCATCCTTTGTGACTCCGAACTCGTTTATTGCACTCTGTATCTGTTTTTTAACTGCACGGTCATCGGAGTTTGATGCTGTTATCCCGAGGGCTATGAGCTTCTGTGTCCTGTAATCAAGGACCTTACCTGTGTAGGCGGCCTCATTCAGTTTAACAACCGCCTCATAGATGTCAGGGTAGTCCTCCTTCACGTGCACCATGCCCTTCCCATAGAAAACATCCTCTTTCATATTTAGCACCTCCATTTTAACTATGTTCAAGGTGATATTTATAAGTAACATGGGTCAAGAGTGGGGTCCCTTAAAGAGAAGGCCTTTAAAGTATGAACCACTGTTTTACAAAAAAGATATGAAGGAATCACTGTTTTTCAGATTTTTCAACCTGCTGTGATTCCTTTTTGTCCTCTGAGCTTCCCTTGTCTTCTGGATCTGAGAGCATCTCTGAGATTCCTGCAATGGATCCAAGGATGCCTGTGGCCTCCACCGGGAGCAGTATCTTTGTTGCTCTTCCATCGGCAACCTTCTCAAGGGCCTCAAGGTACTTGAGTGCTATTATATCATTTGTGGGGTCACCCTCATGCATGGCCCTGAAAACTGATAGTATGGCCTTGGCCTGTCCCTCTGCTATTGCTATCTCGCGGTACTTGTTGGCATCTGCGACCTTCTTTATGGCCTCTGCCTTACCCTCTGCCTCAAGGATGGCTGCCTGCTTATCACCCTCAGCCCTCTTTATCTCTGACTGCTTGTATCCCTCTGCCTCAAGGATGGCCGCCCTCTTCATACGTTCAGCCTTCATCTGCTTTGACATGGCCTCAACGATGTCACCCGGCGGTTCTATGCGCTGTATCTCCACACGGACGACCCTGGTTCCCCACTTGTCTGTGGCCTCGTCAAGCACCTCACGTAGCTGGGTGTTTATCATCTCCCTTGATGTGAGGGTCTGGTCGAGTTCAAGGTCACCTATTATGTTTCTGAGGTTGGTCTGGGCAAGTTTGGTTATGGCCTGGTAGAAGTCAACTACGTTGTAGACTGCATTGAATGGATCAACCACCTCATAGAATATGACGCAGTCCACCACCACAACCGTGTTGTCCTTGGTTATGACCTCCTGTGGGGGGACATCAACCACCTGTTCCCTCATGTCGACCTTCTTTATGGCCTCTATGAAGGGTATTATGACCACGAGTCCGCTCTCCACGGTCCTCTGGTATTTACCAAGCCTCTCGACAACACCCTTCTCGTAGGGTCTTAGTATCTTGAGGCTCTTGAATGCCAGTACAAGGAGTACCAGTACTATTATCAGTTCAAGTATCATTTCTATTCCTCCAGTTTTTCAACTACGAGTTTAACGCCCTCAATGGACTTCACAATTACATCCTCACCCGCATCAAGCACTGTGGCTGATTTGGCCCTCCATGTTTCGCCATCAACCTTCACCAGGCCAGAGTTCTTGGGGCTGATTGCCTCCATCACAACTCCCTTTCTCCCTATCAGTCTATCGGATACTGCCTTTTTTGATGGTTCGCCGGTTATGCGTGCTGCGAATGGCCTTGAAACTCCAAGGAGGACAGCTGAAACAGCGACGAATGTTATGAACTGCGCTGTAGTGTCAAAGCCAAGGTAGCCGAGGGCCGCTGCTGCCAGTGCTCCGAAGGCAAACCATAGTAGGAAGAAGCCCGTTGTGAGCATCTCACCTATGAGGCATATGGCTGCTATTATTATCCATGACTCAGGTCCCATTAAACCCACCACATCTCATAATAATTCACTGAGTGTTTATATTATTTGCTTTATGTGTCCCCTCAGTTATTACCATATATGTGTCGATACCATGGATATAGTAATTTGTAATATAATTTATCTATTTATTAATATTAATATCTGGTTTATTGCGTTTTTTATAATAATTTTTTCTATAAAAATATTTATATGGCTTTTGTCCATATTCTACCTCAAGGAGGTGGAGATCCCATGATTGAAGATGAATTCAAATTTCTGGTTCTGGGTTACAGGGTTCACACCGGGAAGACCCAGAGGGAACTTGCAGAGGAACTAGGTGTCCCCCTGGACATAGTAATGGCCATGGAGGAAGGGACCTACAGATACCCCACGAAAAAGCTGATGAGAAAAATAAATGAACTCACCGGTGAATATGAGGTGAACCGCAGGCTGTTCATAAACACCGGAAAGGGCTACAGGCTCAGGGAGAGGCTTGGCTCACAGTTCAGGTACTTTGTCAGGGGTCTTGACAGGATGAAGTACATAAGCCAGGAGGACCTCAAGAATATGCCTGAACCTGAATGCTACAGCACCATTGGTTCAGTTGACCTTGACGCATTTGAGGTCCTCAAAGCCGGTAAAATGTCCTGAAATTCCCTTCATTTTTTCCCATTAAATTATTTTTTAACCTCAGATCCACCATTAGAATCTAAGTATTCTCCTTTCCAGTCTTTCAGCTTCCCTTTCTAAGTGGGATGAAAATCCAGTTAAAATGCCAACCGCCACTCTTTCTGCTCCATTTCACTAAAGCTCTATAAGAAGTCAATCTATAATAGGAACCTCCATCATATAATCATCCATGAGGTTCATAACACTAGTCCTGAAGAATCCATTCAGAAGCCGTGCAAGGAGTCTCCTTGCAATCACAGGTATTGCAATAGGGATTGCAACCATAGTAACCCTTGGAGTTATAACGGAGGGTTTGAAAACGTCCACAGAGAACACATTGAAGGCAGGAGGCGCTGACTTCACCATAGTGGAGTCCAATGTCTCGGACATGTTCCTCAGCAAGATAGATGAGGAATACGTTGACAGGGTCCGGAATGTGAGCGGCGTGGAGGACGCTGTGGGGATCCTCATGGCGGTCCAGCCACTGGATGACAATCCATACTTCGTATTAATAGGTATAGACCCGGCTAAGATCAATATGAGTCAGATAAAGATAACAGAGGGGAGAACACTCCGGGACCCGGATGCAGATGAGGTCATAATGGGGAAGGTCGCATCCGAGAACCATGGGAAGGGCGTTGGTGACACCATAAGGATAAAGAACCGTGACTACAGGATAGTGGGCATATTCGAGTCAGGAGATATGCAGCAGGACTCAGGAGCATTCATCTCACTCAGGAAACTCCAGAAGATCGAGGATAAGGAGGGCAAGGTCACCATGATATACGTGAAGATGACCCGGAATTCAAGGGTGGAGGATGTCACCGATAGAATCGAGAAGAGGTACAGTGACCTCACAACCATAGCCTCCCTGGAGGACCTCCAGAGTGTTGACCAGGGACTTCAGACCATTGACACTGCTACCTGGGCCATTTCACTCCTGGCCATAATAATAGGTGGTATAGGGGTCATAAATACCATGATAATGTCAGTTTTTGAAAGGACAAGGGAGATCGGAGTTCTGAAGGCCGTTGGCTGGAGGGACAGGAGGATACTCGCCATGATCCTAGGAGAATCTGTGGTACTCACCGCCATGGCAGGTGCTGTCGGCTCAGTGCTGGGAGTCGCGGCGATACAGGTCCTCCTGGCCCTGGGGATGAAGGGATTCATAGAACCTGTCTACACCCCTGAAATCTTCATGAGGGCCTTTGCAGTGGCATTCACCGTAGGTATACTGGGAGGGCTTTACCCTGCCTACCGGGCGTCAAGGCTTGCCCCTACAGAGGCCCTGAGGTACGAGTAGGTGATCATATGAAGGCCATAGAAGTCAGGGACCTCAGGAAAAGCTTTGACAGTGGGAGGATAAGGGCCCTCAACGGAGTCAACCTTGATGTTGATGCTGGAGAATTCATATCAATAATGGGGCCATCAGGTTCCGGTAAATCAACCCTCCTTAACATGATAGGTGCCCTTGACGTTCCTGACTCCGGCACGATCCGTGTCGCCGGGAGGGACCTCTCAGAGGAGAGGGATCTTAGCCGGCTGAGGGCCGAGGAGATAGGTTTTGTGTTCCAGCTGCACAACCTCATACCCAACCTGACGGCCCTTGAGAACGTGGAGATACCCATGTTCGCGGTGAAACATGAGAACATGGAGGAGCGTGCCATGGAGCTCCTTGAATATGTTGATCTCGCTGATAAGGCTGACCGGAAACCCACCGAGCTATCTGGTGGTGAGCGCCAGAGGGTTGCCATTGCACGTGCCCTAGCCAATGATCCGTCCATAATCCTTGCAGATGAGCCAACCGGGTCCCTTGACTCAAGGACCGGCAGAAGAATACTCAGGAAGCTGAGGGAGCTCCAGGAGGACGAGGGGGTGACCCTGGTCGTTGTGACCCATGAACCAGATGTGGCTGCCATGGCCTCAAGGACCATCAGGATACTGGATGGCGTCATTGTGGACGACGGGTATTGAATACCGGCCAGCCGTAACTCAGGACCCCTCATCTTTGAATGCCCATTAACCCCACTTAATTAAATAACCTTTCCCTTCTCTCTTTATCGTTATCCAGCCCTTAACTGCAGTATTACCCCCATAAGAACTACTGCCACCATAACCTCCTGCTGAATAGTTGATCACACCAGCACCCAAATTTTGATTAATAACCTCCAACATAATACTGTCCATGACAGAGAAACTCAGGGTGGCCTGGTGCATAACCGGGGCCGGGGAGAAACTGACGGAAACCTACGCCATAATGAAGGATGTTAAGAAGATATACGGGGACCGTGTTAAAATAGACGTCTTCATTTCGAAGGCCGGGGACCAGGTTGTGAAATACTATGGACTCTACAGGGACCTGGAGACAAGCTTTGACAGGAAATGGGTTGAGATAAACGCCAATTCACCATTCCTTGCAGGTCAGGTGCAGCTGGGAAAGTATGACTTCATACTTGTTGCACCGTGCACATCCAACAGCACCGCCAAGATCTCCCTGAGAATAGGAGATACACTTGTGACCAACGCCGTTATAATGGCGCAGAAGGCCTCAGTACCTGTCTACATCATGCCATCTGATTACAGTGAGGGGAAGGTCGTAACAACACTCCCCAACGGTAAAAAACTGGAACTTCAGATAACAAAGGAGGACGTTGAGCACGTGAAGAGGATATCAAAGATGGATAAGACAGATGTCTTCAGTGACCCCCAGAGGATATACAAGATATTCGAGGAGTGGACGTACCCCAAGGACCAGTAGGGTCATGGTAGCTGAAAATAATAATAAAATTAGGGGGGAAGCTATTCCTGCAGTTCCTGGATGGTCACACCGTAGGTGTAGACCGTCATACCCTCCTCTTCCTTCTGACTGAAGGGTGCTGTACCCTTGAAGTAGGCCCTTATCTCACCTGTATCTGCAATGTTCATTGTGAGTGGTTCCATATCCGTCATTGACTCAAAGAAGGCCATGGCAGCGTCTATGTCCCCCTTATCTGGACTTTCAAATGTTATTGACAGTGTGCCCTTCTGTTTTTCCTTCATCCTCACCCGGTTCTGGTTTATTTCAAGGACGTTCTCCCCTCTGTTCTTGTTCCCGCTCTCCTTAACAAAAACAACTTTGTCGGACATTATACAACCACCATAATAATATTGGCTGTTCTGTTTAATATATTTGGTGTGCCGTGAACATGGAACATGTCACGGGGTGCCCCTGCACATGGATCCATCAGTGTCCCGCCAGTGATGTTGCAGGGAAAGAGAGACTGAAAGATGAAGCCTCCAGCTTCAAAAATAAATGTGAAGATTCCACTAAAACTTGTAACCTATAACACGGAGGAACTTCTTCCTTGCAGCTATATCCTCATCACCCTCTATCTCACCTGGGCTGTTACCATCAATGACTCCCATGATTCCCCTTCCCTGATCGGTCTCTGCTATGATAACCTCAACCGGATTCGCTGTTGCACAGTAGATGTTGACAACCTCCGGGACGTCCTTTATGCGCTGGAGGACGTTTATGGGGAATGCATCCCTCAGGAACACTATGAAGGAGTGTCCGGCTGCAATCTCAAGCATGGCCTCTGCAGCCAGTTCCTCGAGCTCCTCATCATTTCCCGCATGCCTCACCAGGCAGTCCCCTGATGCCTCGGCAAAGGCGATCCCAAATTTCGCCTGGGGGACCGTGTTCACAATCGCCTCATAGATGTCCTCGACCGTCTTTATGAAGTGGCTCTGTCCCAGTATGATGTTTATGTCCTCCCGGGACTCTATCTTAACCTTCTTTAACTCCATTGGAAACACCCTCCTCTAGATACATATTTAATTATGTGGAACTTAAACATTTAAGATGGGAAAGTTTATTAAGGAAGAGACATTTATCATTAATAATCATTATTAATTTTTCCTGATGCTGATGAGGTGTAATCATGAAAGAGAAAAGCAAAGAGATAGGTTCCCGTGTAAGGGAACTCCGGGAACTCTCAGAAATCACAGAAGAAGAGATGGCCGATTACCTCAAAATTGACGTTGAAACATACCGCCGATATGAGACAGGAGAGGATGATATCCCCGCAAGCATACTCTTCGAGATAGCCCATAAACTCGGTGTTGACATGGGCCTGCTCCTCACTGGCGAGGAGACCAGGATGCACATCTTCACGGTAACCAGGAAGGGTAAGGGCGTGGAGGTTGAAAGGAGAAAACAGTACCGCTATGAGAACCTGGCAGAGAAGTTCATACACAAGAAGGCCGAACCCTTCATAGTCACAGTAGAACCCAGAAAGGAGAAACCAAAAACCAACAGCCACCCTGGACAGGAATTCAACTACGTCCTCGAGGGGCGCATAAAGTTCTACATACACGAAAATGAGATAATACTCAATGAGGGGGACTCCATATTCTTTGACTCATCCTATGAACACGCCATGGAGGCCCTGGACGGTAAAGAGGCCAGGTTCCTGGCAATAATAATGTAGAGGTGTACCGATGACTGCTCTCATCAATGAATTCGTAAACCGTGTTGAATTTGATTCATATGAGGATTTCCGTGACAACTTCAGGATAAGGGTCCCTGAAAACTTCAACTTCGCATACGATGTGGTTGACCGATACGCTGAGATTGAACCCGATAAGGTTGCCCTGGTCTGGTGTAACGACCATGGAGAGGAGAGGAGGATAACCTTCGGTGAACTCCAGGAACTATCCAGAAGGGCCGCCAGTTTCTTCACAGGGGAGGGTATAAAAAAGGGCGACACCGTCATGCTGACCCTCAAGGCAAGGTACGACTTCTGGTACGCCCTCCTGGGACTCCACAGGATAGGGGCCATAGCAATTCCTGCCACCCACATGCTCAAGGAGAAGGACATCGTCTACCGTATAAGGGAGGCTGACATAAAGATGGTTGTATGCATAGCAGAGGACGGTGTCCCTGAAGTATTCGATGGGGCCATAGCTGAACTGGGCTCAGATACAAAGAAGGTACTGGTGGGTGACACTGACAGGGATGGATGGATAAACCTCAGGAAAGAACTGAGGAAAGTTTCAGCAGACTTTGAAAGGCCAGAGGACTGTGCAGGTGGAGATGACACCCTGATAGTCTATTTCTCATCAGGTACAACAGGGATGCCCAAGATGATAGAACACGACCACACCTACCCCCTGGGCCATATAATAACAGCCAAGTACTGGCAGAACGTGAGGGAGGATGGCCTCCACTACACGGTTGCAGACACCGGCTGGGCAAAGGCCATGTGGGGCCAGATCTACGGCCAGTGGATAGCTGGAAGCGCTGTCTTCGTCTATGACTACGACCGCTTTGACCCTGAGAAGATGCTGGAGAAGCTTGAAAAATACGATATAACCACATTCTGCGCGCCCCCAACCATCTACAGATTCCTCATAAAGGAGGACCTCTCAAGATATGATCTTTCAGGAATCGAATACGCGGTTACAGCAGGGGAACCCCTGAACCCTGAGGTCTTCGAGAGGTTCAGGGAACACACCGGCCTCCAGCTGATGGAGGGATTCGGGCAGACAGAATGCGTTGTGTGCATAGCAAACTTCCCCTGGATGGAACCAAAACCAGGATCAATGGGCAAGCCATCCCCTGGCTACCATGTTGAACTGGTGGACCGGAACGGTGACCCCGTGGACGTCGGTGAGGAGGGTGAGATAGTCATAAGAACCGCTGAGGGCAAACCCATCGGTCTCTTCAACGGATACTACCGGAACCCTGAGAAGACCTCAGAGGTGTGGCACGACGGATACTACCACACCGGGGACACTGCCTGGATGGATGAGGATGGCTACATGTGGTTCGTTGGGAGAACCGATGACATCATAAAGAGTTCAGGTTACCGTATAGGGCCCTTCGAGGTTGAAAGTGCCATCATATCCCACCCATCGGTCCTTGAGTGTGCAGTCACAGGGTACCCCGACCCCATAAGGGGACAGGTGGTGAAGGCCACCATCGTCCTTGCCAGGGGCTATGAGCCATCAGAGGAACTGAAAAAGGAGATCCAGGACCATGTTAAGCGTGTGACCGCCCCCTACAAGTACCCCAGGATAGTTGAATTCGTTGATGAACTGCCCAAGACCATAAGCGGTAAGATAAGGCGTGTTGAGATCCGTGAACATGACCTTGAAGGAGACGGTGAAAACCAATGAAGAAGGCATATCCAGTGATAAACAGCCTGGAGTGCAAGGCATGCGAACGCTGCATAATCGCATGCCCCAGGAATGTCCTCTACATGAGCAGCGAAATCAATGAGAGGGGCTACCACTACGTTGAGTACCGGGGCGAGGGATGCAATGGATGCGGGAACTGCTACTACACCTGCCCCGAGATAAATGCCATTGAGGTCCACATAGAGAGGTGTGAAGATGGCAACACAGATGGTTAAGGGAAACACAGCAGTGATAATAGGGGCCATGTACGCTGGCTGCGACTGCTACTTCGGCTACCCCATAACACCTGCAAGTGAGATACTCCATGAGGCCTCAAGGTACTTCCCAATGGTAGGAAGGAAATTCGTGCAGGCAGAGTCAGAGGAGGCTGCAATAAACATGGTATACGGTGCAGCCGCAGCAGGGCACAGGGTCATGACAGCATCATCAGGGCCTGGCATAAGTCTGAAACAGGAGGGGATCTCATTCCTCGCAGGTGCAGAGCTACCTGCAGTAATAGTGGATGTTATGAGGGCCGGTCCAGGCCTCGGAAATATCGGGCCGGAACAGGGAGACTACAACCAGCTTGTGAAGGGTGGGGGCCACGGAAACTACCGGAACATAGTCCTGGCGCCCAGCAGTGTCCAGGAGATGTGCGACCTGACAATGGAGGCCTTTGAACTGGCAGATAAATACAGGAACCCCGTGATTGTCCTCACAGATGCAGTCCTCGGTCAGATGGCCGAGCCACTGCGCTTCCCCGAGGAGGCGGTTGAGCACAGGCCAGACACATCATGGGCTGTCTGCGGTAACAGGGAGACCATGAAGAACCTTGTGACCTCCATATTCCTGGACTTCGATGAGCTTGAGGAGTTCAACTTCTACCTCCAGGAGAAGTACGCCAGGATAGAGGAGAATGAGGTGAGGTATGAGGAGTACCTGGTGGATGATGCAGATATCGTCCTTGTGGCCTATGGCATAAGCAGCAGGGTGGCCAGGAGCGCAGTTGAAGCTGCCAGGGCAGATGACATAAAGGTTGGGCTCCTCAGACCCATAACACTGTTCCCCTTCCCATCAGACAGGATCCGTGAACTTGCAGATGAAGGCTGCAGGTTCATATCAGTAGAGATGAGCAGCGGACAGATGATGGAGGATATAAGGATGGCCTCAGGCTGCAGGGACATTGAACTCGTCAGCAGGATGGGTGGAAACCTTATAGAACTGAGGGATGTTCTTGAGAAGATCAGAGAAGTTGCGGGGGATTTCAGTGACTAAGAAGGTGATCAGAAAGCCGGATTCACTCCACGAGGTATTTGAGAGGAAGGGTGGAAGCGCACCCACAGCGACACACTACTGTGCAGGCTGCGGGCACGGTATATTGCACAAGCTGATAGGTGAAGCCATAGATGAACTCGGAATACAGGAAAGGGCTGTTATGATAAGTCCCGTGGGCTGCGCCGTATTCGCCTACTACTACTTTGACTGTGGAAACGTCCAGGTGGCCCACGGACGTGCCCCCGCCGTTGGAACAGGGATATCACGTGCAGAGGATGACGCGGTTGTCATACTCTACCAGGGAGACGGGGACCTCGCATCCATAGGCCTCAATGAGACCATACAGGCAGCCAATCGTGGGGAGAAACTGGCGGTATTCTTCGTCAACAACACCGTCTACGGTATGACAGGGGGTCAGATGGCGCCAACGACCCTTGTCGGTGAGGTGACTGTCACCTGCCCCACCGGAAGGGACCCCAGGTACGCAGGCTATCCACTCCACATGTGCGAACTCCTGGACAACCTGCAGGCCCCTGTATTCATAGAACGCGTGTCACTGGCAGATCCGAAGAGGATAAGGAGGGCTAGAAGGGCCATTAAGAGGGCCCTGGAGATTCAGAGGGATGGTAAGGGATACGCATTCGTTGAGGTGCTATCCCCATGTCCCACAAACCTCAGACAGGACGCCGAAGGTGCGGAGAGATTCCTGAAGGAGGAGATGGAGAGAGAATTCCCTGTGAAGAACTTCAGGGACCGGTCAGCCGAAGCAGAGCCTCTGATAAGGTCAGAGAGTGACTTTTCAAGGGAGAGCCTTGACAGGATATTCCAGATCAGGGAGGACTCGGTGCCTGACCCTGTTGATGACCCTGAATTCCCCGAGGTCAGTGTGAAGATTGCAGGTTTCGGTGGCCAGGGCGTCCTGAGCATGGGACTGACACTGGCCCAGGCGGCCTGCAGCGAGGGCAGACACACATCATGGTACCCTGCCTATGGACCCGAGCAGAGGGGTGGTACCTCAAGCTGCGGCGTTGTTATATCCGGTGAAAGGGTTGGTTCACCTGCAGTGGACACCCCGGACATCCTGGTGGCCCTTAACCAGCCATCACTCGATGAATTCGCAGGGAAAGTGGCCGGTGGAGGTATCATACTCTATGACTCCACAACAGCCAGTTACAGTGGAGGAGATGTGAGGGCCATCGGTGTGCCGGCCCTAGAGATAGCAAGGAAACATGGAACTGGAAGGGCCGCCAACACCGTCATGCTGGGGGTTATGATGGCCCTCGGACTCACAGGCCTTGATGAGGAATCCTTCAGGGAGGCCATAAAATTCACCTTCTCTGGTAAGGAAAAGATCATAGACCTGAACCTGAGGATCCTTGAGGCAGGTGCAGAGTGGGCAAGAGAAAACATTGAGGAGGAGTTCTAATGTCCTACCAGGGAAAAGCAAGGAAGTTCCTGGAATCAGCCTCCATAAATGTGGGGGACATGGTGAGGGTTGAGAAGCCAGACGTCACCTATGATGGCATGGTCCTTGACCGTGCAGATGATGCAGACGACAGACACATAGTCCTGAAACTGGAAAACGGGTACAACATTGGAGTTGAAATCAGTGATGCCCGGATAGAGCTCATTGAGAAGGGATCCAAGCCAAAGATAGAGCTCCCGCCAGTTGAAGTCTCTGAGGACCCGGAATTACCTGATGTGTCGATAATATCAACAGGCGGTACCGTCGCATCCATAATAGATTACCGCACAGGGGCCGTTCACCCTGCATTCACAGCAGATGACCTTCTACGTGCAAACCCTGAACTCCTGGACATTGCAAATATAAGGGGGCGTGCAGTTTTCAACATACTCAGCGAGAACATGAAACCCGAATACTGGGTCGAGACAGCCAGGGCAGTCTACAGTGAGATAAAGGATGGTGCTGATGGAGTGGTGGTGGCCCATGGAACAGACACCATGCACTACACCTCAGCCGCCCTCAGCTTCATGCTCAGGACCCCGGTACCTGTGGTGTTCACCGGCGCCCAGAGAAGCTCAGACAGACCCTCCTCAGATGCAAACCTCAACATACAGTGCTCTGTGAGGGCAGCGGCCTCAGAAATCGCAGAGGTCACAGTCTGCATGCATGCGACCATGGATGACCTCAGCTGCCACCTCCACAGGGGTGTGAAGGTGAGGAAGATGCACACCTCAAGGAGGGACACCTTCAGAAGCATAAACGCCCTCCCCCTTGCAAAGGTGACACCGGATGGCCTTAAAATACTCCAGGAGAACTACAGGGAAAGGGGTTCAGATGAACTGGAACTGAGTGAAAGCGTAGAGGAGAAGGTGGCCTTCATAAAAAGCTACCCAGGGATAACCCCTGAGATCATAAAATGGCACCTCAACGAGGGCTACAGGGGCATCGTCATTGAGGGAACAGGCCTCGGCCACTGCCCCGACACCCTCATACCCGCCCTCAGGGAGGCCCGTGATATTGGAGTGCCTGTGGCAATGACGTCCCAGTGCCTCAATGGGAGGGTGAACATGAACGTCTACAGTACAGGGCGAAGACTGCTGCAGGCAGGTGTAATACCCTGCGACGACATGCTGCCCGAGGTCGCCTATGTGAAGATGTGCTGGGTCCTCGGACAGACAGATGACCCTGAGACAGCAGGTGAGATGATGAGGGAGAACATTGCAGGGGAGATCAATGAGAGGACATCGATAGCATACTTCAGGGGATGATAAAATGGACTGGGAGAAAATAGGACTCAGGATGGGCCTTGAGATACACCAGCAGCTTGATACAGAGAGTAAGCTCTTCTGTCCCTGCAGAACAGAACTCACCGATTCTGAACCCGACCATGATATTGTAAGGAACCTCAGGCCAACCCAGAGCGAGCTCGGGAAATTCGACAGAGCAGCCTTTGAGGAGGCCATGAGGAGGCTCCACTTCCACTACGAGAACTACTTCGAGGAAACATGCCTCGTTGAGGCGGATGAGGAGCCCCCACACCCCCTGAACCCGGAGGCACTTGAAATCGCAGTTACCATCGCACTCCTCCTTAACATGAGGGTCGTTGATGAGTTCCACACCATGAGGAAGCAGGTGATCGATGGGAGTAACACCGGCGGATTCCAGAGGACAGGACTCGTTGCAACCGACGGGCACCTCGAAACCCCCCAGGGGACAGTCAAAATAGAGAACCTCTGCCTTGAGGAGGACGCCGCAAGGAGGATCAGGGAGACAGGTGACGGCGTGGTCTTCAGACTGGACCGGCTCGGCATACCCCTCGTTGAGATAACCACCGACCCCTCAATTAGTGACCCCCAGCAGCTGAGGGAGGTCGCCTACCAGATAGGGCAGATCCTGAGGAGCACCAGGGTCAAGAGGGGCCTTGGAACCATAAGGCAGGACCTCAACATATCCATACGTGATGGCGCCAGGGTGGAGGTGAAGGGGGTCCAGGACCTTGACCTCATACCCGAGATAGTTGAGAGGGAGGTCAGGAGGCAGCTCAGCCTGGTTGAGATAAGGAACACCCTCCAGGAGAGGGGCGCCATGGTTGAGGATGAAATATTCGATGTATCAGACGTATTCACAGATACAGAATCAAGGATAATCTCCTCAGCGGAGTCTGTACTCGCAGTTAAACTGAGGGGCTTTGACGGTCTCATAGGGGTTGAAATCCAGCCGGGAAGGCGCCTAGGCACCGAGATGGCCGATTATGCTAAAAAGAGGGGTGTGAGCGGCATATTCCACACCGATGAACTCCCTGCCTACGGTATAACAGAGGACGAGGTTCAGGGCCTCAGGGAGGCCGCTGGTGCCTCACCAGGTGATGCGGTTGTCATGGTTGCCCATGACAGGGACACCGCAGAGAAGGCCCTCAGGGAGGTTATAAGGCGTGCGGAGATGGCCATCCAGGGCGTCCCTGAGGAGACAAGGAAGGCCCTGCCAGACGGTAACACACAGTACCTGAGGCCACTGCCGACCTCAAGCAGGATGTACCTTGAAACAGACATACCCCTCTTCAGGATAGAGGAGGATCTCATCGAGGACATCAGGAGGAACCTGCCTGAGCTTCCATCAGAGAAGAAGGAGAGGATAATGAGGGAGTACGGTTTGAGTGAGGACCTGGCATCACAGCTGGTTAAGCGTAACCTTGTGGATGAATTCGAGGCTCTCGTAGAGTTCAGGGTCGATGTAACCGTGATAGCCTCACTCCTGGCCTACACCCTGAGGGAGCTCAGGAGGGAGGGCCATGATGTGGATGGCCTGGGCCTTGATGAACTTAGAGATGCCATTAAACTCCTTGAGGATGGTAAGATCTCCAGGGATGCCCTCCGGGACATAGTGGCCTGCATGGCTGATGAAGGCCTTGCAGCAGAGGATGCTGCCGCTAAGCTCAACCTCCTCCTCCTTTCAGAGGATGAGATCCAGGCCATAATCCAGGACATCGTTGAGGGTAACCTCGATATGATATCTGAGAGGGGTATGGGTGCAATGGGTCCCCTTATGGGGAAGGCCATGGGCAGGCTCCGGGGAAGGGCTGATGGTAAGGTTGTAAACAGGATCCTCAGGGAGAAAATCCAGGAAAGGCTCTAAAAAAGTCCATCTCTATGGAAAATAGTCGACGGACCCTGAAAAACTCCCCCCCCTTTGTGGGAACTGCTACTTTCAGAATCTTTTTTTAATATTAACTGCTCCATCCTGTGAAATATTAATTTGAGTGTAAGTGAAATCTTTATCTCCATTGACGACCAAGATACTCATTAAGGTGGTATGATGACCGATTATGATATAATAGTTATAGGGGCTGGCCCTGCCGGGCTCACAGCCGGCATCTATGGTGGAAGGCAGGGAAGCAGCGTGCTGATGCTGGATAAGGGCCCGGCCGGTGGACTGGGCCTCGAGGTGCCCATGATGGAGAACTACCCTGGATTTGAGATGATCGCAGGTATGAGCCTGGTTACAAGGATGAAGAAACAGGCCACCGCTGTTGCAGAGCTGAGGGAAATGGAGGAGGTTAAGGAGATAGAGAAAGGTGATGTGTTCACCGTCAAGACATCAAGGGACACCTACACCGCCTCCGCAATAATCTTCGCAACTGGAAGCAGGCACAGGCAGCTTGGAGTGCCGGGAGAGAATGACCTCCTCGGGAAGGGTGTATCATACTGTGCAACCTGTGACGGTCCACTGTACAAGGGTAGAAGGGTCCTCATGGTTGGCGGTGGTAACAGTGCAGCCCAGGAGGCCGTTTTCCTCAAGAACATAGGCTGTGATGTGAGTATCGTCCACAGGAGGGATGAACTTAGGGCCGATAGGTACCTCCAGGACAGGCTTCGTGAGATGGGTATCCCTGTGATCTGGAACTCTGTGGTCAGGGAGATAAGGGGTGATGATAGGGTTGAGGAGGTCGTCATCCACAACCGTGAAACCGGCCAGGAAGAGACCGTCAAGGTTGACGGGGTGTTCATATCAATAGGCGAAGAACCCCTCAACCAGCTTGCAGTTGACCTCGGTGTTAAGGTGGATGATGGAGGCTACATCATAACAGATAAGTGGCAGAGAACAAACGTGCCCCTCGTGTATGCCGCGGGAGATATAACAGGTGGTCTGAACCAGTGGGTGACCGCATGTGCAGAGGGTGCCATAGCAGCAACCTACGCCTACCGTGAAATACAGAGCTACTGATAAAATACTGCCAAAAAATAATCTCTCATTCCTTTTTATGGTGAAATACAGAGCTACTGATAAAATACTGCCAAAAAATAATCTCTCATTCCTTTTTATGGTGAAATACAGAGCTACTGATAAAATACTGCCAAAAAATAATCTCTCATTCCTTTTTATGGTGAAATACAGAGCTACTGATAAAATACTGCCAAAAAATAATCTCTCATTCCTTTTTATGGTGAAATACAGAGCTACTGATAAAATACTGCCAAAAAATAATCTCTCATTCCTTTTTATGGTGAAATACAGAGCTACTGATAAAATACTGCCAAAAAATAATCTCTCATTCCTTTTTATGTATTCTTTTTATGTGGTGTCACACAGCACCCACCAACACCAGTAAACTATTCTGGATACGCGCATCAACCGCAAACACTCCCTCCCCTGAGGAAGATGTATATGATGTATGCAATTATAAGGACCACTATCACCGGTAGCAGCCATACCAGAACATAGAAAGCAACAACTGCAAGGACAAGTGCAACCAGAATGTAAATTATATCCACGGCCTCCATAATATTTAATTATCCAGTGAAATATAAATAGGTTTTCAGAATCAGAAGAGGAGAATGTTTATGATACTCATCATCAACAATCACGGCCAGTACAATCACAGGATACACAGGACGCTCAGGTATCTCCAGATACCCTCCGAGCTTGTACCCAACACCACACCCCTTGATGATATCATCTCACGGGACCCTGATGGCCTCATACTGGGTGGTGGACCCTCACTCGAGAGGTCCGGTAACTGTGTGGAGTACATACAGAACCTCGAAATACCCATCCTCGGCATATGCCTGGGCCACCAGCTGATAGCAAAGGCCTACGGTGGAGAGGTTGCGACGGCAGAGGCAGAGAGCTACGCCCAGATCGAACTCGAAATACTCGACGAGGACGACATATTCAGGGGACTGGGGCCAAGGATGAGCGTATGGGCCTCCCACAAGGACGAGGTTAAGAAGCTGCCAGATGAATTCGATGTCCTGGCAACGTCAAGCATATGTGAAGTGGAGGCCATGAAACACCATGATAAACCGGTGTATGGTATACAGTTCCACCCTGAGGTTCACCATACAAGGGATGGGCACAGGGTCTTCGAGAACTTCCATGAGGTCTGCAGGTCCCCATGATGTACCCTCGGGTAACTTCCAGCCAAAAGCCACCATCCTTAACATTAAATACATGTCCCGCAAGATATTAAATCAATCATTTTTATCCGGTGATACTTATGCTGAATCCATCTGATTTTATTGAAGAAGCAGTTGAAGAGATAAGAAGTACCGTTGGTGATGAAAAGGCCATAATAGCACTATCAGGAGGAGTTGACAGTTCCGTGGCCTCTGTTCTTGCAGGTAAGGCCATAGGGGACAACCTGACAGCGGTATTTGTTGACCACGGCCTCCTAAGGGAGGGGGAAGCAGAGTACGTCAAGAAAACCTTCAGTGAACGCCTGAACTTCCGCTACATCGACGCCTCAGATGAGTTCCTGAAGGAACTTGAGGGTGTCACAGACCCTGAGGAGAAGCGTAAGATAATTGGAAGGGTCTTCATTGAGGTCTTTGAGAGGGTCGCCGAGGAGATAGGTGCAAGGTACCTGGTGCAGGGTACAATAGCCCCCGACTGGATTGAGAGTGAGGGCCAGATAAAGTCCCACCATAACGTTGCACTCCCACACGGACTTGTACTTGAGATAGTTGAACCCATAAGGGAGCTCTACAAGGATGAGGTGCGTGAAATTGGCCTTGAACTGGGCCTTCCACGTGAGATGATCCAGAGGCAACCCTTCCCTGGTCCAGGGCTTGCAGTGAGGATAGTCGGAGAGATAACCCGGGAGAAGATTGAGATATGCCGCAGGGCCAACGCCATAGTCGAGGAGGAGGTTGTTGATAGCGGCCTCCATGAGAGTCTCTGGCAGTACTTCGCTGTACTGACTGACACCATGGTCACAGGGGTTAAGGGGGACGTGAGGGACTTCGGATACCTCGTGGTTATAAGGATGGTGGAATCCCTTGACGCCATGACAGCAAGTGTCCCTGAACTCCCATGGGATCTCATAAAGAGGATATCAAAGCGTATAACCGCCGAGATACCTGAGGTAACCCATGTGGCTCTTTCTGTAAGTGATAAGCCTCCAAGCACCATTGAATTTGCCTGAAAAAATAGTGAAAAGCCACAAAATCTTTTTTTTCTGAATATCAGAGCACAGAAAAACAAAAACCTTTTTTTCTTAAGATGCCTGAAAAAAATCATCAGCTCCCATTCCGAGATGTAAATTATGAAAGTGAATCCTTGATTAACTAAATAATCTATGAATCACATAATCTGATGTATGAAAGAAAGGATCCCAATATTCTCTGTTGCAAAAAATCGTGTTGAGATGGTTGAGAGGATCGAACTCTCAGATGATGAGTGGCGGGAGATACTTGACCCGGAGGCCTTCCGTGTTGCAAGGCAAGCAGGAACAGAGCCCCCATTCACAGGCAGATACCATGACCTCCACGAGGACGGCATATACCGCTGCATATGCTGTGGCACAGACCTCTTTGACTCAGAGACCAAATTCGATTCAGGGACAGGGTGGCCGAGCTTCTATGATGTGGTATCCGAACACAACATCAAACTGAGGGAGGACCGCAGTCTCGGCATGGTACGCTGTGAGGTCCTCTGTGCAAGGTGCGACGCCCACCTCGGCCATGTATTCGATGACGGCCCCAGGCCCACAGGTAAGAGGTACTGCATGAACTCAGCGGCACTGAAGTTCATCCCCAGGGATCAGATAAGCTGAAATGCAGGAAGGTGCTGGAATGGCTGAGGACTTTGGAAGGTACTGGGTGGCCGGACTCATAATGGCGGTTGCAACAGGGCTAATAAACACACTGACATACATCATCGGGAGATGGAGGCCCATTTTTTATCCTGAATGGCTCATCGGCCTCCTTACAGGGATCGCCGGTGTATCAATGTTCATTCTGGTCCCATGGATCTATGGACGCCTCGTGGAGTTCATCTACATCCACTTCATCAGTGGTGAGGACTGATCAGGGACCGTTAAACATTGCAGCAGCCCTGTTCAGTAACTCGTTGGCCTCGTTTATCATGAGGCCAGAGTGAACGAAGTGATCATCATCCCAATCATCATAGAATCTCATGAACTCCCTTATTGCCCCAAGGTAGGTTCCAGCGGCCTTAACTATTAAACTGTGAATATCCCCAAGGCCAGGATCCGGGACTTCACCTGATATGTCCCTGAAGACTTCGTTGAGAGAACGCTCTATATCCATGAATTCCCTCCTGAGTTCCTGGGGGTCCCTGCCACCCTTCAGGAGTAGAAGGTTGCCCTGGAACCTGTTTACATTGTACCCTATTCTCTGGACATGCCTCTGCATCCTCTTTGAGTACATTGAAGATCCTCCATTAATTTAATCCCTTCAGATTCAAACATCCAATGACTGAAATTAACTTTTAATGGGGTGGTGGATAAGCCTTATTTATATCATGAGGTGATTCTGCAAAGCCTTTTATTCCTCTGAGAAGTAATCTGTGTCTATCTTTTTGATCTCGTAGGATGTGACCCTTGATACGCCGACGTCGTGGTCGATCATCAGCTGGGCCAGTTCCTCGCCGTCAATGAGGACTATCCTGTTACTGATGCTTGATGCGTATTCCCTGGCTTTATCTGAAAATTTGGATGTTGTGATAAAGACTCCCTTCCAGGATTTCCGGGCCCTGCAGGGCGCCTGCAAATTTCTGTATTTCGGGTCGAGATACGGTGTCCTGCCATCTCTTTGCCTGGATATAGATGGTGTCCAGGCCCAGTTTGTCCTCCTTTATGATGCCGTCTATTCCACCTTCTCCAATTTTTCCTATGGCTTTGCCTGCATCCCTCCTTGAGCCGCCTTAGCCCATTTTCAGCAGGAGGTCCACAAACAGTTTTTCGAAGAATTCCGGGGAGCATGACATGATCTTTTCAAGCAAATCCCTGGCCAGCTCATTCCTTAAGGTCTGGTAACTGTATTCCAGTGATTCTTCTGGAGTGAGATCTCCACCTGAATTATTATTCCATTGCGCCCTTGAAATTTTTCCTGCCGGTTCTTCTTTACCGCCAATAAAAGCAGCAAAATCAGGGTACTGTTCCAGAAAACCATCTTCAAGTTCAATGGGCTTCCTCTCTAAAAACCTCAAACCTTTAGAGGTTATCCTTATATAGCCCCTTCGTGGGGACTCCATCAGGCCGGCCTTTTTTAGGGTTGTGCGTGCCCAGTCACACGATTATCAAAGAATCTGTTCTTCCCGCTGGGTATAAGTCTCCTCTTCTCCTCATCAGTCAACTGAAATTGTTCGGCAAGCTCATCATAAACTTCTTTAATATAATGCTCCTTTCCATCCGCTACAAGTTTTAGGAGGGGTAACATTACCTCCTTATAATTCGGTATGGCCATATTAATCACCTGAACATCATTTAATATAGATCATTGATGGTTAATAATTTTCGTTTTTTAGAAAGAATATTCCTCCCTATTAAGGCACAGCCATCCACAGATCACAGTTTTTTAGAAACAGTATTCTTTAGTTGCATAAGATGGATATGTGCTTTGTCTGGTTTTCCTGCACCTGAGGTTGATTCAGGGGTGTCAGATTATAAATATCTGATGGATCTCTACAACTCATATAATAAGGATCCAACAGAACATTAGTTATGATAAGGTCAAAGTACGCCTTCCTCCAGAGACTCACAAGGGACCTCAAAATGAAATCAATAAGCATAGGGGAGGAACTGGAGGGAGCAACACCCCCATCTGTCTTCATAGGTAGCTGGAACTACCCGAAGGTCTATGCGGGCCCCATGATAGCGCCAGTGCAGGAAGAGGTTGAAATATTTGACTCCCCTGAACGGTGGATACCTGAGAGGAAGACCCAGGAGGAGATCATAGACTACCGCCTCAACCTTGTAAGGGGCAAACAGCTGGTGGGTGTCCGCGACCTGGACAATCAGCTCGTTGAAAAGCTCCAGGAGATATCCCTCTCCTCCGGGGCCATTGAGAGCGAGGCCCAGTTCAGAAGGAAACCACAGGGGCTCTTCTTCAGCGAGGAACAGACACCCCACGGTCCCAGCGCAGTGCTCGAAAACTTTGAGATAGACAACGTGAAATGGGACCGTGAACTTGAGAGGGTCTACTATGACACTGACCTCAGGGCACGGGAGGCCATAGTAGAGCTACACCGGAGGGGCACACCCTTCTCGGCGGTGCAGAAGGCCCTCTCGGTTGGCGCCCTTGGAGATGGGAGGAGGAGAAAGCTTGTACCGACGAGGTGGTCCATAACGGCCTGTGACAGCACCCTGGCCGATCACTTCCTCCGCAGGGTCCTTGAATATGAGACCATAGACACCTTCAGGGTCCATGAGTTTGAGAGCCTCAAAAACCATTACCTGATACTCCTGACACCCTCAGAGTGGCAGTATGAATGGATGGAGGCCTTCATGAAGGGGGATGGCCGTGCCATGATATTCTCAGACCATGAGGGAGGTAAGGGTAAGAGGGAATATTCGAGGGTCGGTGGCTGCTACTACAGCGCCAAGATGGCTGTCCTTGAGGCCCTTGACAGGGAGGAGAAACAGGCGGGGGCAATCATCCTTAGGGAGGCGTACCCTGGCTACGTGCCCCTGGGAGTATTCAACGTCAGGGAGAACGTGAAAAATGCCATGAAAACGAAGCCCAAAGTATTCAATGACCTGAGGGGTGCACTAAAATTCATTGATGGTGCACTTGAACTTGGACTTGAGGCCTTCAGGGAGAGGAGCAGCCTCCTGAAGGAACTTGAAACATCCCGGCAGACAACCCTGGACTCATTCTTCAGGTGATAGTATGAAGCTGAAATTCAGAGAACCATCTGCAGAGACAAGGAGGGCAGTTTGCCGCGCTGCACTCTACGGGGAAGTACATGACCCCGAGGCCCGGATTAGGGAGGTGACAGGGCACAGGTACGCCAGGCTACTCAACAGTGGAAATGCTGCCATACTCCTCCTCTCCCACCGCCTTGAGGGACCCTTCCTGGTACCAGACCAGGGCGGCTGGAGGGGATTCAGGAGGATACCTGAAATAACAGGGAGGGAGGTCCTCAGCGTAGAGACAGACAGGGGGCTCCTGGACCCTGATGTCCTGGACGCCAGGCTGGATGAGACAGGTGCCAGGGCACTCCTTGTAACAAGCTTCGCAGGCTACACAGCAGAACAGCCCATCAGGGAACTTTCAGATGTCTGCAGATCCCATGGGGCCCTCCTGGTTGAGGACGCCTCAGGGAGCGTCTCAGACCCCCTGGGGAGACTGTGCAATGGAAAAATCAGTGACATCATAATAGCATCCACAGGGGCCCCTAAAACCGTGAACGCAGGTGGCGGGGGCTTCATATCAACTTCAATCCCGGAAATCGTGCAGCAGGACATGCTCCTATCCGCCCTCAAAGCTGACCCCTATGTGAGGGCTGCTGTGGCCCTTGAGATGGAGGCAGCTGAGAGAAACCTCACAGAGACCCTCAGGGCCTGCAGTTACCTCAAGGAGAACCTTGAAGGAGCCCTGCACCCTGAAAGGAGGGGTATAAATGTCATAATACCATCCGGTGACCCCCAGGGTGATGTGAGTCGCCTCAGGAGGGTCATAGATGCCGGGGGGAGGAGTATATTCACGCGGTGCCCATCCTATGACCGGGTCCTTGAGAGTGCAGTTGCAGTTGAGGTTAAAAACCTTGATGTGGATTGCCTGACCTATGAAAACCTTGAGGAGATGGCCGAGTTAATCTCATCGACCATGGGTGCAACTAGGCCACGGTGAGCATTGTGGTCCTCTCGATGAGGGCATCCACGACACCCACTGTTTCAGCCTCCCTGCCGAGGCCGTAGATACTCCTCAGGTGCTTCTCATCCGGTTCAAGGACCCCCTCATCCCTCTCAAAAATTGAATCCAGAAATTTAACCTCCTCATCCTCGCAGTCAACAAGGACCGCGCATATCTCCATTTCGCCCTCCATGATACCCAGGAGTTCCAGGGCCCTGCTTATCTGCCTCATACCTGCAATGCGGAGGCATATCTCGATCCCCATGTCAATGGAGATATTCTGACCCCTCTCAAAGGCCTTCAGTGCATGTATTGCTCCATGGATGGCATGTTCCCTGCCTGCAACTGCCCTGGCATCCATGAGCTGAACCGTGCATGGAAAGCCCTTTATATCCTCAAGGAGTCCCCTGAGGTCCCTGACAACTCCACGGTATCCTATAACCTCTATATCCATATTAGCACCATCAATGAGTCCCTTCAGACTTTTGATTGGCCAGAAGCCTGTTAACACCGCTGATGAATGCCTCTACACTGGCCATTATGATATCCGGCTGTGTGCTCCTTGCACTTATCATTCTGTCCCCGTGTCTGAGTTTTATGACAACGTCTATGAGGGCATCTGTACCCCCCGTGATGGCATCCACGTGGTACTCCTCAAGGGTTATGTCTGCAAAGTCCTGGAGGCTCTTCTTTATGGCAACTATCGCTGCGTCCACGGGACCAACACCGGTACCTGCCTCAAGTACCTCCCTGTCATCGACCCTTAGCTTGACGGATGCTGTGGGTGTCACCCTGTTACCCGAGACGATGGTGACCTCCTGGAGGTCAACAACCTTATCCTCCATGACCCCCAGAACATCCTCGGCTATTGCCTGGAGATCCACGTCGGTAACGCATTTACCCATATCCCCAAGGGTCTTGACCCTCCTGAATATCTCCATGAGTTTATCATCGGAGACCTTCATCCCGAGTTCATCAAGTCTCTTCCTGAGGGCATGGGTGCCTATGTGTTTGCCCATAACGAACCTTCTCCTGTGGCCAACCATCTCAGGTGTTATTGGCTCATAGGTCTCAGCCTTCTTGAGGACGCCATCGGCGTGTATCCCTGATTCATGGGCGAAGGCATTCTCTCCCACTATGGCCTTGTTTGGCTGGAGGTAAACTCCGGTCATCCTTGCAACCATCCTTGATGTCTCATAGAGCATCTCTATGTTGATACCCGTGTCCACATCATAGAGGGATTTAAGGGCCACCACGACCTCCTCAAGGGCTGCGTTCCCTGCCCTTTCACCTATACCGTTTATTGTTGCATGGACCTCCGATGCCCCGGCCCTTAAACCTGCGAGGGAGTTTGCAACTGCCAGGCCGAAGTCGTTGTGGCAGTGGACACTCAGTGGCGCCCCGAGATCTGATAGCTCCCTGTAGAACTCATAGGAACGTTCTGGTGTGAGTATGCCGACGGTGTCACAGGCACATATCCTCTCTGCACCGGCATCTATCCCCTCCCTGAATATGGTCCTGAGGAATTCCATGTCACTTCTTGTTGAATCCTCTGCTGAGAGTTCAACCAGGATCCCATGGTCCACCGCATACTCTGTAGAGTCCACCGCCTGGTCGAGGACCTCCTCCCTCGTCTTCCTGAGCTTGTGTTCAAGGTGCAGGTCAGATGTTGGGACCACAAGGTGCACACTGTCAACGTCACATGAGACTGCAGCGTCTATGTCCTCCCGCACAGCCCTTGCAAAGCTGCAGATCTCCGCCCTCAAACCCTCAGATGTGATTTTCCTGATACCTTCCCTTTCACCCTCGGATGTGATTGCTGAGCCCGCCTCGATGATGTCCGCGCCGAGTGCATCGATTTTGAGTGCTATTCTCAGTTTTTCCTCAGGGGTGAGTGAAACCCCTGGTGTCTGTTCTCCATCCCTCAGTGTGGTATCAAGTACTCTAACCTGCAATTTAATCCCCTTCAAGGTGTTCAGAAAATAGTTATCTAGAGTTTGGTTTTAAATGATATATATGGTTAAGTGTACATCCATGTACAGAATGAATGTGGGTGGGCTTCAGATTCCCTGAATTTGAAGGACCCCACCTGGAGGTGCAAGCAACACCAGCTTAGATAACTTCGGGGCACTAAACAATCTCAATCACCCTTATGACCCTCGTGAGGCTCCTGTGCATCCTCATTGAGTACTTCTCCCTTATTCTGAATCTTTCATCAATGAGGCCCTCAAGGTCGAGGTAGTGGGGTGCTGCCATGCAGATTATCCCATCCCCTGCAAGGTTTGAGTGTGCGGAGTCAAGGAATTCCCTGTAAAGCTTCTCACTCCTTTCACCTGCAGTTGAAGCTGATATACCGTAGGGTGGATCGGTTACTATGGCGTTGACCTTCTCATCAAGCCTTAGATCCCTCGCATCGGACCTTATGACCTCAAAGTCGGTTATACCGTAATGCTGAAGGTTCTCACGGGTACCCTCAACCATTCTCCAGTCTATATCAGCACCCATGACCCTCACACCCATGAGGCCCGCCTCTATGAGTATCCCACCTGTACCACAGAACGGGTCAAGGAGCCTGTCACCCGCCTTCACCCCTGAGAGGTTGACCATGCACCTTGCGAGTTTGGGGCTCATTGAACCCGGGTAGAAGAAGGGCCTCTTGTGGGGTCTGGCCTCGTTGAAGTGTTCCTTGCTGATGAATGCGAGGCTCCTTGTGAGGATGAACCTGTCATCAATGAGTACCGGTCTTATGATGGTCCAGGGTTTCTCAAGGTCAACCTTCAGTCCAGTATCCTCCCTTATGATCGCTCCGAGGGTCCTCTCGAGGGTCCTGGAATCCACATCACCACTCAGCTTTTTTATCCTCACTGCAAAGCTGCCCCTTACGTATCTTCCCCAGTCAATTTCCGCTGCAGCAACCTCCAGGTCCTCGGCCCTTGCATAGCCTATGACCTGTGAAATCTCATGGGCATAGGCTAGCCTTTTTTTAAGGATCTTCCATGTACCAGTAGGGGCATCTATGACCTCATATCCACTTCCAGATTCAATGACACTGAAATCTATCCCCTCTGACCTTAGAACAGACCTGAGTTCTGCCTTGGGGAGTTCCGGGTGCTCCTGTGAGAGTAACACCATCATTTCCATATTCCCGCCACCTTCGATGTGAGGATGGATGGTATTATCCTGAACAGGAGTCCCCTCTTCAGAAACTCCATGATGAGGGGTGTCTGTCTGTCCATGTCCCCATATTCTGATATTATCTCCTCCGCACCGTAATCCTTCATCTTACGGAATATATGGTCAAGGTCATCATCTGAGAGTAGTCTGAAGGTCCTCTGAACCCTCATCTGGTTCTTCATCTCTGACATGTAGAGCTTCCTGCAGCCCTCCTGATACTCTTTGAGGTCTGTAACCCCCTCAAGGGCCCCCTGGATGGCCTCTGCTGCCACCCATGCAGTCCTGGATGCCAGAACTATGCCTCCCCCGGTTGTGGGTTTAACCTGCCCGGCGGCATCTCCGAGTAGGATGCATCTTCCCCTCACGAGTCTCACATCCAGGTCGGGTCTGGGGATGAAGCCATGGTGAGATTCAATGACCTCAAAGTCACTGCCAAGGTCTGATAGGAAGCCCTTGAGGAATTCCTTCAGGTTCTGCTGGGGTCCGAATACACCCACCCTGGCTGTCTCTTCATCTACCGGTATCCTCCACAGAAACCCCGGGGAGAGTCTGGAGTCAACCTTCAGGTCCACGAAGTCCGTGTCCATTTCAGTGCCCCTGAACCTCACAAGGTACTGCCTCGCAGGGTACCTTCGGGGTGCGGCGGAGTGTCCCCTGGAATCAACCAGAACATCAGCAATGAGTTCATCACCATTTACCCTGACATGACCTGTTTTTGTATTGAAATCCCTCACCGCAGTTCCATTCATCAATTCTGCGCCGGCTTCCATTGCAAGTTCCGCCAGGTGCTGGTCATAGGCTGTTCTGTCAATTACATGGGCCTCTGGCTCTGCCTTTGAAACCCGGAGGGTTATGCCTGATGGTGAATGTAGAACAGCTCCCCTCACACTGTTAAGTATAACCTCATCGGGGAGTACGTTAACCTCCCTTATCCTGTGTGATACGAGCCCTGCACACTGAAGTGGCAGGCCTATTATCCTTTTCCTCTCAAGGAGTCCTACGCTGAATCCTTTACTTGCTGTGAGCCTTGCAAGTGTTGAACCGGCAGGGCCGGCCCCCATTATGAGAACATCGTAATCACTCATCCCTGCCCTCCCTTCTGTACCTCTTAAACTTCCTTGAGTGCCTCTCCATTATGGATTCATCACACTCCCCCTCTGGAAGGGATCCGCTGCCCGATGACGGGGATTCCTTATCAGGTGCCTCGATGTGGTTACTGCATTCCTCCTCATCAGGGGGGGTGTCCCAGAATTCAGGGTCTGCAAATCCTGGCTCCCTGCCTCTGCGGGATGAGAGTTCCCTGAGGATATCCTCTGCATCATCATATCCCCTCTCTGTGAACCTGCTGATATGGTACTCTATCCTTGAGGGGGACGGTGCATCCCTCAGTATTATGTTTGTGCCCTCGTGGCCCCCGTGGATCTCCACATCTGCAGAGTCAAGGAGTCTCTCTGTTATGCTCTGTGAGAATGACACGTCCACTATCTTTCTGTGGTTTATGTAGTACCTCCTCTTTCTAAGAACCCCCTCCTCAACCATCACCCTCTGGTCGGTGATTATGTAGCGCCTGTTCTTCCAGGAGATCACATCCCAGAGGATGGAGAGAAGGATTATGATTATGACTGCTGTCAGTAGCCATGCTACCTTCCCGGCTACTGTGACACCATAATTTGCAATCAGGATACTGTCAAGGGCCCCGGCTCCCTCGACTATCCCCTGGAATAGGTATGCTATTATCATGGCTGACAGGGCCTTTATTATGGTCGATTTTGAGTTGAGGATGAACCTTGGCCTTGTCTCATATAAAATCCTCTCACCTGGATGTAACCTGTCCCTGCCAAACATGTTATCACAAAACTGACATATACTTGTTAAAAGAAGTTAACTACAATAGGAATTAATCTGTTGTATAGGTTTTTATATCTAATGGTTGGATATGCCCTTTGATCTTTCATTCAATGTATCTTGGAGCTGGTGTGGAATCATGGAAAGGATGGTCATCGGTGAGACCCGCATAAATCTCAGGACAGAAATAAAGAACCACGGACTCTCTGGATTCATCCTGGGGGAGAGGATGAAGCTCATTGATTATATCCAGAGAAATCCTGAGTTCCTAACATCACTTGAACCCGTTTTTGTGTCTGAGGGTCCCCTCATCATCAGGATGATGTCCCGGGCTTCGAGGAGGGCTGAGGTTGGACCCATGGCTGCTGTTGCAGGGACCATATCCCAGCTCTCACTGATGCACCTGATGGGTAAGGGTTCACGGTGCAGTATAATCGACAACGGCGGGGACATAGCCCTTGTTAACAACCGCAAGATCACTGTGGGCCTCTATGCTGGCTCATCATCCCTCTCAGGGACTGTGGGTTTTCTTCTGAAGCCTGGCGGCCCCAGGGGTATCTGCACGTCCTCGGGTACCGTGGGGCACTCCATAAGCTTCGGGCGGGCTGATTCTGTGACGGTCTTTGCATCTGAGGCAAGCACAGCAGATGCCCTAGCGACCTCAATAGCGAACAGTGCAGATGGCCCCGATGATAGATCAGCCGTGGAGAACGCCCTTGAAAGGGCCGATGACTTCAGGGAGCATTTCAGGGGCGTTATGGTCGTGGTGGGTGAACATGCAGGTACCGTCGGCAGAATACCCCGACTTGTAATGACAGATAGAAGGGCCGTTCTTGGTGACCTCTGGGATGAGGTCTAATAAAGGGTAAGACCTGCAGTAAATGGTATAAGAAGAAGCAGCTAACTTAGGTAATTCTAACATGAATGGGATATAAAAGAAGCAGCCACTAAAAATAGAGATATTGATCTAATGATAGATCTAAATAAGATGTAAGAGACAGTCTTATCGGAATGGAAGGTCAATCTGATATGAAAAGAGGTTTATAAGATTACAGCCTCAGATCGCCCATCAATCATCACTTCTCAGAGCTCATAGGGTTCATCACAGGCCATAATCATTATTAACCGAACATCACGCCGGTTTCCTGTTTGTATTCCTCTTCCTTCTCAACACCCATTATCTTATCAACGGCATCCATGAAGTCAGCCATTGTGACCTCATCACGCTCCTCCCTGATTGCAAACATACCGGCCTCGGTACATATTGCCTTGAGGTCTGCGCCTGATGCCCCATCCGTTATCCTTGAAAGGAGTTCAATATCGACCTCCTCTGCAAGGGCCATTCCTGAGGTGTGTATCTTGAGTATCTCCCTTCTACCATCCTCATTTGGTAGAGGCACCTCAATGAACCTGTCGAACCTTCCTGGACGGAGGAGTGCCGGGTCAAGTATGTCTGGCCTGTTGGTTGCTGCAACTATACCCACGTTACCCCTTGATTCGAATCCATCAAGCTCTGCGAGTAGCTGCATGAGTGTCCTCTGAACCTCCCTGTCACCGCTTGTTGAACTCTTAAGCCTCTTGGCTGCCACGGCGTCAATTTCGTCTATGAATATTATGCTTGGGGCCTTCTCCTTGGCCAGCTCAAAGACACCCCTCACGAGCCTTGCACCCTCACCTATGTATTTCCTTACGAACTCTGATGCAACTATCTTTATGAATGTTGCATTGGTCTCATGGGCGACGGCCTTTGCAAGGAGGGTTTTACCTGTACCGGGTGGTCCATAGAGCAGCACACCCTTGGGTGGCTCTATACCTATCTTCTCAAACAGTTCAGGTTTTTTGAGTGGTAATTCCACTGTCTCCTTGACCTCGCGTACCTGTTCCTCGAGGCCACCTATCTGCTCATAGGAGACATCAGGTTTTTCCTCTACTTCCATGCCCGTCACAACGGGGTCCTTCTCGGATGGAAGCACATCCACTATGCTGAAGGTCTGCTGGTTCAGTGCAACCCTTGCACCTGGCTCCAGCTGCTTTCTATCTATGAATCTTGAGTAATTTATTACGAAGTGGGGTCCTGTGGTGCTCTTAACTGCGACCCTGTGATCATCAAGAACCTCTGTGACTGTGGCTATGACCAGTGGCGGGGTCCTGAACCTTTCGATTTCGCCACGAAGGGATTTAACTTCCCTGTCAAGCCTTGTCTTCTCATTTTCAATTAAAAGTTTGTCCTTTTCGAGTTTTCTGATTTTCCACATCAGATTCCTTTTTGTCTTGGAGTTTTCCTCTTTAAGCATTCTAATTTCTTTTTTGAGGTCCTCAATCTTTTTTAATACATTCTGGGAGTTATTTTCCATGATTTTAGAACACTCCTATTTAAATTTTGTTGTATACTATCTTGTTTCTAGTAATATTTAAATATTGGGGTGGGATAAATCTAGTATAAAATAGAAAGGGATCTTCATGAGATGCGAGATTTGCGGTAAAAAGATTGTTGGAAAGCCTTTAAAGACAAAAATCGATAGTTCAGTCATGGAGGTATGCAGGGAATGCTCAAAGTTCGGTAAAATAATCAGAGAACCCACAACACCCCGTAAAAAAAGTTTCAGGAGGCCCACGAAGAGGTCCAGGCGACCCATGGATACCGTTTACGAGGTCGTTGAAGACTACGGCAGGATCATACGGAGTGAGAGGGAGAAGAGGGACTGGTCAAGGGAGGATCTCGCTGAGAGGATCAACGAGAAGGTGTCCGTCATAAACAGGATCGAATCTGAGAGGATGGAACCGGACATCAAGCTCGCAAGGAAGCTTGAAAGGCTCCTCAAGATAAAACTCCTTGAAAAATTTGAGGCCGATGATCTGGAGAAAACAGATGGCGGCCAGTTCCATGGAGCCACGATAGGAGACATAGCAAGAATAAAGAGGGGTTAAATCTAAAAATTCATTCTAAACCCTTCAGATTTCATGTGGGATAGGGCTTCCTTCAAAGACCATACGATTTTTTCTCTTCAACCACCCTTATGGGAGTAGTAGCCCCTCATGATCCTCAGACCGCCAAACATCTCCCTGAGGTCCTGGTATTCATCGTATTCACTGCTAACCACAATCACATGTGCAGGGGGGTGTATCCCTCTGATGGCCATTATGCTTCTGGTATCATCCTCCTCCACCTCAACTGCTGCTGCCACAGAGGACTTCATGTGGAGTTCCCCCAGTATGGATGATGCTATCCTGTCTGCAATATCATTACTGAGAATCCGTGGTTTTCCAAGGACCTTGAGGCCGGCGTGCCTTTCAAGGTCCGCTATGGCGTTCAGAATCTTCTCCCTGCTATCTGCCCTTAGAATTATTAGAGACACCTTTTAACCCCTTCTGAATGAACTTATAAGGCTGCTCCTGAATAGAACAAGGAGCACCATGATGAATCCGATTGCTGTCTGGATGTTACCGAGTATCTCGAGGAGCCCTGAACTTACAGGTAGCTCCATGGGCGGGGCTGTCCTATCATCTGGGAGGGGCGTGTAGTAGACACCCACAGCCCTTGAGCTCGGCTTCACATTTATGTCCTTTGGCTCCACATAGTTGACCCCCACAAGGAACCCGTTCTTTATGGCCCTGTTTATGGATCTGGCTATCGCCTCTGCACTGTAACCATTCTTCTTCACCGATGCCCTCACAATCTCCTGGGTTGTCTGGACAACACCTGCCTCCTCTGTACCGTAGACCGAAACAGATACAGACCCGTTGGTAACCGTTATGGCGTCCCTGAGAGCATCATATGCATAGATAACCCTTAACTTGCTGCCATCCACCGGACAGGTCTGGTAGTTCTCTGCGGCAGGGTACCCTATGCTCCAGCCGCACTCATCGCAGACCTTGACGTAGGGTTCATCCATTGGGTAACCGGTCTCATTTAGGTTCTCGGGTGTGAACATGTCACCTGTGGATACCCCTGAGGCCAGGTTAACTGCACCACCACCATATTTTTCACCGGCGTCCTTTGCAACCTCCTCGAAGACCTTCCCAACGATGTAGGTGGCTGAGTAGCCGTCCCTTATCATCTTACCTATGTTAATCGCGGTCTCCTGACGTACACGGGTTGCTGTACCATACTTGGGGTTTCCATGCGTGTTCCTGAGGTGTATTATTGCGCCCCTCTTACCTGGAGGAAGAACCGCAAGGCCCCCTGAGTAGGGTGTGACTGTTATGGTACCATCGTCCTCCACTATAACCACGTAGGCATCGAAGGAACCACCAACAGCTGCGCCTATACCGGGACCCCCGCACATGACCCTGATTCCAGGGTAACTGTTGGCTGCTGATGCTGCCTCGGCAGCTGTTGCACCATTCTCCAGTCGATTTATGACGTCCATTATTGCCATGAGCCTCGGTGTTGATGCTCCCTCACCACCTGAGAGGACAGCGAACCTCTTCTCCTTGGACATGAGGAAGGTTGACTGGAACATGTTCTGGGCGAAGGACATACTCCCTGCTGCAGCGCCGTTGGGATCCGCCCCTGTGGGGTCAGTGATCACAATAACGTTCATCGTGGCTGACACTGGCCCTATAAGCAGGTTGAAAATGAATAAAAGGGTTATCAGTTTACCTGCTCTCTTCATCAACCCACTCCCCCTGTTCTGTTGGTAACTTTAACCGTGGCGAAGTCCTCGATAACGTTAACAGTGACTATTCCTGTGCTGGTGTCAACCTTCACGTCAGCGGCTGCTATGGGTGTTACACGGGTACCTGGAATTGTTGTCATCTTAACAAACTTCTCGGCATTCTCTATCGCCTCTGAAAGGGGAACCTTCCTCTTGGAGGTTACAAGGACATCACCCTTTATGTAGCTTCCTGGCCGGAAACCTGCCGCATATACATTTGTCTTTATGGATGACAGTGGAACTATATCGTTACCCTTAACTATTACGCCTGCTATTGGAACTCCACCTGTATCCTCCATTGATGAGGCATAGGCCAGGTATGTCATCGCACGGCCTGAGAGGATCAGGATGAATGCCAGCAGGAGTATCACGAGGGTATCCCTTCTGATCTTTATGAGCATAACGGTTCACCTTTAACTGCGTTTCATCACAGTTACTGAATAGTTAGTTCTCTGACTCCAGCTTTATAAAGATTGACCACGGGGACATGATCAGTGCAGCGCACGAAACTAACAATCCACTGAAATGAACACCCTATCAGTGATAACATGCCTAACATTCAGTCCATGATTTCATCGAGGACACCTGCCGCAGGGTCCATTCCCTGGGCTCCGAGGAGGAGGATGGTGTCATCGGGTTCAGCGGCATCAAGCACCATCCTCAGGGCGTCCCTGAGTTTCTCCACGTGGATGTAGGATACCCCCCTCTCATCGAGGACCCCCAGGAATGCCCTCCTCTCATTTTCAAGGACCCTGTTCTGCTCATCGACAAGGTCACTGCTTGATGTTACTATGAGCTCCGCATCAAGGCCCTCCAGGGAATCTGCAAGGGCAGCTGCATTCATCACATTTATATCCTCTCCACGGGAGCCCCGGATGGCATTCACCACCCTGAGCCTCCCCCTCAGGTTGGCTGCGGCGCTTTTCACGGTGGACCTGATACCTGAGGGGTTGTGGGCGAAGTCATCTATGACTAGAGGCTCCCTCATGAGGACTGTAAACCTTCTCCTGAGGGGTCTGTATGTTTTAACACCCTGCCTTATATCCTCGGGGGAGAATCCAAGCTCCAGGCATGCTGCAACTGCAGCCAGGGTGTTCTGTATGAAGTGCTCACCCATGAAGGGGAGTTCCTCTGCAGGGATTATCAGGTCATCTTCAAGGTGGATGCCCTCCCCATCATACCTCACATGGGAGTCCCGACCATAGAAGACCACCCTGAGGGAGGGGTTCACACGGGCCATGGCCCTCACACGTTCATCATCGGCATTGAGTACAGCCACCCCTGATTCAATTGCCCTGAGGGCCCCTGATACCTCCCTGGAGACATCTTCCACCGACTCAACAAGTCCTATGTGGTCCATTGCAACGTTGGTTATGACGACCACCTCTGGCCCTATGGCCGATGTCATGAGGCGTGCGTGGTCCATCATAACCCTTCCAAGCCACCCCTGCACCTCTGAGACCTCTATGACCATGAATTCAGGTGCCCCATTAGAGGATACCTCTGCTATCTGCTGTGAGACCACGGGGTCTATGAGTGTGTTGAACTCTGACCTTGAATCGGTGTTTGTGTAGGATGAAGCACCGGTGGTCCTTATTATATGGTGGATCATGTGGGTCGTGGTGGACTTGCCATTGGTGCCTGTGACCACAACCCTCCTTGATGATGGGGCGAATCTCTCAATGGTCCATGAAAGTGCCAGGGCATTCGCATTTTCAATCCTGTCAACGAGGATAACAGGGAGCCCGTAATCTTCAGCTGCCCTGGCAGAGTTCCCCCTGAGATCCTGGGTTATGATAGCAGATACACCCCTTTCTGAGGCGATTTTGACGCCAGTCTCATCGATCCAGTGCCTTATAACAATGTCACCTGCTTTAGCAGCTCCAAGGGTTGTGAATATTCCTCTGAATGCTCTGTTTGGACCTCTGAGTTTCCCTGAAACCCGCTCTGCGATTTCATCAAGGTACATGGCCTTCACCCATCAGAGGAGTCTCCCCGTGAGCTGGAGTCCCAGTAGACAGACCACAAGTGTTATGAGCCAGTATATGAGCACTATCCTCCTCTCGGACATCCCACGGTAGTGGAGTGTGTGGTGCAGCGGTTCAACAGGGAGCCTTATAACCCCTGCACGGTGGAGCAGACTCACGATAACCGAGACCACGGGCACCGCTATTGCAAGGACGCCGAAGTAAACCGTGTCCGTGAGCATCACAGCAGTCGCATAGCCCGCCCCCAGGGCGAATGAACCTGTGTCACCCATGAATATGCTTGCAGGGTGCCTGTTGAATACCAGGAAGCCCGCGCAGAGCCCTGCCAGTGCCAGGAAGGGCATGGCCTGGCCTGACAGGCCGAGGAAAATTGCGCATGACGCTGATGCTATGAGCATTATGCCTGCCGCCATCCCATCCATCCCATCTATGAGGTTAACTGCATTTATGGCCCCCACCATACCTGCTATGACGATGGGTGCGGCTGCAAGGCCCAGGTAGAAGCCTCCGAGCTTAGCAACAGCCCCTGAGAGTACAAGGAATAAACCTATCATCAGCTGGGCCATTATCTTCTCCCCCTCACTCACCTCATTCTTTATTGGGGCCTCACCGACCACCTCAACAAGTCCCTCAGATAGCAGGGCCTCAACATCCCTCTTTGCCTTGTCTGTTGCCGCCCTTGCCTCCTCGCCTGGCTTCAGGACAAGCTGACCAACCTCCAGGGGCCTTTCAGATACGTTCCTTATGATCCTCTGAACCTCCTTCACCTTGAGGCCCAGGAGGTCATCCAGGAGGCCCACAATGGCTGCTGTGAGAACTATGAGTGAGGTGAGGATTAGGTAGGGGTTGTTCCGGTAGATTACCGTTACAAGGAGGAGGGCCAGTAGCATCCCGAGGCCTCCCATTGTAGGTGTTCCTGCCTTGTGGCTGTGCTCAGTGACTATTGGTTTATCCCCTATACCTGCACTCCTGAGAATGTTCCTTATAAATAGTGTGAATACTGCAGCTGAAGCAGCACCTATAATGAAAACCATCAACGACTCCATCATATCACCTGCCCTCTATGTACACGAAGATCACCGAGTTTTTTAAGGACCAGGTCAATCATTTCAGGATTCCCGGCCCTGACAGTTAGGCGCATATGGTTCCTGGGACCGTGGAGCACCCATGAGGCCCCCTCAGGCATGATGGACTCAAGGTCCCCGGGGTTACCTACCGGTATCTCAACGGCATAATGGTTCTTCCTCCTGATTTTACCCGGTTTCCAGTTCCCTGCTGCCATGTCCACCAGGCAGTGCATTGGGTTTATGCCCGTCGCGGCCTCTGAGATGTACCTGGTCCCGCTTGGCCTTGTGTTGACCTCTATGGCGTAGAGTTTTCCATCCTCTGAGACTATCATGTCAACGTCGGTGTTGCCCTCCGCACCAAGGAGTTCAGTGATTTCAGAGGCCCTTTCAAGCGCTTCCATTCCATCGAATCCCCTGATAATTGCTGGGGCCCTCTTCACCTTCTTCAGGGGGTGCAGTCCATCCACCCTTGTTTCTCCCTTATCAACGGCCACCAGGGGGAGGGTTTCGCCATTCCACCTGAGCACCTCAACCGAGATCTCACGGCCCTGTATGTAATCCTCCATGAGGGCATGGTCACTGGCGCGGAGATAACCCCGGACATCAGAGGGGGTGGCTGCAACCATCACGCCTGAGCCGCCCTGTCCCTCCCTCTGCTTTAGAACCACCGGAAATTCAGTTACATCAGCCGGTGAATCGATTAAACTGTATTCCGGTGTCCTTATCCGGTTCCTGGTAAAGAACTCCTTGGTCTTAAATTTATCTGTGGATATCTCAGCAGCCTCTGGTCCTGATGCAACCACCGGAATCCCGTGGTCAGTTTCAAGTTTGTCCTTGAGCCAGGCCACATCCCTGAGGGGTCCGTCGACACCTATCAGCGGTACCACTGCGTCAACGTCCTCCCTGAGGGCGATTTCCAGAGGGCCCTCCATGCCCCTGGGTACGATGTGGTGTGAATCGGCGAGTTCAAGGTTGGGGGCATCCGGGTTTGACTCAGAGAGTATGGTGGTCACACCCATTGCTGACGCATACTCTGCAACGTCATTGAAGAGTCTTGAACCTATGAACAGAATCCTCATAATGATCACTCAAAAAATCAAGGGCTGGTTTACTCTTTGGCGGGGTCTTATAAAAACTTAATCTTGGAGGGAAGTGACATACACAATTCAAAGACACATGAAAAAACATGGCTGAGTGAAACCAGGCAATCATTCGCGCCCCTCAACACCATCAAGGGCAGCGATTATCACCCCTGCGAGGTCATGGACAGCCCCTTCAACCACCGGTGACAGTTCGGTTCCAAATTCAAGGTTTTCTGGCTGCACGCCCATGAGGGCTATCCTGTAGTCACCCTGATCCTCAAGGTACCTCAAAAGGAATGATAGGGGCATGGCATGGGTGGAAATACTGTAATCTGATATGCTGTCCCTTTCGATGAACCTCACCGTTCCCGGGTCCTCCCTCATCTCAACAGCATCCACAATCAGGATATGGCTTGGATTTTCGGACCTGATCTTTCCTGTGAAGTTTTCAGGCACGGTACCTGCATTGATAAGCAGGTGCCCCCTCTTCACCATCGCCTCCTGGATGAGGGATGCGAGGTATGGGCCAAGGCCATCATCAGATCTGAGTTCATTTCCAACTGTGAGGACGAGGAGCCTTCTGCAGTCAGTGAGGAAATCATTTAGAATCCGCTTCAGATGGATAGAAATCACCAGCCGTACTCAAATTTTAGATAAAATCCTTTATGGATGCTTCAACTGAATCAAATCCGCCTCCCATCCTGTAGGAGAGTTCTATCTCAACCTCACCTCTATCAACGGTCTCCCCCAGTGGTATGATGAGCGGCGGGTTTATCATTGGTGTTGGACCGCATATGATTTCAGGTGCCGTCATGGTGAAGGATGTTATTCTGATGGCGTTGAATTTATCCAGTGCTTCCAGCCTCAGTGAACCCCTGAACATCTCATGGAGGTCCTCATTGAATTCAACCCTGTCATAGACCCTCATTGGACCTGATGATTGCTGTGAAAGATTTTCATCATACATGATGTTTTCACAGTTCACACTGACGGGTTCTGCTGCATTGAAAACCGCCTGTGGTATCACAGTCCCCTCATCCCTGAGGAATCTGAGGGCCCTCCTGAGAACCGGGACCTGCTCCTCATCTATAAGTGCCGTGTCAAGCATCTCGCATATAATCGTATCGGCCTCACTGAATTCATGGTGGAGGGCGTCCTCGTTGACAACAATGACGTTATCGAGGCATGAGAGGTTCTCCCTTGCACATGCAGCTATCTTAGGATCCCTCTCGATTGCAATTACTCTATCAGCGTGCTTTGATGCGAAGAATGAGAGGATGCCGCTACCGGCACCCAGGTCATAGGTGATGCCCCTTGCCCTGGAGGATATTGCCTCGCGGAAGGCTGCAAGGCGTTCATGATCCCCCAGGAGGTTTCCGTGATAGGGTGTGACCCTGAATCTCATTTAGTTTCTGATTGCTGGATCAGTGTTCATGTTCTATCTTCTGTTCGGTTGATGTGCTGGTGAGCCTCACGTGTTCAACGCCCTTGAGCCTCATCATCTTCTCGGTGAGTTCCCTTATCTTTGCAACGTCTCCCTTAACCACTATAACCTCAAGGCAGTGCCTTTCGGTCATGTGGACGTGCATAACAGCATTGATGTATTCGCGGTAGTCGTGCTGTATGTCTGCAAGGTCCTCCATGACCCCTGTGTAGTGGTGGTCGTAGATGACGGCAATGATACCGATTCGCTCACCTTCCATTTCGTTCATCCACTGGTACCTTACAATGTAGTCCTTAAGAGCGTCCCTTATGCCCTTTGACCTTGACTGGTATCCACGATCCCTTAAAACTTCATCAAATTCATTTAAGAGCTTTTTTGGTAGAGACATGCTTATTCTCATCATAACTATTACCCCACAGGTGATTTCATATGAACTTATTATATTATTATTCTAAAGTCATATTTAAACTTTGTTTAGCCTGCAGTATTGTCTGCAGAAAACAACGGGTTATTACCTGAATAATTAACACGACTATTTAAATGCATCGCACCCCCTGTATCTAACCTGTGGATAACAAAACATAAAAAGATACAGTGATATATTAATTAGAAGTATGACTTTGAGGGATTTCAATGAAGGTTAAAGAAGCCATGAACCCTGAGATAATAACTGTGAGCCCCGAGACAAGGCCCCTTGAGGCCTTCGAAAAGATGTACAAACACGGAGTCAGGAGACTGTTCGTACTTGAAGATAACGGTAAACCTGTGGGTGTGGTATCCTACACAGACCTCATAGGAGTTCTCGGAACCATAAAACCCGACAGCGAACACCCTGAAAGGGACCTCAAGGTGAGGGACATCATGGTTGATGATGTGATAACCATCTCAGCTGATGACAACATAGAGGATGCCGCCAACCTCATGCTGAGGGCTGACATATCAGGACTCCTCGTAATGGATGATGGAAAACCGGTTGGAGTCATAACAAAGACCGATATATGCCGGCTGGTTGCAGCCGAGATACTGGTTCCCTCCTGATGTCCAGGGTTAGTGACCACAAGTAACTGGAGGTCCCCATTGAAGATTATAACCAGAAAGGAAAACATGGTCTACAGGGAAATCAGGTACATGCAGCTTGACCTTAACGCCCCTGTATCTGAGGATATGCTCAAGAGGAACCTTGACCTGCCAGAACATGAATACCATGACACCATCACAGCCCTTGAGAATAAGGGACTTATTTCACGGAAAGATGGTCGTATAGTGGCTGAAAACCTCGATGAAGAGGTAAAGGTGATGGAAACCCAGGAGGATGTGAGGGTCGCCGAGCTCAACCAGATTGAAGAAGAGGCCCTCAGGATACTCAGGGAAACCGGTGGTGGGGCTCCAGTCCCACGGTACCTCCTTGAGGGCCACCTCCTCTACGGTCCTCTTAAACTTGGGACCCGGAGGATGTACAACGTCATCCTCTCCCTTGAAAACAGGGGCCTCCTTGAGAGGGTTCAGCTTGATGATGGTGAGTACTACCGCCCTGTCATGGCACAGGGTAATGAAGATTAATAAAGTTTTAAAGTCCCTCCACTCAAGAGGGGACTATAACTTCAGGTCTCCGGTCACCGGGAGGCCCCTGAGCCATCCAAGGTCGCTCTGGTATAGCATCCTTATATCCTTTATATCAAATCTTATCATTGCAAGCCTCTCTATACCAAGGCCAAAGGCAGCCACCGGGGTTTCAACTCCCAGAGGCTCGAGGACCTCTGGCCTGAACATCCCTGCCCCTCCAAGCTCTATCCAGCTCTTTTTCTCAGGGAGATAGATTTCACATTCAGTTGAGAGGTAGGTGTATGGGAAGTATGCCGGCCTGAATCTGACCTCAAATCCAAGTTTCCTGTAGAACTCCCTCAGTATGCCCAGGAGGTTCCTGAAATTAACCTCCTCGCCTGCAACGATCCCCTCAACCTGATGGAACTCGGGGAGGTGCTTGTAGGTGATGGTCTCCCTCCTGAAAACACGTCCGACAGAGAACATCTTGAGGGGTGGTTCGTTCTCACTGAGGAACCTTGCAGATACACAGGTCGTATGGGTCCTGAGCACACTCTGCCTTGCAACATCCATGTCCCATTCATACCGCCATCCCTGTGAACCTGTTGAGCCACCGGTTTCATGCGCATCCTTCACACCCATCACAAGATCCTCAGCCGGGAGATCTGTGAGGGATGGGTTTTTAACATAGAAGGTGTCCTGCATCTCCCTTGCAGCGTGGTCCTGCGGCTGGAATAGACAGTCAAAGTTCCAGAAGGCAGACTCAACGATCGGGCCCCTTGACTCTGTGAATCCAAGTTTAAGGAATATTGACCTTATCTCATCGATTATACGCCTGAGTGGGTGCATCTTTCCAGGATAAACAAGAGGGTACTCTGCATCAATACTGTATCCCCTGTAGTGGAGTTTTCTCCAGGCCCCGCTCTTGAGGTGTTCATGGGTGACCTGGGTTGCCTCCTCAACTATCTCTATTCCCCTTTCAAGGAGTTTCCTGCCCTTGGGGGTGAGTTCAATGGTATGCCTCTTAATTTTCCTTATATCCACGATTCCCTTCCTTCCCTTCAGGTCCTTCAGTGCACTCCTGAGTTCATCAGGGAGTTCCCTGATCTTCACAGATCCCCTTTCAAGTAAGAGTTCCAGCAGCCTCTCATCCGCACCCCTATCAGGTGTTCCGTGACTCACCGCTGAGACGATACCATTACTTATCCTTGCCCATCCCTTCCTCATGAGCCAGCCAATACCAATACCGGCCTCTTTCTTATCAAGACCTGCCCTGCTGGAAAGTTCTGACATTTCAAGTCCTTCTTCACCCTCAAGGGCCTCCATGAGTCTGCGCTCGGGAAGTCCCTCCCTGGCACAGGACTCTCCATCCTCTGTGAGGGATACAACCTCCTCTTCGTCCTTTATAACCTTCACGAATCCCCTAGATTCAAGGGCGCCTGCTGCACTCATGACGGATTTTATATCGATCTTCTGGGATTCTGCTATTTCCTCAGGTTTCAACGGTTTATCTGAGCCTTCGAATGCCTTCAGAACCTTCTTCTCATAAATGTGAAGCTGGTCAATGATCCTGTCAAGATCCATCATAAAACTCTCCTCCACTTAGATCAAACAAGTGCTGAGTAATAATCCAGCAATCCAACCATGACAGAGGAAGCTGTGAGATCCGCGGTTGTCCCCGGGTTCCATCCCATCCTGTAGAGTTTACGGTCAAATTTCTCAACCCTCCTGAGGCCTGCAGCGGTGAGCACACCTCCCCTATCAACGATATCTGAGGCCTCCTCTGAAACCTCCAGGGCGATCTCCTCGCCATACTTCCTGGATATCAGTGTGTCAGGAAATCTTGAAAGTATGGTCAGGAATGTCTGGACTACGGCCAGGTTCATGCCATGCTCCTCCACGGTTCCCTTAAATACCGGGAAGCCTACATTGAATGTGACCGGCATGCTGGACGTTAACTCCCGTGCGATGAGGTCCCAGGCAGCTGACATCTTGAGGGTGTCAAAGAGGGTGATGTTCTCATCCATTATCCTCTGCTGTGAAGCAGGGTCATTAACGTCAAGGGTGTCATGTTCACCCATTCCACCGGCCTCTGCAGTTGAAATAGCCCTGTAGAGGTTAACAGCATCCTCTGGTGTTGTCTGAAGTATCAGACGGTTTACCTGCTCCCTCAGTCCCTGGAGATCCCCGGTGTCAACCATCCCCGCTGCGGCTGAGAGGGGTGTGAGCAGCATTATGATGCCCAGGTTCGTGTTGGTGGAAACCCACCTCCTGGTGTCCTCAACCGCCCTGAGTATGAGACTCCCCAGTCCGAGGCTTGAAAGGTCAAGGGAATCCCTCAGCCCTTTCCCCCTCTCTGCTGCCAGTCTCATGGTATCACCTATGACTATCCCACTCACAAGGAAGTCCTCGTAGACCATATCATCGAAGTCACGGGTCCTGTGGACGTTGCCTGGCTTCGGGTATCCGCTGACCTCAAGGACGGAGGCCATCTCCGCTATCCTGGAAACATGGAGTGGGTCCATCTAGATCACCTCCAGGAGGTCAGGAGTGAAGTGTGATATGATAAGGTCTGCCCCTGCACGTTTTATTGACAGTATGGATTCATAGATGGCCTCCTCAGTCAGGTACCCACTATTTATGGCTGCCTTCAGCATTGAATATTCGCCGCTGACGTTGTATGCTGCGAGGGGCACCCTGAACCTTTCCCGGACCCTTCCTATAACATCAAGGTATGCCAGGGCAGGTTTCACCATGAGTATATCAGCACCCTCCCGGAGGTCCAGTTCAGCCTCAATGATGGCCTCATCAATGTTCGCAGGGTCCATCTGATAGGATCTCCTGTCACCGAAGGCAGGGGCCGATGATACTGCGTCCCGGAATGGTGCGTAGAATGATGAAGCATATTTAACTGCATAGGACATTATCAGGGTGTCCTGAAACCCGGCATCATCAAGGGTCCTCCTTATGGCGGCCACCCTACCATCCATCATATCAGATGGGGCGACCACGTCTGCCCCGGCCTCGGCATGGGACAGGGCTATCCTTGCAAGGACCTCCAGGGTCTCATCGTTGACGATTTCACCATCAACCACCACACCGCAGTGTCCATGGGTGGTGTACTGGCACAGGCAGACATCGGTCATGACCACAAGGTCTGTTTCCTCCTTGAGCCGCCTCACAGTCCTCTGCACAACACCCCGGGGGTCATGGGCTGCTGATGCGAGCTCATCCTTGGATGATGGCATTCCAAATATGATTACAGATGATAGTCCCTCATCCTCAAGACTGGATGCCTCGGAAACCGCGTCATCCACAGAGTACCTGAACTGGCCCGGCATTGTATCTATTGCTTCCCTCTCACCCCTCTCAAGTTTTTCACTTACAAAGAGGGGGTATATGAGGTCTGATGGGTGCAGCCGTGTTTCTCTAAGGATATTCCTTATCTGTGGACTCTTACGCAACCTTCGCATCCTTTTTGTGGGAAACTCCATATTATCACTCACAGGTAACTATTGGATCCATTGTGATAATTCCTTATTACATCTTCACCGGTAAAAAACATAACCATGCGTGCAGAGGAGAAATTCGGTGACCCTCCATGAAGGCTGGTGTTGGGGAATCATGACTCAACATCCACAAGGACCTCAACACGTTTTATGGCATCTTCAACAGCTTCAGGGTCCATCATTATCTTAATGGCACCTTCAGGACAGCTCTCAGCACACCTTCCACATATTAGGCATCTTCCGGGGTCATGCTCCACCTCACTCCCCCCCCTATGGCGCCCGTGAAGCATACATCCTCACAGCGACCGCATAGAACACAGGAGGCCTCCTCCCTTTTCAGTTCCACTCCCTCCATTGGTGTTATGGAGGATGCTATGTCCTCAGATAGGAGTGGTGTCATCTTCCAGAGGCAGCAGCATTCACAGCAGTTACAGATCGAAAGGAGTTCATCATGGGGCCCCGAGTTAAGCCAGACAGAGTCTATCCTGTTCCTCCCTATTATGTGAACCAGGCCCGCCTCCTGGCACCTTTCAATGTGTTCAAGTGCCTCCCCAGCAGATACGAGTCTTCCGACCTTCTCTGAGATCCTCATGGCGCCGGGTCCCAGGAAAAGGCAGCCAAGGTCATGGGGGTAGCTGCTGCAATCCGATGAGACCCTGCATATGCAGAAGTCCATCAGGAAGATGTGCCTGGATCTGAGTATCATCCGCCTCAGGACCTCCGAGGGGAGGACAAGATTCTCAGGCACCGGGATACTGCGGTTTATCTCTATGGAAGAGTTCCTAGGTATGACCTGTATATCATCCCCCTCAAAGAAGAGTCTCTTTACGAGTTTTCTGAATATCGAAGACCTCCCTGTGAGGGATGCAAGTCTAAACCGGGTCCTGAATGTCCTCCTTATGATCGCAACACTGATATCTGTGAAGTCAATCACATGAATCACCCAGTTTTTCAGTTAGGGGATCACCCTCCCCATGGACCCTTCCCCTGTAGTAGGACTTACCATGCCTGACTATAAGGGCATGGTACTCCTGGAAGACCCTGAAATCGGGTTCAATGGATTTTTCAAAGAGTTCCTTTATTCTGTGGTAGCTCTCATCACCAGCGATGATTCCAAGGTAGGCCAGCATCCTCCGGGTGTATGCATCAACCACGAACTCCGGTTTTCTGTAGGCATATAGCAGCACTGAATCCGCGGTTTCAGGGCCGACACCCCTCACCCTCAGAAGCTCCTTCCGGGATGGTGTTGACCCTTCAAGGGACAGGAAGAACCCTGCCATTTCGCGGAGGTATGATGCCTTCTGTCTGTAGAAACCAGCACACCGTATGGCCGCTTCAATTTCGGCATCATCCAGGGAGAGTATCCTGTGGGGTTTAAGGGCGTCCATCACCGCAAGGTTTATGAGTGCAGATGCAGCGGAGTCCCAGGACGTGTTCTGTGTCAGTATGGACCCTGCAATGACCTCAAAGAGCTCCCCATCATCTGATGGTGGGGTGTAATCGCCAGGGTGGTACCTGAGTGTCATTGTATCCCTATCAATGAGTGGCCACCATCCCTGGGGCCCGTAGAGTTCCATGAGGACCTTGTAGATATGGCTGAGCACTTCCATGTTTAATAGATAAATGAAACACCACGGTTAAACATTTAGGTCCCGCCTGAAAACACCTGATTGTAAGGAATCCACATCAACCGCCATCCTCATGATAAGAGAACATAAAAACCACCACAGTCAGTAAACCAACAATACCCTGATGATATATTAACTAAAAGGTACACAGTAAATCCATGAGATATGAAATTTTACACAGACCAAGTTTTAGTATGGCTCACATCGAGCTTGAAAGCGGTGAAGCAATAAAGGCTGAGACAGGTGCAATGGTGAGCATGAGCTCAAACATAGAACTCCAGACAGAGACAGGGGGTCTTCTTGGGGCCTTTAAGAGATCCATTGGAGGCGAAAGCCTTTTCCTCAACACCTTCAGGGCACAGGGTAAGGGGGATGTGCAGCTCGCACCGGCCTACCCTGGTGATGTTGAGGTCCTTGAGACAACAGAGACCATCTATGCCCAGAGCGGTGCATTCATGGCAGGACCAGAGGATGTGGAGATAGACACCAAACTGGGGGGTTTCAAGACCTTCTTTGCAAGGGAAGGATTGTTCCTTCTTAAAATACGATCCTCAGGACCGGTGTTTCTTTCAAGTTTCGGCGCGATTTACAGCAGGGAACTTGTAAATGAGAGGTTCATAGTGGACACAGGCCACATTGTGGCCTTCACAGAGGGGCTTGATTTCAGTGTGAGAAAGGTTGGTGGCCTCAAAAGCACATTTCTTAGTGGTGAAGGTCTGGTTGCAGAATTTGAAGGTACAGGAACCGTTTACATGCAGAGCCGGAGCATTGATAGCTTCGTTGGATGGTTAACACCCATGCTACCCTCAAGGAGTTAGGCTGATAGCGGGTGGTGATTCGGTGGCCGGGAACAGTACAGGTGAAGTGTTCAGGGTCACGACCTTCGGATCAAGCCACGGCCCTGCAGTGGGCGCTGTTATCGACGGCTGCCCCGCGGGTCTCGAGCTCAGTGAAGAGGACATACAGCAGGAACTTAACAGGAGGAGGCCCGGGACAGGTGCCCTCACCACTCCAAGGGCTGAATCCGACAGGGTCGAGATACTCTCAGGCATATTCGAGGGAAGAACAGATGGCACCCCCATAACTGGAATCGTCAGGAACCTGGACGCCGACTCAAAAAGTTACAGTAACATTGAGAATACACCAAGGCCGGGACACGGCGACTACACATGGAGGGCGAGGTTCAGGCACTATGACTACCGTGGCGGTGGCCGTGGGAGTGGAAGGGTTACCATTGGGCACGTAATCGGCGGGGCCGTTGCAAAGAAGCTCATCAGCGGTTACGGTGTGACAGTAAAGGCCCATGTGGTGCAGGTGGGTGATGTTAGGGCAGACAGGGTAAGCCTTAAAAGGATAGGTGAGTACTCTGAGAGTAACCCTGTCCGATGTGCCGACCCCAGGGCAGCTGAACGTATGGAAGAGGTTATACTTGATGCCCGCAGCAGGGGAGACTCCGTTGGCGGGGTTGTTGAGGTTGTTGCCCTCGGTGCGCCTGCTGGACTCGGAGAGCCGGTATTCAGTAAACTCGATGCAGATATAGCAAGGGCCCTCATGGGTATCGGGTCTGTGAAGGGTGTTGAGATCGGGATGGGATTCGATGTTGCAGAACACCGTGCAAGTGAGATAAACGATGAGTTCTACCTGGATGATGATGGTAAGGTGAGAACAACGACAAACACCTCTGGGGGCATACTTGGAGGGATATCAAGCGGCATGCCGATAACTGCAAGGATAGCCGTAAAGCCCACACCCTCCATATCAGTGCCCCAGAAGACTGTTGACCTTGAAAGGATGGAGGAGACAACCATTGAGGTCCATGGGAGACATGATCCCTGCATCTGCCCCCGGGTTGTGCCGGTTGCAGAGGCTGCGGTTGCAATGGTCCTCGCAGACCATATGATAAGGGCCGGCTTCATCCACCCCACATACATTGGAAACGAATTAAAGAATCCCTGTGACCAGAGAAATGACAGCAGAACTGCTTGAATTCCTTGAGGAGCTGAGCCGCGCCCTCATAGCCTCAGGAAATTCTGTTACAGATACCGAGAGAATCCTGAGGAGTGTCGCCGGTTCCCAGGGTGTCGAGGTTGAGGTCTCGGTCCTCCCAACCATGATCATAATAAAGGCTGAGGGGGAGGTCTCGAGGATGGGCCTTGCAGCCCAGTCCCCAGGGATGATGCCCCTTCACCAGGTCACAGAGATATACAGACTCACCGATGATTTGACATCCGGGAGGAGAGGATTGGGTGAGGCACTGGGTGAGCTCAGGAGCATACTGAGGGGCTCCCACAGGTTCGGGCGCTACGGGATCCTTCTGGGTTACCTTATTCTCTCACTGGGCATAGCACTTCTTATACAGCCCGACCCTGATCTTGTAATTTACTCATCATTCCTCAGCCTTATAGCAGGCTCCCTGATAGTGTTGGGTTACGGTAAGAGAAGGCTCTCCCTCATCATGCCTGTACTGGCATCCTTCACGGTTTCGGGTGTTGCCTTCTTCCTGATCAATACCGGTGCCGTTAGCGGTAACCTCACACTCCTTGTACCACCCCTGATATACTTTATCCCTGGTGTGACGCTAACAACAGGCATCTATGAACTTGCAAGCGGGGAACTGGTTTCAGGGTCAAGCAGGGTAATATATGGGTGCATGGTTCTTCTTCTCCTCCTTTTTGGTGTCCTGATGGGTATGCAGCTTAACAGGTTCCCCCAGGAGGAATTTGCAGCCATAAAGATATCCGCCATAAGTTACAGTCCCTATCTGGGGGCCTTCATATTTGCGGTGGGCATATACCTCTTCCTCTCTGTATACAGGAGTGACTTTCCATGGATACTCCTTGTGCTCTACAGTGCACTCATGGGACAGCAGCTCGGGAATGCGGCTGGAGGAGGACTCCTGGGTGCATTCCTGGGGGCCCTGTCAATGACACTGGTTGCCAGGGGGATTGAGCTTGCAGGTAAGACACCTCACTTTGTCACCCTCTACCCTGCCTTCTGGTTCCTTGCACCTGGATCCATAGGTTTCATAGGACTTGCAAATCTCCTTGGAAGGAACTATCTGACATCCATAGCTGAGATAACACTCTTTGCAATGACTGTGGTTGCAATAGCCCTGGGACTCCTTGTTGGCGCACTGCTCACAGAACCATTCAGTGATAAAATAAGAGCCCCGAGCGGGGATTGAACCCGCGACCTCGGGATTACGAATCCCGCGCTCTCCCACCTAAGCTACCGGGGCCTGAAATAATTTGAGCAGATAATAGTAATTTTTTTATGATATTGAAACTAACACCTTAAATAATTAATGGTCAGCATGTATATCATGAACCTGCCTTGATGTTTGAAAACTCCTATCTGGTCCTGGTTCTAAGGTTCATATGTCTTTGAAGCCCTATTATGATCGAACCCTGTCCTGCATGATAATTTCAAAAGATGTTCATCTCTGACTAAATAATCATCATCGTTAACATTTCATTGCTTTTTTCTAATTTCGGGCCATTTTAGGAGTCCTTTTTAAAGTTCTGTCCCTAACTTTCCACTCTTCTCCATCAAGTAATAGGTTG